>CAZYQK010000067.1:0-16907 GCA_964650245.1 uncultured bacterium | reverse complement strand
CCGCGGAGCGCTCTGCTGCGGGTGCGCGGCAAGGGCCGGCGCGAGCGCATCGTCCCCGTCGGCGCCACGGCGCTCACGGCGCTCGAGCGCTACCTTGCGGCCGGGGGCCGTGCGGCCGGGCGCGGCGACGAGCCGGTGTTCGTGGGGCCGCGCGGCACGCGGCTCAGCGGCCGCACCGTGCAGCGCGTGGTGCGTCGAAGGCTGATCGAGGTCGCGGGCGGCATCGGCGTGACGCCGCACGCGCTGCGGCACTCGTTTGCCAGCCACCTGCTCGACCGCGGCGCCGACCTGCGGGCGATCCAGGAATTACTGGGCCACCGCTCGCTCGCCACCACGCAGATCTACACCCACGTCTCGCAGGCGCGGCTCAAGAAGGCCTACGATCAGGCGCATCCGCGCGCTTGAAGGCTCGGGGAGGGGCGAGGCGCCGCGGCGAGCCGGGCTGCCCGTGGCACATCTCGGCCGCGAGCCTACTCGGGCCGGTCGAAACTCATCGCACCACGCTCACCCGGGCAGTGAGAGCGCGCCCGCCCTGCGTGAGGCGCAGCCAGTACATGCCGGGCGCAATCTGCGCACTCTCGCCGAGCCGCAGCAGATGGCGGCCCGCACCGAGCGATTCAACGTCGCGATCGACCAGGCGGCGGCCGCTCAAGTCGATCAGCTCGAGCCGCGCGGGCGCGGCGCTGGGGAGCGTGAACGAGACGGTGAGGTCGCCCACCGCGGGGTTGGGGCGCAGGCCCTCGAGCGTGAGGGCGAGCCCACGCGGCACGTCCACCCAGGCTTCGGCGGAATGGCGCGCGAGGCCGTCTTCGGTATAAGCGAGGCGATAGGCGTAGCGCTCGCCGGGCGTGACGGCGCGATCCTCGTACTCGATGCGCCCGCTGCCGTCGGCGGTCACCGCACCGAGCGGCTGCCAGCCGGAACCATCGCTGCGCCGCTCCACCGTCGCCCGGAACGAGATCGCGTCCGCCACGAGCCACACGAGCCGCACCGCATCCGGCTCGGCCTGCGCGCTCACCAGCGACACCAGCGCCGCCACCGGGCCGTCGCTCCGGAAGCGCTGGGCGTAGAGGCCGAACCGGCGATTGGCCTGATCGGCCTCATCCCACACCACGATCGCCCCGCCAGTACCGTCCTGGACCACCTGAGGATCGAACTGGCTGGTGGTGGGCGCCAGCCGCACGCCGTAGCGCGCCCAGCCCGGGGCGACGGCGCCGCCCGCGGTCAGATGTTGCACGTAGGCGGGCTGCTCATAGTCCGTCGGCGATTCCCACGCCACGTAGACACCTCCGAGCCCGTCCGGCGCGAGACTCGGGTCGAACTCATTCCCGGGTGCGGTGTCGTCGCTCACCCGCACCCCGTCCACCGTCCAGCCCGCAGCGAGCGAGCCGTCGGGCATCACGCGCAGGGCGTAGATCTCGCTGCTGCCCGTTGGCGAGGGCCGATAGTCGTACCAGGCGAGCAGCAGGCCGCCCTGGACGTCCGGGACAACTTGGAGCCCGAACCGCGCTCCCGGCGCGCCGCAGACCCGCACCCCGTTCGGGGGCCAGCCCGGAGTCCGGGTGCCCGCGAACGTGAAGCGCTGCACGTAGTACTCCGTGTCGTAGTAGTAGACCGCGTCCACAATCGAAGAGCCGAGGTAGAAACCCCCCGCGCCATCCGGGGCCACCTGCGCCCTGGTCCGCCCCAGGATCAGCGGCACCCCGTTCGGCGTCCAGCCCGGCGCGATCGTGCCGTCGGCGAGCAGGTGCTGGGCGTAGGTGTCGAACGCACCCGTTCGGTCATGGCCCCACACCAGCACCACTCCGCCCGCCTCGTCCGGAAGGATGCCAAACGGGGGGTACTGGTCGTTGGCGAGGGTGCACACGGGCAATCCATCGAGGGGCCAGCCGCCGGCCACCTCGCCGCCTGCCGTCAGATGCTGCGCGTAGACATCGAGACCGTGGGTCGAATAGTTTCGCCATTCCTGCCACACCACGTAGGCCCCGCCCGCGCCGTCCCGGGCGATGCTCGGGAACAGCTGGCTGTATGGGGCGCGCGTCGCAGGCACGCCATTCACGGACCAGCCGGGGGCGAGCGATCCGTCTCCGCGAATTCGCTGGACGTAGATGTCGTGCGACGTGCCGCCGGTCCCACCGTTGCGGAGGTCCATCCAGGCCAGCAGCATGCCGCCCTGTCCGTCTGCCGCGATCGAGGTCTGTTCTTGGGGTCGTGAAACCACACACACCGGCACGCCACCGGTGAGCCAGCCGGAGGCGACCGTCCCCGCACTCGTGAGCCGCTGCCCGTAGACGTCGGTCTCGGTGAGCGCGTTGGTCCGAAGATCTCGCCAGGTGATGAATGCTCCCCCGGCGCCGTCCGCGATCACCCCGTGGGCATCGGCCACGCACGAGTCCGCGCACACCGGCGCTCCGAGGGGCCCCCACTGGGCCGCGGCGGGGGTCGCCGAGAGGAAGAATGCTGCGGAATACGCGAGGGCAACCAGCCTGCCCGATCTCACGCGGGCCTCCGAAAGCCGGATCGGACGCGCTCCATGGCCGGGCGGATCTCAGCCATCGGCGGGGCGTGACGACCCCATTGATAATTGCAGATAGCGGGGGCGCGCTGCTAGCCTTGATTTGGCCGCACCGCACGGCCTCCCGCTTCAGCACCCGCTGCGACCATCTGGCCCTATTCGTCCTTCATCCCAACCTGGAGGCTGCCATGGTCGCGCGCGCTTCGCTTGCTTCGGTCGTGCACCCGCACGCAGTCCCTCGTTCACGCTGCAGCGCATTCGCCGCCAGCATTCTCCTGACGTTCCTCGCCCCCGCGGTCGTGTTGGCGCAGACGGGGATGTGGACCTACTCCGCGGACTCGAGCGCCGGCAATCCCGAGCGGTACGCGGTCCACATGCTGCTGGTGCCGGGCGACAACAGCCCGTTTCATAGCCGCGTCGTCTGGTTCCGCGGGGAACGGGACGGTCAGTTCAACGGCGCCGAATGGGGCTGGCTCACCGGCAACGACGGTTGCGTATCTTTCCCCGGCGCGAGCTTCGTGAGCCTCGGGCTCGACACCTCGGGGGTCGATATTTTCTGTGCGGCGAACGTGGCGCTGCCGGACGGCCGCGCGTTCATTCCCGCCGGTACCAGCCCGGTGACCGGCGAATACGGGGAGAACAAGACCCGCATCTACACCCGCGGCTCGGGCAGCGCACGCGGGAGCTGGAGCAACTCCGGCCCGATGGGCGACTGGCGGTGGTATCCATCTGCGACTTCCGTGCGCGGGCGAGTCATGGTCGCCGGCGGCAGCCGGCACCCGCAACACCGATATTTCGGGGGCCTGCGCAATGGCGTGCTGCCGCCGAGCCCGGTCGGAGATTCGCTCTACCGCTTCGCCCCGGTGCCTCAGGGGGCGTGGGAAACGTCGGTGATTCCGAACACCATCTATCCGGTCAGCCCGCCACCGATCCGGGCGGGCCACAGCTTCCTGGAGATGAGCAACGTCACCGGATTCGGGGCGCAGGTGCTCTTCGGCGGGCAGAGCGCGAATAATGTGCGGCTGAACGACACCTGGTTTCTC
This sequence comes from uncultured bacterium, assembly GCA_964650245.1. GTDB lineage: Bacteria > Eisenbacteria > RBG-16-71-46 > RBG-16-71-46 > RBG-16-71-46 > WS-2. The sequence goes on along the minus strand of CAZYQK010000067.1, from coordinate 13,349 downwards.
TCGCGAGTGGACAATCCAACCGGCCCGGACTACACGTACACGTGGTTTAAACAAGCCTTGGACAATCCCCCCCTGAGCACTCTCCCTTCCAAGCGCAGCGACCACACCGCGGTCGTCGCGCTCAACAACTCGATGGTCGTCTACGGCGGGCTGGACGAGACCGGTGCCCCGCTCGGCGACGTTCATCGACTCTTCAGATCGGGTCCCAATCTCCTGTGGACGCCGATGGACATTTCCGGCACCCCGCCCCCCGCCCGCTGCGGCCACACGGCGCTCTACGACGAGACCGGCAGCTCGCAGCGGATGATCGTGTTCGGGGGCACGAGCGCGCCGGGCCAAACGCCCACCGACACCCGCGTCTGGCAGCTGCGCTGGCCCGATCCCAACCTGCCGAACAGCGCGACGTGGGACACCATCCCCCGGGTGGACCTGGGCGATGGCACTCCCGCCCCGCGCTACTGGCACACCATGAATCGCGATTCCGTACCCCGGACCTACGCGCCCGGGCAGTCGGGCCATGTGGCCTTCATGTTCGGCGGCGCGCTGAGCGCGACCTCCTGCTCGCGGGAGTTCTGGGCGCTGTGGATCTTCGAGAACGGCACCGTCGGCTGGAAGCGGCGGAGCTTTAACGGCACACCGGCGCCGCCGGACGCGCGCGCCCGGCACAGCGCGACCTTCGACCCGGAGCAGGGCGGAGGGCGGCTCTACCTCTTCGGCGGGGACTCGGCGAACGTGGCCGCCGATCCGCACGTGTTTGTGGTGGACCCCTGGTACTGGAACCCCACCTGGTCGCAGTGGGCCGAACCCGGCTACTCGCTCTCCGGCCACAGCGCGTTGCTCGATGCCAAGGGAACCCTCTCGCGCATCCCGGAGCTCTACGACCCCGCGAACCCGACCCAGCCGTGGCTGGCACTCACTGCGGCCCCGCACTACTGGACCGCCACCTATCCGCTCAACTTCGCGGTGCCCGGCGGCTCCGGGACCGGGGGCCGCATCATTACCGTCGGTCAGGACCCGCAGACCTACTGGCTGGATCTCGCGGCTTCGGGCCAGCCGCCACAGGGCTGGCAGACGCTGACCGGTCTCAGTACCGGCTTCTTCGCCGAGACCGGGGTGCAGTACCGGCCCGGCCGCATCATGGTTGCGGGCGGGCATCTCAACTTTCAAGTGGTCGGCACCACCAGGACCCTCAACGCGCTGAACCTGAACCCCGGCGCGAGCTGGGGCACCTCCGCACCGATGGAGCCGCGCTACTTTCACAACCTGGTGCTGCTGCCCGACGGCAAGGTGCTGGCCGTGGGGGGCGAGAGCACCATCACGCAGGAGAACATCAACCCGATCCGGCGGCCGCAGATCTGGGATCCCGACGGCAACCAGGGCGCGGGCACGTGGACCGCGCTGACCGACCTCGCCGAGCAGCCCACGTTGCGCGGGTATCACAGTTCCGCCATTTTGCTGCCCGATGGGAGAGTCCTGAGTGGGGGCGCTGAAGGTCACTCTGACAAGTACCGCTTCAACCTCTTCTGTCCGCCGTACCTGTTCAAGCCCAACAGCAATACGGATCTTGCCGCGCGCCCCTCGATCACCTGCGCGCCGGCCAGCGTCACGCTGGGCAGGACCTACACCGTGCCGGTCGCGGACACCGCGAAGATCCGGGCAGCATGCCTGATCCGGTCCGGCGCCACCACGCACGCCTTCGACCAAAACCAGCGCTACGTACCGCTCACGTTCGTGCCCGCCGCGAACCCACCGCGGCTGTTCGTGACGGTGCGGGCGGACGCCGACACCGCGCCGCCCGGCTACTACCTGCTGTTCGTCACCGGCTCGGCCGATCGTTCCGACGTGCCCTCGATCGCGAAGTGGGTGAAGGTGGTCGCGACGCCGGTGATCGACGCCTGCGATGCGATCCGGCCGGAGCCCATCACCGATCTGCTCGCCTGCCCGGCGACGGCCGACAGCATTCGCCTGACCTGGACCGCGCCCGCCGACGACTCGGCGCTGGCGCTGAGCGGCGCGGTGACCCAGTACGATCTCCGCAAGTCACTGGTCCCGATCACCGACGCGAACTGGAGCCAGGCGACCCCGGTGACGACCGGTCCCCCGGGGGCGCCGGGTGCCGCCGAGGTCCTCACCCGCTGCTGCATCTTTGGCACCACCTGGTACTTCCGGATGAAATCGCTGGACGACAACGACCACTGGTCGGCGCTCAGCAATTTGGCGGTGGCGGGCCCGAACATCCTGTGCGACGAAGGGTTCTTCGGCGGCTCGGGGGGAGGCGGGGGCGGGCTGCGGGCGCGGCGCAGCGCGGGTGCGCTCGGTGCTCAGGAGGCGGCACCCGAGGCGTTCACTGAGAACTCGGTACTGGACGGTGCCGCGCCCGGCGCGCGCGCGAGCGACGTCTACCGGCTGGCGGCTGCGCCGGCGGTGGAGAACGGCGCCTACGCGGTGCGGCTGCGCCAGGCCGGCGCGCGCACCACCGCGCTCGATGCGGCGCGCCTGCTGGTGGTCGATCACGCGCCGGGCGCCAGCGTCTACCACGCGAGCGGGGGCGTGCTGCAGGCGGTGCGCGCGAGGGCGGTGCGGGTCACGGCCGGCGACGGGACCGACCTGACCGCGCTGCTCGGAGTCGGTGAATATGCGGCCGCAGCGGGCGAGACGCTGCTGGTCCAGCTCCGGGCGGCGGATGACCCGGAAGCCGGGCTGCCCGCGCCGTTCGTGATGGAGGTGAAGGGTGACGGCGCGCCCGCGGGCGGCGTGCGGGTCGAGGCTTCGGATGGCGCGGGCGGCTGGCGAACCGTGCGGCAGGTGGAGCCGCGGCGCGGCTACGACGAGTTTGCGACCGACGCGGTCGGGTCGAACCTGGTGCGGCTCGCGTTCCTTGGGCTTTCGCGCCTGCGCTTCGCGGGGCGCCTGGTGCCGTTCTCGGAGCCGCCCCGGGTGCAGTGGGCGACGCTGCAGGAGGCCCGCTCGGGCGGGCTCGGCGATCTCACCGCTGCACTCGCCGGCTCCGACTCGATGAGCGCGGTGCTCGCCGGGGCGGACACCGTGCGCCTCCACTTCGCGGTGCCGCCCGCGGTCGAGGGCCAGTTGCGCACCTGCTTCCTGGCGGTGGAGGCCACCCGGCTCGCCCCGCGGCCGGCGGCACTCTCCCAGTCGAGCGTCCAGGCCACATCACTCCCGCCGCGGTTCGTGCTGCGGCAGAACCAGCCCAACCCCTTCGGGGTCACCTCCAAGATCCGCTTCGAGCTGCCGGCTGGAGCGGTGGTGCGGCTCGAGGTGTTCGACCTCTTCGGGCGGCGAGTGCAGGTGCTTGTCAATCGCTACTTCCCGCCTGGCCGCCACGCTGCCGAGTGGGACGGGCGCGACGCCGCCGGCGCGCGGGTCGAGCCCGGGGTCTACTTCTACCGGATCGAAGCGGGTCCGTTCCGCGACCGCAAGAAAATGCTGGTGCTGCCGCCCTAGCGGTGGCGTGAACCCATTGCTTCACCGAGGACGGGCCGGGGCGCGCGGGCGCTCCGGCCCACCCTCACCTCGGCGCGGCGGCTCACGTTCTTAACCATGGCTCACCAGTTCATCTGCCTGCTCTACGCGCGCGCGATCATGCCGCTCGCGCCGGTTGACGCGCCCGGAGTCACCATGCACGATGCGCGCGTGGCCTTTCCGACCCCGCGCGTTGTCCGTGCGCCCTGCACGCTGCTCGCCCTCGGGCTCGCGCTGTCCGGTTGCGCCAAGAAGGGGCCGCCCTCGGGCGGACCGCCCGACCTCGAGCCGCCGCGCGTGGTGTCGAGCGTTCCCGACTCGGGCACCGCCCGCGTTCCGCTCGACACCAGAATCTCGATCACGTTCAGCGAGGGGATGGAGCCCCGCTCGACCGGCGAGTCGGTCGCGCTCGCTCCGCGGATCGACATCCGGCGGCAGCGCTGGAGCGGCCGCACGCTGGCGCTCGCGCTCGCGAGGCCGCTCGATCCGGAGCGCACCTACACGCTGTTCGTGGGTGGGGAGGCCCGCGATCGCCACGGCAATCCGCTGGGCGCCGGTGCCGCCATCGTGTTCAGTACCGGAGATAGCTTTCCGCCGGGTCTGCTCGCGGGCCAGGTCGAGGCGCGCGGGTTTTCGGCGCCCGGCACCTACGTCTGGTGCTACGACGCCGCGCGCGGGCGGGAGCCGGACAGCACGGCGCGCGATTTCGACGCTCTGGGCCTGGCCGACGCGAACGGGGCGTTCCGGGTGGCGGGGCTCGCGGTGCCGGGCCGCTACCGGCTCTGGGCGTTCGCCGATCTCAACGGCAACCGCTCGTTCGAGCCGGCCGCCGACATCCTGTCGCCGCTCGACACCACGTTCAATCTGATCCCCGACCGGCCGCGCGCCGAGAGTCTGCTGCTCTCCGTGGTCAATCCCCGGGCGCCGGGCCGGGTGCGGGGCGCGGTGCTCGACACCCTGGGCGACAGTCTCGGGGTGGTGCGCGTGATGGCGGTGAGCGATTCCGACACCACGCTGCGGAAGATGGACGAAGTCGGTGACGGAGGCGGGTTCGACTTCCAGCTCGACGCGGGCCGCTGGCGGCTCCGCGCCTTCCGCGACCACGACAAGAACCGGGGGTGGAAGCCGGCGGACGAGCCGGCGAGCCCCATGCTCGTGATCCTCGTCGAGCCTGCCGATGACCTCACCGGCCTGACGCTGGTGCTGCGGCGCCCGGCGGGGTTACCCTGAAGGCCGTGAACCTCCCGTTTCTCAAGATGCACGGGGCCGCCAACGACTTCGTGGTCATCGACCACCGCGAGAACTTCCTGCCCGTTGAGCTCGAAGCACTGGTGCGGCGGCTGTGCGACCGGCGGCGCGGGGTGGGGGCGGACGGGGTGCTGTTGCTCGAGCGGGATGGCGAGCTCGATTTCGCGATGCGCTACTTCAACGCCGACGGCCGGCGCGCGGAGTTCTGCGGCAACGGTGCGCGCTGCCTGGCGCGGCTCGCGCTCGATCTCGGTCTCGGTTGCGGCGGCCGGGTGCGGTTCCGCACCGACGCCGGGATCAAGGCGGCGCGACGCGCGGGAGAGGCGAACGGCATCGAGCTCGAGTTCGGGCGGGTCGAGCCAGCGGGCGAGCGGCTCACACTCGAGGCCGTGGGGCGCGCGTTCGAGGGATTGCTGCTGGTACCCGGCGTGCCGCACTTCGTGGTGCCGGTGGAGCGCGTGGAGTGGGTGCCGGTCGCCGAGTGGGGCGCAGCACTGCGCCATCATCCGCGCCTCGGGCCGAATGGGGCCAACGTCGATTTCGTGGCGAGACTCGATCCCGGCCGCATCGCGATGCGCACCTACGAGCGCGGGGTGGAGGCGGAGACGCTGGCGTGCGGCAGCGGCGCCATCGCCTCGGCGCTGTGGGCGGCCGGACAAGGGCAGCGCGCGCCGGTGCGGGTGGTGACGGCGGGTGGTGACGAGCTGCAGGTGACGTTCCGCGAGACCGCGCGCGGTCACGAGGCCAGCCTGTGCGGCCCCGCCGAAGTGGCGTACGCGGGGGTCTGGACCGAGCCCGTTCCGGCCGGCGCCGGGCGACGCTGAAGGAGAGTGCCATGTTCGAAGGACTGACGGTGGCGATGGTGACGCCGTTTCGCGACGGCGCGATCGACCTCGAGGCGACCGCGCAGCTGATCGACTTCCTGATCGAGGGCGGGGTCGAGGGCCTGGTGGTCTCGGGCTCGACCGGCGAGGCCGCGACCTGCAGCGTGGACGAGCGCCGCGCGCTGTGGCGCTTCACCCGCGAGCGGGTGCGCGCGCGCGTTCCCGTCATCGCCGGCTCCGGCACCAACTCGACCGCGGACAGCATCGCGCTCACGCGCATGGCGGAGGAGCTGGGGCTGGACGGCGCGATGATCGTCACGCCCTACTACAACAAGCCGACGCCCCGGGGCCAGGTCGCTCATTTCACGGCCGTGGCGAAGAGCACCAAGCTCCCGCTCGTGATCTACAACATCCCGGGCCGTACCGGTACCAACACCCTGCCCGAGACGCTCGAGAAGCTGCGCGACCTCTCCAACGTGGTGGCGATCAAGGAGGCTTCGGGCAGCCTGGATCAGGCGAGCGCGCTGCGCGCCCGCACCGCTTTCACGCTGCTCTCGGGTGACGACTCGCTCACGCTGCCGATGATCGCGGTGGGTGCCGCCGGCGTGATCTCGGTGGCCGGCAACGTGGCCCCGGCCGAGATGCGGGCGCTGTGCGATCACGCCCGCGCGGGACGCATGAGCGAAGCCGAGGCCGTTCACCGCCGGCTGCTGCCACTTTTCAGGGCGCTCTTCATCGAGTCCAATCCCGGGCCGGTCAAGTATCTCTTATCGGCGATGGGGTTGATCGAGAACGAGCTGCGCCTGCCGCTGGTGCCGGTCGAGCCCGCGACCGCGCAGGCGGTCGAGTCGGCGGCGCGCGAGGCCGGCGTCAAGCTCGCGGCGCCGGTGGCCGGCGGCGGGCGAACGGCGCCGCGGGCGTGATCCCGCTCGTGCTGGTGGGCGCCGCGGGCCGCATGGGCCGCGCGGTGGAGCGGGCCGCGGACGAGGCCGGCGGGTTCGCGGTCAAGGGACGCGTGGAACTGCGCGCGAACCATCCGCCCGGCGCCGAGGGCTGGGGCGAGGAGGTCGCGACGTTCGCGGCGCGCGGCGACGTGGTGGTGGAGTTCAGCAGCCCGGCGGGCTGCCGGGCTGCTGCGCAGGTTTGCGCCGCGTGCGGCGCGGGCCTGGTCTCGGGCACCACCGGACTCGAGCGCGAGGAGGAGGCCGAGCTGGAAGCTGCGGCCGGGCGCGTGGCGGTCTTACGCGCCGCCAACTTCAGCCTCGGCATTGCGGTCCTGCGCCGCGCGCTGGCCGCTGCGCTGGGCGCAGTGCCTTCGAGCTGGGACGTCGAGATCGTGGAGCGCCATCATCGCGGGAAGCTCGACAGCCCTTCGGGCACCGCGCTCTCGCTCGCCGCGGAGGTGGCGGCGCGGCGCGGCCTCGAGCGCGGGGCGTTGCGCTTCGGGCGCGAGGGCCGGATCGGGCCGCGGCCCGCCGCCGAGATCGGCGTCCACGCGGTGCGCGGGGGCTCGTGGGTGGGCGATCACGAGGTGCTGCTCGCCGGCGAGGGCGAATGGCTCGAGCTCCGGCACGTCGCGATTGACCGCGCGGCGTTCGCGCACGGCGCGCTGGCCGCGGCGCGATTCGTGGCGGCGGCGCGGCCCGGGCTCTATTCTCTGGACGACGCACTGAGTGCAACGGGCCGCTGACAGCACACCCTTTCCCCGCGTTGGAGTCCGGATGCGAATCCCGCGCCTCGCCGCCGCGGCCCTCTGCGTAGCACTCCTCGCGGCGCTCGTCCCGCGCGCCTCTGCGCAGGGCTTCGGCAAGAACAAGGTCCAGTACGAGCCCCTCGACTGGTCGGTGCTCGAGACCGCCCACCTCAGGCTCCACTACTACGCGGAAGAGGAGAGCCTGGCGCGCCGCCTCACCGCGTTCGCCGAGAGCGTGTGCGTCGAGTTCGACGGGCGCTTCCGCTTGAGCCCCCGGCGGCGCGTCCCGATTCTCCTGTACTCGGTCCATCACCTCTTCCAGCAGACCAACGTCAGTCCCGGCCTGATCTCCGAGGCCACCGGCGGGCTCACCGAGCTCATCAAGGGCCGCGTGCTGATCCCGCACACCGGATCGTGGTCACGACTGGAATGGGTCACGCGGCACGAGCTCACCCACGCCTACATGCTGGAGAAGCTGGGGCGCGTGATGCGCGAGCACCACCGCACGCAAAACTACCTGCCGCCGCTCTGGTTCATCGAGGGTCTGGCGGAGTTTTGCGGCACCCACTGGGACGAGGAGGCGGAGGGGCTGCTGCGCGACGCCGTGCTGTCGGGCGAGGCGCTGCCGCTGCTCCGGAGCGACCGCATCATCGGCACGGTCCTGATGTACAAGGAGGGCCAGTCATTCCTGCTGTGGCTCGCCGACCGGTACGGTCGCGAAAAGGTCTTCGACCTGCTCGACAACTGGTACCGCGCCGAGGATTTCGAGACCGTGTTCCGGATCACATACGGCCTGCCGCTCCGGACGCTGGACGGCGAGTGGTTCGACGCCGTCAAGCGCCGCTACTACCCGGCGGTCACGGCGGCCAGCGTGCCGGAAGACGTTGCCCGCCGCCTCACGAAGCGCGGGCGCTACAACCTGGGGCCGCGGGTGCTGCCGGCGCGCGAGGCGGCCGACACCACGGTGAGCTTCTGTTACTTCGCCGCGAGCGAAGCCGGGGTGGACCTGATGCTCAACGAGCCGGGCCGCAACGGCGGGCGGCGCTACGTGCGCCTGTTGCGCGGCGGCCAGTCGCCCTCGTTCGAGTCCTTCCATCTTTTCCGCAGCCGCCCCGACGCTTCGGCTTCGGGACTCATCGCGCTCTCGTCCAAGCGTGGGGGCCGCGACGCGCTGTACGTGGTGGACGCGCGCCGCCGGCGCGTCCTGAGAAGACTCGATTTCCCCGGTCTGGTCGCGCTCAACGATCCGTGCCTGGTGCCGGGCGACACCGCGATCGTGTTCTCGGCCCAGGCGTTCGGCGGCCGCAGCGATCTCTACCGCGCGCGCTGGGCGGGCGGGCAGGTTCATCTCGAGCAGCTGACCCGGGACGACTTCGACGATCTCGAGCCGGACGTCTCGCCCGACGGGCGCTGGGTGGCTTTCGCATCCGACCGCGGCGAGCGCGCCGGCGGCTACGCGCTGTTCCGGCTGTCGCTCGAGAACGGCGCGATCGAGGCGGTGAGCGACCCGCCGGCCGGCGACGATCGCCAGCCGGTGTATTCGCCCGACGGCCGCAGGATCGCGTTCCGCTCGACGCGCGGCGGTACCAGCGATCTCTACCTGCGTGCCGCGTCGCCCGCGCTCGAGGTGCGCCGCATCACGCGCCTGCAGGGTCCCGCGCTCGATCCCGACTGGCTGCAAAACGGGCGCGGGCTGCTGTTCACCGCGCAGCAGGCCATCACCTTCGAGACCTACGTCATCGCCTTCGACCCCGATACCCTGCCGGTGGAGTTCGAGACCCCGGCGGCGCGGCCGGTGCCGGTCGCCGCCGTGTACGACAGCACGTCTCCACAGCCCTACCAGCGAAAGCTGGGCCTCGATCTGGTGCAGAACGCGGTGGGCTACGATCCGAGCCTCGGCTCGGGCGGCGGGGGCGGGCAGATCGCGTTGAGCGACGTGCTGGGCAACGAGCAGTTCTACATCTTCCTCGCCAACGACAACGAGCGGTTCGGCAATTTCTGGGACGGCTTCGAAGGCGGGGTGACCTACCTGAACCAGGCCCGTCGGCTCAACTACGGCCTCGGGTTCTTCCGCCTCACCCAGGTGTACGACGCGCAGATCGACGAAATCCGCCGCGAGCGCCGGGTGGGTCTGGTGGGTCTCGCGAGCTATCCGTTCAACAAGTTCACGCGACTCGAGGGCTCGGTGCTGGCGCGGCACGCGAGCGACCACCGGCTCCAGAGCGGGGAGACCCAGAACGTGGACCTGGTCTCGAACTTCGTGACGCTCGCGCACGACAACACGCGCTGGACCGGGCTCGGTCCGAGCGTGGGCTCACGCTTCTACGTCTCGGCCGGCTTCACCCGCGATCTCACCACGGGTGCGGGGGACTTCGGAACGCTGATCGGTGAGTTCCGCCACTACCGTTTGCCAGGGTCCGGCGTGGTGACGGCTTCGCGACTTCAGATTCAGTCGAGCGTGGGTCGCGACGCCCAGCGCTTCTTCCTGGGCGGGCGCTACTCGCTGCTCGGATACGACCGGCGGCGGCTGGCGGGGCTCGAGACCGTGCTGCTCCAGCAGGAGCTGCGCTTCCCGCTGGTGCGCGGCCTCACGCTGGCCATCCCCGCCACCTGGGTGTTTCCGACCATCAACGGCGTCCTGTTCGCGGACGCGGCATGGGCGTGGGACCACGGGTTCGACGAGCACCTGGGGAGCGCCGGCTTCGCGGTCTTCATCGGCGGCGGCTACTTCCCGGCGCTGCGCTGGAATTACGCCTGGACCACGACCGACTTCCGCGACTACTCGAAGCGCCCGCGCCCGCAGTTCACCGTCGGGTTCAATTTCTGACACTTCGGAACGTCGCTCGCGCGGGCGGGGGCGCCGGGACGATCCGGCGCAGGAGGGCCCGCTCGCCCGCACGCGGCGCGCCCGGCGTCTGGCCTCAGGGCCCGCGCTGCCCGGTGTCGAGCGCGACCCCGTAGGGATCGGAGAGGCCGCCCAGGCGCTCGAGCGCCACGCCGGTGGCGGACAGCCGCACCAGCTCGCCGCTCCCGGAGACCGTGACCCAGGCCTCGCCGCTGGCCGGATCGATCGCGATTTCCCGCGCCCCGGGCAGCCCGCCGACCCGAAATTCGATCGCCCCCCCGCGGCGCAGCGCCAGCACCTGACCCGCCACCGGATCGGCTACCCAGATGCGTCCGTTGCGCGCGTCCACCGCGATGCCGACCGGGCTCGAGACGTCGGTCACGGTGTCGAGCGCGGCGCCCGCGGGGGAGAGGTGAACCACCTGATGGCCGTCGGACGACGTGACCCACGCGTCGCCGTTCGCGGAGTCGACCGCCACGCGCGAGGGCGCGGGCACGTCCGTCGCTCCGAGCGGCACGCCGGCGCGGGAGAAGCGGCGCACCCGGTTGCCGCCGCGCTCGCACACCCACACGGTGGTGCCCGCCGGGTCGACCGCGATCCCGATCGGCGTGTCGATCGGGTCCAGCTTGTCGGGCACACCGGGGGCGCCGGTCGAGGTGTAGTGGTAGACCGCGTCGAGCGCCTGATCGCACACCCAGGCCGAGCGGTCCACGGGATCGATGGCGATCGCCACCGGCTCCGAGAGCCCGGTGATGGGAACCCGCGTTCCGTTGGCCGGGTCGAAGAGCACCACCCGCCCGTCGTAGGTGTCGGAGATCCAGACCCGGCCGGTGCCCGGCTCGACCGCGACGTGGGTGGGGCCGAAGAAGCCCGCGGTCTCGAACGCGACATGGCGGCCGTCGGGAGTGGCCTCGATCAGGCTGCGGCGCGAAAGATCCGCGACCCAGGGACGCAGCAGGCCCGGCGTCGCGTGGTCTTCGGCCGGAAGACCGCCGAGCACGTTCGAGAATACGAAGTAGAGCCGATAGTCCAGGCGCAGGCCGTTGGTCACCGGGAGATCGAAGTAGGACGACTCGTTCCCCGTCAGCAGCGGGCCGACCGGGCGGAACACGTTGTCGCCCTCGACCAGACGGAAGACGCGATAGCCAAAAGTCCCGCTGAGCGGCGGTGGGGTCCAGCGCAACTGCACCAGTCCGGCGCCCGCAATCGCGGCGAAGCCCGCGGGGCGGCCGCGCGTGACCGGGTTTCCAGGGTCGAACGGATTGGCCCGCTCGCGCCGGCTGCAACCCGCGAGCAGCGCGAGCGCTAGAAACGCAGCGAGAGCACGCATCGGTCGGCGCGCAGGGAGAGCTCGACGCGCCGGGCATCGGCGCGGCGCAGGAAGCCGAGGTAGAGGCTCACGGCGATCAGCGCCTCCCCGGCCGCGAGCGAGGCGGCCGAGAGCCGGTCGTAATGCACGGCGCCGTCGTACAGATCCTCGATGCGCGCGGGGTCGGTCGCGCGCAGGTAGTCGCCGTACTTCCGGCGCGCGGTGTCCGACAGATTGAACGAAGCACCCACCAGCCCGGCGCCGGCGACGAACGTCGCGATCGCCCAGCCGTAGGGGCGCCGGGGCGGCATCGGGACCGGCACCTCCTGAAACGGCGCGGCCGCCTGCGCGAGGGCGCGGGCGGCCGGCTGGACGACTTGAAAGCTAAGGCTGGCCGCGAGCAGCGCGACCACGAAAGGTCGCATCGCGGGCCTCAGGCCGGAAGTTTCTGCGCGAAGCGGGCCAAACGCGCCTTGTGGCGGCTGGCCGTCTCCTTCTTGATGATGCCCTTGGAGGCGGTGCGGTCGAGCACCGTCATGGCGGCGCGATAGGCGGCCGCACCCTCGGCCCGCGTGGTCGCGGCGCGCACCCGCTTGAGCGCCGAGCGGAGCCGCGTGGTGGCGGCGATGTTCCGCAGCCGTGCTTTGGCGTTGGTCAGCACCCGCTTGGCCGCGGACTTGTGGTGCGGCATTCGTTTCCTCCAGGGAGAGTGGTCGTGACGTGAAAAGCCCGGCGACGATACGGGTGGGGCCCGCGCAGTGTCAAGCTGCGACGTGTCGCGATGTGCCTGCCGCGAGCTTCGCGCGATCGCCGCCTTCGTGATTGCGGGGGCCGCGGCCGCGGGTGTAGTGTCCTCTCTTCGCGTATTCCCCGCTGGTGCTTGGGAGGCGCTCGTGAGCGCTCTGGGCGAAAAAGTGCGGAATCTGCCGGTGGCCCCGGGGGTTTACCTGTTCAAGGACGCGACGGGCCGCGTGCTCTACGTGGGGAAGGCCAGGAGCCTGGCCCAACGGGTCCGAAGCTACCTGTCCGGCGACCTGGACCGCCCGCGCCTGCGCGACATGATGGCCGAGGCGGCCGACCTCGACACCATCCTGACCGACACCGAGGTCGAGGCCCTGCTGCTCGAATCCACCCTGGTCCGCCAGCACCGGCCCCGCTACAACATCCTGCTCAAGGACGACAAAAGCTTCCCCTACGTTCGCATCAGCGTGCAGGAGGAGTTTCCGCGGGTCTCGGTGACGCGCCGGGTCAGGGACGACGGCGCCCGCTACCTGGGTCCATACACCGACGTTAAGCGGCTGCGGCGCACCCTGCGCGAGATTCGGCGCATATTCCCGCTCCGCACCTGCCGCAACTTCGAGGACTACCGCCGCGCCGACCGGCCCTGCCTCTACTACCACATCAAGCGCTGCGCCGGACCCTGCTTCAGCCGGGCCCGGGTGGACGCCGCCGGTTACCGGCAGCTGGCGGACGGCCTGGTGCTGTTCCTCTCCGGCCGCGACGACGAGCTGCTCGGGCGCCTGCGGCACGAGATGGAGCAGGCCGCCGCGGCGCGCGAGTTCGAGCAGGCGGCCCGCCGCCGCGACCAGATCCAGCTGCTCGAGCGCGCCCGGGTGCCGCAGAAGGTGGTGGGACTGGGCGGGCGCGAGGCCGACGTGGTGGGCTCAGCGCGCCATGGCTCCCGCGCGGCGATGGTGGTGCTGCTGGTGCGCGGTGGCCGGGTGGTGGGGAAGGAGTCGCGGGTGCTGGAGCGCGCGGACCTGCTCGAAGGTCCGCTCCTGCTCGAATCGTTCATGGGCCAGCATTACCTCGCGCGCCGCGAGCTGCCGCGGCGGATCGTGACCGGGGAGCTCCCGGCGGGGGCCGAGGTCATGAGCGCCGCGCTGTCGCAGCGCGCCGGGCACGCGGTCGAGCTCGCTGCGCCGCGCCGCGGCCGGGAGCGCCGGCTCG
>CAZYQK010000066.1:0-17019 GCA_964650245.1 uncultured bacterium | reverse complement strand
GCGGACGCGGCGGCGCGCGGCGGCGACCTCGAGCGAGCGGGCCGCGCCTGGCTCGGCCTGTGGGAGCGCGGCGCGCGCGCCCCGGGGCTGGCCGCGCGGCTGGCCTGGACCGAGGTGCGCACCGGCGCGGTGGGACCGGCCGCCGCGTGGGTGGTGCGCGGAAGGTTCACAGAGTCCCGCGATCCCGCGCTCTCGTGGGTGGAGGAGCGGGTGCGGGAGGTGGGCGGCTTGAGCGGCGCCTCCAGTCCGCGCTGGCCGGTGCGGCGGCTGGAATGGGCAGCTGCTGCACTGATCCTGGCGCTCGGTGCGGGCCCCCTGTGGCCGCGGCGCGGCGCGGCCTTCCTGGCGCTGGCCCTGGCGGCCGGATGCGCAGCTATCGGTCCGGTTGAGGACTGGCGCTCGGCGCGCGCCCCGGTCGCCGTGCTGGGGTCCTCGGCCACGCTGCTGGGGCCGGGGCTCGAGCTCGAGCCCGGGCAGGTCGTGCGCGTGCTCGCGCGCTCCGGGGAACGGGTCCGGGTGGAGGCCGGGCGCGGGATCGAGGGCTGGCTCCCGGGGCGCGTCCTGATCGCGGTGAAGGCCACGTGAGCGCGCGCATCCTGCTGCTGGTCGGCCTGTTTGCGTCCCTCGCGCGGCTGGATCACGACCTCCAGAGTGCAGTGCAGGAGGCGCGCCGGCCGGAGCTCGAGCCGTCGATGCGGCTCGCCACCCGGCTCGGTCATCCGACGCTGGTGCTGGGAGGGTTGCTCGCGATCGCGCTGTTCGACGCCGCGGCCGGTCCGGCGACGGTGAAGCTGGCGCTGCTCGCCGTGGTTCCCGCCAACGCGGTGGTGGAGGCGGGCAAGTGGTCGGTGAACCGCCAGCGCCCGGACGGTGAACGCCGGCGCGCCAACTCGTCGTTTCCGTCGAGCCATGCCGCCAATGCCGCGGCGCTCGCCTGGGTCTTGAGCCGGCGCTGGCGCCGCCTCGCCCCGGGGTGGTGGCTGCTCGCGGCGCTGGTCGCGTTCTCGCGCCTGTATCTCAACCGTCATTACCCGGGTGACGTGGCGGCTGGCGCTGCGGTCGGCGCGCTGTGCGCGTGGCTGGCCGCGCGGGCTCGACCGGCGAGGGCGCGGCGCCCCGACGCCGCCGGCGGGTAATGCTGGCGGGTGCGTCGCGGCTTCTGCTAGTCTCCGGGACGTCAGCGGAGGACTTGAAACCGATGACGACGGTGCTGGTCCCTTCGGTCATCTACTCCTCGCTCTTCATCCCGGACCTCAGACCCAGACGCAAGGAAACCATCCTCCTCGAGCTGGTGGACGCCGCTCACCGCTCGGGAGCGGTGCGCGATCGAGAGTTGCTGCTCGAGACGCTGCTTCGGCGCGAGCACGTGTGCGGGTCCGCGATCGGCAAGGGCGTGGCGGTCCCCAACGCGCGGTCGCTGGCGGTGGTCGATGCGCGGCTGGTGGTGGCGCGCTCGCTGCGCGGCGTGGACTGGGGCGCCCCCGACCGGGCGGAGGTGCAGCTCATCGTGCTGGCGCTCTCCACCTCGGAATCGAGCGAGGAGGCCCACCACGACCTGGTCGGGAGAGCGGTCGCCGCGACCCGGCACCAGCGCAACCGCCAGAAACTCCTGGACGCGACCGGTCTCGACGCGGTAGCCGCCCTGATGCGCGAGGCGCTGCCGTGAGCACGGCGCTCGCGCTGCTCGAGCTCCACGATGTGGACCTCATGCTTCGAGAGCTGGGCGACGCGGCTTCGCGCGCGCGCCTGAAGAAGCTCGGCTTCACTCCGCGCGAGACGGCGCCGCTCGAACGCGTCCGGGCGAAGCTGCTGGCCGAGCTCGATCGCCGCTGGCTCCAATTCTACGAGCGCGCGCTGCAGCGCTACGGTCGCGCGGTGGTGGCGGTGCGCGACCGGGTGTGCCTCGGCTGCTTCGTCACGCTGCCCACGTCGGCCGCCCCCGGCACCGGCGACTCCCTCACGATGTGCGAGAGCTGCGGCCGCATCCTCTACTGGTGCTGACGGCCGGACGTGGGGCGGGTTGGGGCGGGCCAGGCGACCTGCCCGAGGCGCGCCGGCGCCGATTCGGCTATGCTCGCCGCGCGTAGACGCGATGATCGGGCGGAAGTCCACCACCGGCGGAGGGTTCCGAATGCGGGTGAACCGCGTCCTGCGGGCGGGGGCGTGCGGTTTGTGGGTGCTGGGAACGGGCTGCACGACGCTGCGCGAGATCCCGCGGGGCGAGTACACGGCGCGCTCGCAGCGCGATCACGTAAGGATCGTGACCGGCGATGGGCTGCTCTACGAGTTCGATTACGCGAGCTTCACGGCCGATAGCCTGGTCGGATTCCGGCGCCGCGAGCTCGAGACCCGGGTCGAAGAGTTCGTGACGCTCGGATTCTCGCACGAGCAGATCGCGACGATGTGGGTGCGCGGGATCGACTGGACCCACACCGGGCTGGTCGGCGCCGGCGTGCTGGTGGCGGTGGTGCTGGTGGCGCTGGTGAAGAACCCGGCGGGACCCGCGGGCAACTCGAGCGGAGGTGGCGGGATCCGCCCGCCTCCGAGCTAGCGCCTGAGCGCGGCCGTCGCCAGCGCCGCGAGCAGGGCCCCGGCCGCACCCGCCAGCAGGTCGCCGCGATCGAACGCGCCGCGGCGGCGGTCGGCGGTCTCCTTCGCGAGCGCAAGAGCGAGCGCGCCCCCGGCCGCCGCCGCGGGCTCGCGGGTCGGGATGCCGAGTGCGAGCCCCAGGCTGAACGAGAGCGACGCGTGTTGCAGCCGATCGGGCCTCAACGCTCCGGTCTGCCACGCACGCAGCGGGGCGGGCGGCGGCGCGCGCTCGGGCTCGGCCACCGCCGCCCGAAAAGCGAGCGCCAGTGCCAGCACCAGCGCGGGTGATGCCCACCGCGGGTTCGACAGGCATTCCTCCTTGAGGTTACGGCGGTCCGCCGCCGGGAAGGCGACTCGAGTGAAGCCGTTCAAGCGTAAGTCCACGCCGGATGCTAGCACGCCCGTGGCCGGTCACGGGCTCGACGCGCGGGGTGTGAAGGCGCGCGCCGCGCTGGTGGCGCATGCCTGGCCGGGGGAGCTGATCGCGGCGCTCGAGCGGTTGCGCGCCGGCGGCCATCAGGCCTGGCTGGTCGGCGGCACGGTGCGCGACGTGCTGCTCGGACGCGGCGGCGGGGGGGCGGAATGCTTCGACGTCGCGACCGACCTCCGGCCTGACGAGGTGAGCGCGCGCTTCGAGCGTGTCGAGCCGATCGGGATCGAGCACGGCACGGTGCTGATCCGGGCGGAGGGAATCCAGCTCGAGACCACCACCTTCCGCCGCGAGGCGCAGTACGGGGACGCCCGCCGTCCCGACGCGGTCGAGTTCTGCGGCGATCCGCTGGAGGACCTGGCACGGCGCGACCTCACGGTGAACGCGATTGCGTTCGATCCGGTGAGCGGCGTCATGCTCGATCCTCACGGCGGCGTGCGCGACCTCGAGCGCCGAACGCTGCGCGCAGTGGGTGATCCGGCCTCGCGCTTCCACGAGGATGCTCTTCGACCCCTGCGGGTCGCGCGCCTCGCAGCTGTGCTCGAGATGGAGCCCGAGCCCGCGACCCGGGCGGCGCTGGGCGCAGCACCCGAGCGCGCGCGGCGGGTGGCGGTCGAGCGGGTGCGCGACGAGCTGACCCGCATGATGCGGGCCGCCCGGCCTTCGACGGGATTCGAGCTGCTGCGTGAGGCCGGCCTGCTCCCGCTCTGGATGCCGGAGCTCGCGCGCACCTGGGGCGTGCCTCAGAATCGTTACCACGCCTACGATGTCTACCTGCACAGCCTCTACACCTGCGACGCGTCGCCGCCGGAGAAGCCGGTGGTGCGCTGGGCGGCGCTGCTGCACGACATTGGCAAGCCCGACACCCGCGTCGAGCGCCGCGGAGAAGGTACATTCTACAACCACCAGTTCGTGGGGGCGGAGATCGCCGACCGCCTGCTCGCGCGCCTGCGCTTCCCGCTCGATCAGCGCAGCGCCATCGTCCATCTGGTGCGCGAGCACATGTTCGACTACCGGCGAGGCTGGAGCGACGCGGCGCTCAGGCGCTGGCTGCGCCGGGTGGGCGAGGAGGCGGTCGCCGACCTGTTCGACCTGCGCATCGCCGACATGCTCGGCAACGGGCTCAAGGCCGGCTTTCCGGTCTACCTCGAGGCGATGCGGCGCCGCATCGAGCGCGTGCTGGCCGAGTCGCGGGCGCTGCACGTCACCGATCTCGCGGTCGACGGGCACGACGTGATGCTGGCACTTGGACTCGCGCCCGGCCGCGCGGTGCGCGAGGCGCTGGAAGCGCTGCTCGAGGAAGTGCTGGATGATCCATCGCGCAACCGGCGCGACCACCTGCTCGTCCGGCTCGAGGCGATGCGCGAGGCGCAAGCGGGATCGAGCGGCGGCGCTTGACACCTTTTCCGGGTGCCCCGTATTCTGCGCCGCGCGCCACGGTGGAGCAGGGGCCTGCTCGACCCACTTCGAAACGAGCCCCATGACGACGATGTCCGCGGTTCAAAAGCCGGTGCGGCGCGAGCTCGAGCGCGTCCAGGGCCATCTGCGCGAGGCTTTCCGCACCCCCATCCCGATCTTGAACCAGGTCGGCGGCCACGTGCTCGCCACCCGGGGCAAGCGGTTCCGTCCCACCATGCTGTTGCTGGTCGCCCGGCTCCGCGGACACGTGGGCGACGACGCCCTGCTGTGCGCGACCGCGATCGAGATGGTGCACGCCGCCGCGCTGATCCACGACGATTCGGTGGACCGTAGCGACCTGCGGCGCGGGCGGCCCACCGTGAACGGAATGTGGACGGACGAGATGGCCATCATCATGGGCGACTACCTCTACGCCCAGGCCATGAAGCTGCTGGTCGAGCACGGGCAGGACACCGCGCTGGGGATCCTGGCCCGCGTGGTGACGGAGATGTCGTGCGGGGAGGCGCTCGAGTTCCAGTACGCATACGACCTCGACGTCACCGAGGTCCAGTACGAGGAGCTGATCCGCGGCAAGACCGGCTCGCTGATCGGCGCCGCGACCGAGATCGGCGCGGGTCTGAACGGCGGCGGCCGCGACCGGCGGCGTCGCGAGCGCTACCGCCGCTTCGGCGAGGTGGTGGGCGTGGCGTTCCAGATCGTGGACGATCTGTTCGACTATCAGGCCGACTCGCGCACCACCGGCAAGCCGGTGGGCTACGACCTGGCCGAGGGCAAGGTCACGCTGCCGCTGATCGCCGCGCTGCGCTCGGCCTCCGAGGGCGATCGCCGCAAGCTGAAGCAGCTGGCGCTGCGCAAGCGCTGGACCCCCGCGCAGTGGAACCAGCTCAAGGCGCTGGTGGACAAGTGCGGCGGGTTCGACTACGCGCGCGGGCGCGCCCTGGCGCTGGCCCGGGACGCGCGCGGCATTCTCGACGGCGAGCCCGACGGGGCCGCCCGGCGGGCCCTCGACCGCGCCGTGGACTACGCGGTGCGGCGCGACCATTGACCCCGCGGCCGAGTCCACGGCTTCCGAACGCCGCCGGGACCGGGCGAGCGAGGGTGCCCGCGTCGCTCGAAGCCCTCGATGTGCTTCGCCTCGCGGCCTCGGCCGCAGCGGCCAGGAAGGCCCGCGAGCCTGTGGCCCTGGACCTTCGCGAGCTCGGCCTGGTGTGCGACTACTTCTTTATCTGCTCGGCTTCGAGCGAAGTCCAGGTGAAGGCGGTGGCGGAAGCGGTCGAAGACCGGCTGCGCGAGCGCGGCGTACGGGCCTGGCATGTCGAGGGCTACGCGGGGCGGCGCTGGGTGCTGCTCGACTACGTCGAGGTCGTGGTGCACGTGTTCCACGAGCGGACCCGCCAGTATTACATGCTGGACCGCCTGTGGGGCGACGCGAGGAGCCTGGATCTTGGTCTGGAAGACGCTGACTGACGGCCTCGCGGTAGCGCTCGAGCGCGTGGAGCTGTGGGCACCGGAGCGGATGGCGAAGCTCGAGTTGGCCATCCCGCGCGACGCCACGCACGGCGACTGGACCACGAACCTGGCGCTGCTGCTGGCCCGCGAGGCTGGCAGGCCGCCGCGGGCGGTGGCCGAGGCGGTGGCCGCGGCGTTCCCGCGCGATCCGGACGTGTTCTCGGCGGTGGAGGTCGCGGGTCCCGGGTTCCTCAACTTCCGCTACAGCGACGCGTTCCTCGACCGGCTGCCGTCCCGCATCATCGGCGAGGACCACCGGTTCGGCGCGTCGGACCACGGACGCGGGCTCACCATCCAGGTCGAGTACGTGAGTGCCAACCCCACCGGGCCGCTCAATGTGGTGAACGCGCGGGCCGCGGCGGTGGGTGCCGCGCTGGTACGGCTGCTCGACGCGACCGGGCACCGCGTGGCGGGCGAGTTCTTCGTCAACGACGCTGGCAACCAGGTGGACCTGCTCGGGGAATCGGTGGCCGCCCGCTTCGGCGAGCGGATCGGCGTGGCGCGCCCGCTCCCGGAGAACGGCTACCAGGGCGAGTACCTGCGCGAGCTGGCGGCAAAGCTGCCGGAGTCCGAGGGGCGAGCCGCGCTGGATGCACGAGACGGCGGGGCGTGGTTTCGTGATCGCGCGCTGGAGCACATGCTCGAATGGCAGCGGCGTGACCTCGCCGACTACGGCGCCGAGTTCGCGCTCTGGTTCCGGGAAACAGCACTTCACGCTTCGGGCGCGGTGCGCGCCACGCTCGAGGCGCTGAGGGCTCGCGGGATGGTCTACGAGAGCGAGGGTGCCGAATGGGTGCGGACCACCGCCTTCGGCGACGACAAGGACCGCGTGGTGGTGCGCAGCAACGGCCTGCCCACCTACCTGCTGCCCGACGCCGCGTACCACTGCGACAAGCGGGCGCGCGGCTTCCGTCACAGCATCGATCTCTGGGGGCCCGACCACCATGGGCACATCCTGCCGCTCAAGGCCGCGCTGCGGGCGCTGGGCCTGGAGCCGGATTTCCTCGAGGTGCTGATCGTCCAGCAAGTCAATCTACTCTCGGGCGGGCAGCCGGTCCGGATGAGCAAGCGCGCGGGCGAATTCGTCACGCTGCGCGACCTGATAGAGGACGTCGGCGCGGATTGCGCCAAGTTCTTCTTCCTCATGCGCTCGACCAACGCCCATCTCGATTTCGACCTCGACCTGGCCCGCACGCAGAACGACGAGAACCCTGCGTACTACGTGCAATACGCCCACGCACGCATCGCGTCCATCCTGCGCTTCGCCGCCGAGCGCGGGCTCGAGCCGGCCGGCCCGCCGGCGGGGGGCTCCGGAGTACTTCGGCTGGACGCGCCCGAGGAGACGGCGCTGCTGCGCAAGCTGGCGGCGTTTCCCGAGGTGGTGCGCGGGGCGGCGCTGGCGCGGGAGCCGCATCGGCTGCCCACCTACCTGCTCGAGACCGCGGCGGCGTTCCACCGCTTCTACCACGCATGCCGCGTGGTCTCGGAGGACGTGGCGCGCTCGCGCGCGCGGCTGGCGCTGGCGCAGGCGGCCCGCATCGTGGTGCGCAACGGGCTCGCGCTGGCGGGCGTCGGAGCGCCCGAGCGCATGGACCGCGCGGCGGAGGCGGCGCCGTGAAGCGGACGCCCGAGATCGTGGTGGTGGGGTCGGTGGCGCTCGACTCGGTGCGCACGCCATTCGGCGAGGCGGTCGAGGCACTCGGTGGCTCGGCCGCCTATTTCTCGCTTTCAGCCGGTCAATTCGCCCCGGTGCGGATGGTGGCGGTGGTGGGTGAGGATTTTCCGCTCGAGCACCGGCTCGCGTTCGAGAGCCGCGGCGTCGACCTCTCCGGACTCGAGACCGCGGCCGGGCGCACGTTTCGCTGGCGCGGCGAGTACGCCGTGGACCTGGGCCATGCTCACACGCTCGAAACCCAGCTCAACGTGTTCTCGAGCTTTCATCCCCGGCTCGACGATGGGCACCGCGCGTGCCCCTACGTGTTCCTGGCGAACATCGATCCCGACCTCCAGCTCGAGGTGCTCGGTCAGATGCGCTCGCCCGCGCTCACGCTCTCGGACACCATGAACTACTGGATTGCGCGCAAGCCGGACCGCGTGCTCGAGGTGCTGCGCCAGGTGGACGTTGCGCTGCTCAACGAGGAGGAGGCGCGGGCGCTGGCCGGGGAGACCCAGCTGGTGCGGGCCGCCGACCGCCTGCTCGAGCAGGGGGCGCGGGCGGTGATCGTCAAGCAGGGCGAGCACGGGGCGCTCTACCGCTCGCGGGACGAGCGCTTCATCACGCCCGCCTTCCCGGTGGAGGCGCTCACGGATCCGACCGGGGCCGGCGACTCCTTCGCGGGCGGTTTCCTGGGATGGATCGCGCGCTGCGGGCGGCGCGACGGGGACGCGCTGCGGCAGGCGCTCGCGTGCGGGACGGCGATGGCCTCGATCGCGATCGAGGGATTCAGCCCGCAGCGATTGATCGAGACCGGTCCCGAGGAGATCACGCGACGCGTGACGGTGCTGCATCGCATGGTGCACTTCGACCTGGAGCCGATCTTCGATGGCCCATCGTAGCGCCGCTCTCCGCGCGTGTGCTAAGCTTCATCCGCGTTTCGTCGTGTCGGGAAGGAGGGCATGCCGTTGGCCGTGGACGCCACCAATCTCTCCTGGACGAAGAGAGCCGAAGCCGCCATCCGCTCGCTGCGCGACGTGGAGGGCGTGAGCATCCAGGCCGAAGGTGAGGACGTCCGCGAGGTCCACGTCCTGACCAGCTCCGGTCGTCCCGCCAAGCAGATCGTGCGCGACGTGCAGACCCTGCTCCTCACCCGCTTCAACCGCACCATCGACCATCGGGTCGTTTCGGTGGCCTACACCCGCGCCGCCGCGACCGTGGAGCCTGTGGTGCGCGAAGCCCGGCCGCCGGCCGAGCCCGAGGCGGCGCCGCACCGCGAGCGCATCCGCTTCGCGAGCGTAAACGTCTACGTCTCCGGCTCGCGCGCCCAGGCCCAGGTCGAGCTGCGGTGGAAGGGCGTGACCCGGATGGGCAGCGCGGCGGGCAGCGCGACCCGGGACGGGGCTCACGGACTGGTCGCCTCCGCGACCCTGGCCGCGCTTGAGGAATTCCTTGAAGACGGATGGGCTTTGAGCTTGCAGGGCATCGACTTCGTTCGGCTCGGCAAGCGCGAAGTTGTGGTGGTGGGACTGGCCCTCCTGGCTCACCGGCACGAGAAAACTCTGGTGGGATGTTGCACGGTGGAGCAGGATACGCAGCAGGCCGTGGCGCTGGCCACCCTCGCCGCTCTCAACCGGGTGGTGGGGGGGCTGGAGACACGGGATCCAACCGAATACGTCTTGAGACCGACATCGAGCCAGGAGGACTAGCGGAGCGCAGCCACACCTCGGGTAGCGAAGCGGACCCACCTGTTCGGGAATTCAGTTGACCCGCAGAGATGCACGAAAAGGAGGTGGGCTTCGTGGACCTCATCCAGGAGCTCTTGAACTTCTTCACCAAGGCCGGCTGGTAAGCAGCGGCGGTTGATCCCGCGGCCTCGCGCCGCGGGTTGACTCCGAAGCCGGTGTCGGTCTCATCTTCATCGTCCGTCGTCGTCCTCCGCGAATGTCGCAGTATGCGTCCCTCGATCGAGCGAAGGTGAGCCACCCTTCAGCCCCCTTACATCCGACGCTGTTCCGCATCTACTACGCGGCCGTGGTGGTCTCGGCGGTCGCGCTGCTCGCGCGCTTCACGCCGGAGGCGGGCGCCCAGCCGCCGGTGGTGCTCGGCGTCGTGCTGCTGCTCATGCTGCTCGCGGACGCGCGGCCGGTGGCGCTTCCGAGCGGCGGCTACGCCACCGCGAGCGGGGTGTTCGACCTTCCGTGCATGGTGGTGTTCGGCCCGGTCTACACCGCCTGGCTCTCCCTGATCAGCACCTTCGTCAACGACGGGCTGATCCAGCGCCGCCCGCGGGTCCGGGTGATCCACAACCTGGCGATCTTCACGCTCACCTACTTCGCGGCGGGGTGGGCGTTCGGGGCGCTGGGTGGGCGGGTCGGCCAGCTCGTGTTCCCGCGCGACATCCCCGCGCTGCTCGGTTGCGCCGGAGCCTACTTCTTCGCGAACTCGGCGCTGGTCTCGACCGTGATCGGCCTGACCAGCGGTCCGAGCCCGTGGCGGGTGTGGCAGAGCAATTTCATGCGCGGCATCCTCCATCACCTCTCGTTCATCGCGCTCGGTACGCTGGTGGTGGTGGTGTACTTCGGAATCGGTCCGTGGGCGCTGGTGCTGTTCGGCATCCCGTTCCTGGTGGCCCGCCACTCGTTCGCGCTCTACATGGAGATCAAGTCCGACCTCAAGGACTTCGTGCGCGCGCTGACCGAGGTACTGGAGGAGATCGATCCCTACACGCGACACCACTCGATGCGCGTCTCCCAGTACGCGGTGCGACTGGCGCGGGGGATGCGGCTCGCAGAGCGCGAGGTCGAGGAGGTGGAGTACGCGGCGCTGGTCCACGACCTGGGCAAGATCGGGCCTCAGCACCAGCACATTCTTCAGAAGCCGGGCACGCTCTCGCACGAGGAACAGCGCACGCTGCGCGCCCACCCGGCCGCCGGCGCCGAGATCGTGGCGCGGGTGCGGGCCCTGCGCCGCGCGGCCGAGATCGTGCGCAGCCATCACGAGCGCCCGGACGGGCAGGGTTACCCGTTCGGGCTCATGGCCCGGGACGTGCCGCTCGGCGCGCGAATCCTCAACGTCTCAGACGCATTCGATGCCATGACCTCGGACCGCCCTTACCGGCGCGCGCTCTCGCTCGCGGCGGCGCTCGAGGAGCTCAAGCGCGGCGCCGGCAGCCAGTTCGACTCGGGCGTGGTCGAGTGCCTGTTGCGGCTCCATCAGGCCGGCCAGTTTCCGCTCATCCCGAGCCCGAGCAGCGAGGACCTGCTGCTGCTGCGCATCAAGCCCATGAGGGCGCGGGGCTGATGCGCTACCGCGAAGCTGGCGTGGACGTCGTGCGCGCCGACGCCATCAAGGAAGCGCTGGGCCGCGCCGTGCGCGCGACCTGGGGGCCGGCGGTGCGGCCGCTTCGGAACGGGTTCGCCGGGGTGATGGAATGGCCCGGCGGGCCGGGCCTGCTGGCCGCGTCGATGGATGGGGTGGGCACCAAGCTGCATCTCGCGATGGCGGCGAACCGGGTGGCCGACGCCGCAGCGGACCTGGTCTACCACGGCGCCAACGACCTGCTGGTCCACGGCGCGCGCCCGGTCGCGTTCCTGGACTACATTGCCCAGGCGCGGCTCGATCCGGACGTGGTGCTGGCCGCGGCCCAGGGCCTGAGCCGGGCGTGCGCCGAGGTGGGGGCGGTGCTGCTGGGGGGTGAGACCGCCGAGATGCCAGACACCTACGCGCCGGGCGTGGTGGACGTCGCGGGGTGCATGCTGGGAACGGTGCAGCGGGACCGCCTGCTGGACGGCCGTGCGACGCGTCCCGGAGACGCCGTGCTGGGGCTGGCCTCGATGGGGCTCCACACCAACGGCTACTCGCTCGCTCGCCGCGTGCTGGCGGCCTCAGGCCTGGCACCGGAGGCGGCGCTCCCGGGCGGGGGCGGCGAGCGCGTGATGGACGCGCTGCTCGCCCCGCATCGCTGGTACGGGCGAGCGCTCGGCCCCGAACTCGAGCGGGGCCGGGTGCGGGCGCTGGCCCACATCACCGGCGGCGGCATCGGCGGCAACCTGGAGCGGGTGCTGCCCGCGGGTTGCCGCGCGTGCATCGACCCGTCGCGCTGGCCGCTGCCCCCGTTGTTCCGCTGGCTGGTGGAGGCAGGCGGGGTGCAGCTCGAGGACGCGCGCGGAGCGTTCAACCTGGGGGTCGGCATGGTCGTGGTGTGCGCTCCGGAATCGGCGCGCGACGTGGCGCGCGATCTCTCCGGGGCGGGTGAGACGGTGTTCGAGATCGGCAGGGTCGCAAGCGGCGAGCGCGGGGTGGAGTGGACGGCATGATCGTGGTCGTTCCGGGGTGGGATCGGGGACGGGGGGGGACGGGATGGAACGCGAGAATCGGGAAGAGGGGCGGCGTCCGGCGCCGCCCGAGATGCTGGGAGAGTCCCCCGCCTGGCTTGAGGCGTGCCGCGCTCTGCCGCGCGTGGCGGAGAGCGAGCTGCCGGTGCTGGTGCTGGGAGAGACCGGCACCGGAAAGGAACTGGTGGCGCGCGCGGTCCACGCGCTGAGCCCACGCAGCCGCGCGGGCTTCGTCGCCCAGAACTGCGGTGCCACCCCCGACAGCCTGATCGAGAGCGAGCTGTTCGGCCATACTCGCGGCGCCTTCACCGGTGCGGTGGCCGACCGCGCCGGGCTGTTCGAGGCCGCGGATAAGGGAACGCTCTTTCTGGACGAGATCGGCGACGCCAGCGCGCTGCTCCAGATGAAGCTGTTGCGCGTGCTCCAGGAAGGCGAGGCGCGTCGTGTCGGCGACACGCGGATCCGGCGCCTCGACGTGCGCGTGGTATCGGCCACGCATCGCTGCCTGGAGGAGGCGCTGGGGGCGGGCGGCTTTCGCGCCGACCTCTACTACCGCCTGAACGCGGTGCGTCTCAAACTCCCGCCGCTGCGCGAGCGCGGCGAGGACGTGACCCTCCTGGCGCGCGCGTTCGTGGCCCGGGCCGCGGCCGCGTGCGGGGTCCCGCCCCCGGCTCTCGACGCGGTGCTGGTCCAGCACCTGCTGCGCCATCCGTGGCCCGGCAACGTGCGCGAGCTGGCCAACGCGTGCGCCTTCGCGGTGCGGGTCGCGGGCGCGCGAGGCACGGTGGCGCTCGAGCACTGGCCCGAGACTCCGTTGCTGCCGGGCACGCCGCAGGAGCGCGGACTGCACGCCGAGACCCGCGCGCTCGAGGAGCGCCGGTTGCGCGAGGCGCTGGACCACGCGCGCTGGAACAAGTCCCAGGCCGCGCGAACGCTCGGACTCTCGCGCCAGGGGCTGCTCAAGAAGCTGCGGCGCTACGGGATCGGAGCGGAGGAATCGGCCGGCATGCTTGACGGTCCCGGAACGGCTCCCTAGACTGCGCGCCCATTCGCGAGGGGAGGGCACAGGTGGCGCGAAAGAATCTGCGGCTCGGGCTGGTGGGCGTGGGGGCGGCGGCACAGATCTCCCACATTCCCGCGCTCAAGAAGACCGAAGGCCTGGAACTGCTCGCGCTCTGCGACCGTGACCCCGAGAAGGCCGCGCGCGTCGCCGCGAAGTTCCAGATCCCGAAGGTGCATCCCCGCATCGACGACCTGCTCGCCGACGACGAGCTCGACGCCATCGACATCTGCACCCCCAACTACCTCCACGCCCCGATGGCGACCGCGGCGCTCGAGGCCGGCAAGCACGTGCTGTGCGAGCGGCCGCTGGCGCGCAGCGCCGAAGAGGCCGCGGCCATGCAGCGGGCGGCCAAGAAGGCAGACCGCGTGCTGATGTGCGCGGTGCAGCACCGCTTCCGCCCCGACGCCCAGCTGCTCCGGAAGTTCGTGGAGAAGGGCGACCTGGGCGACATCTACTTCGCGAAGGCCGGCTGGCTCCGCCAGCGCACCGAGTGGGACTCGGACGAGTGGCGGCGTCAGAAGCGCGAGTCCGGCGGCGGCGTGGTGCTCGACCTGGGCTTCCAGATGCTGGACCTCTCGCTCTGGACCCTGGGGAGCCCGAAGGTGGCCTCGGTGACGGCCAGCCTGCATCGCTCGCGCAAGGGCGAGGTCGAGGACAGCGCCACCGCCTTCTTCCGGCTCGAGTCGGGCGCGACGCTGACCCTGGAGCTGACCTGGGGCCTGCTCATGGAAAAGGACTTCGCGTACCTGAACCTGTTCGGCTCGGGGGGTGCTGCGCTGCTCAATCCGTTTCGCGTGCACAAGGGCATGCACGGCACGCTGGTCAACGTCACGCCCACCCTCGAAACCTCGCGCAACCAGTACAAGCATTCGATCGAGGCGCAGATCACCCACTTCGCGGACGTGCTGCGCAAGGCCGCGAAGCCCATGGGGCACGCCGACGAGATCCTGCCGGTGATGGAGTTGATGGATGCGGTCTATCGTTCGGCCGAGCAGGGCAAGGAGGTCCGGCTCGGATAGCCGGCGGCAGATCGCGCTGGCGCTGCTGGCCGGAGCGCTCCTGGGGGTGGCGTTTCTCGCGGGAGCGTTTGGTTTCCTCGCCTGGTTCGCCCTGGTCCCGCTGCTGGTGGCCCTCGAGGCCCGTGTCCGCGCGCGCACCGGCGCGCGCGCGCTGTTCGGGCTCGGATACGCCTTCGGTCTCGCGTTCTACCTGGTGGGCGCCCACTGGCTGGTGATGCTCTCCGAGGTCGCGATCACGGTGCCGTGGCTCAAGTACCCGGCCTGGCTGATGGCGGCCGCCTACCTGGCGGTCTTCCCCGGGCTCGCCACGCTGGCCGCGGGCTGGCTCGCGCAGCGCGCGAAACACTCGCTGGCGGTGACCTTCCCCGTAGCGGCGCTGGGCGGGGAGGAGCTGCGCGGGCGGGGCGAGCTGGGCTTCCCGTGGTTTCAACCCGGCTACACGCAGCACGCCTTCGCGCCGGTGATCCAGCTCGCGAGCCTGGGTGGCGTCACGCTGGTCACGCTCTGGCTCCTGATCCTCAACGTCCTGCTGTGGCGCGCGCTCACCGGGCGCAATCGGATGCGCGCGGCAGCCGGCGCGCTGCTGGTCTTTTGCTTTCCCTGGGCCTGGGGCCAGCGTGCGCTGGACGCGGCACCCGGCGAGCTGGGCCCGACGGTGGCGCTGGTGCAGGCCAACGTCGCGGGCGAGATCAAGTGGTCGGGCCGGCACGAGGCCGAGATCCTGGCCTCGTTCCTGGCACTCTCGGACAGCGCGGCGCGCGGCACGCCGCGGCCCACCGTCATCATCTGGCCGGAGACCGCGACCGGCAGCTACATGCGCAAGCAGCTCGATCAGGCGCTGGCGGTGGCGGGCTTCACCGCCCGCACCGGGATCCCGATCTTCAGCGGTTTCGCCGAGTACGGGTTCGACTCCGCGGGGCGAGCCCGCGTCAGCAACGCGGCCGCGCTCTTCACCCCGGATGGCAGCTCGGCCGGCACATACTCGAAGCGGCACCTGGTTCCGTTCGGCGAGCGCATGCCGTTCCAGTGGCTGATCCCGGCGCTGGGCAAGATCGACCTGGGGCAGGCGGAGTGGACGAGGGGCCGCGCCACCGTGCTGTTCCCGAGCGCGGCCGGTCCGTTCGGCTGCTTGATCTGCTTCGAATCCATCTTCCCGGGGCTCGCGCGCGCCGACGTGCGGAAGGGTGCGCGCTGGCTGGTCAACATCACCAACGACGAATGGTTCGGCAACGGCGCCGCGCTCTACCAGCACGCCGCGATGGCGAATCTGCGGGCGGTCGAGCACCACGTCCCGCTCGCGCGCTGCGCCAACACCGGGCTGACCGTCCTGATCGACGGCAACGGCCGGGTGCGGCATCGGCTCCCGGTATTCACGCCCGGCGTGCTGACGGCGGCGCTCGCGCGCCCCGGTGCCAGGACGCTCTACACCCGGATCGGCGACTGGCCCGGCGCGCTGTGCGTGCTCGCTCTGCTCGGGCTCGCGTTCACCGCGATCACCGGCGTGCCGCTGGTTCCGCGCAGCCGCGGCTGAGCCCGTGGCGTTGACACTCCGCGTGCGGCCCCACTACCATGCCGCTTCGATCCCGTGAGTCTTCACCCCTGCCGCGGAGCGTCGCCCTGGTGAGGCGCCTGGAGACCAGCCTGTGAGCCGCCACGTGGCCATCCTCGGAGCCACCGGGCTGGTGGGGCAGACCATGCTCCGCATCCTCGAGCAGCGCGAGTTCCCGCTCGCCCGGGTGCGGCTGCTGGCGACCGGGGCCTCGGCTGGCCGCGAGCTTTCGTTCCGCGGCCGGGCGATCCCGGTGGAGCCGGTGAGCGCCCGGAGCTTCGACGGCATCGAGATCGCGCTGTTCGCGGTCGCGAACCCGGTCAGCGAGCAATGGGAGCCGGTGGCGCGGGCGGCGGGCGCGCGCGTGATCGACAACAGCAGCGCGTTCCGTTACCACGATCAGGTGCCGCTGGTGGTGCCCGAGATCAACCGCGAGTGGCTCGATTCCCGCCCCACCCTGGTCGCCAATCCCAACTGCTCGACCATCGCGATCGTGATGGCGCTGGCACCGCTGGCGCGCGCCGCCCGCCTCGAGCGCGTGGCGGTCGCGACCTACCAATCGGTGTCGGGCGCGGGCGCCGAGGCGCTGGCCGAGCTCGAGCGCGGGGTGCGCGAGGGGCTGGATCGCGCCCCCCCGCCGCGCGACGGCGGGCTCCCGCCTTACGCCTTCAACGTCGTGCCGCACATCGATCGATTCGAGGCGAACGGATACACCCGCGAGGAGATGAAGATCGCGTGGGAGACCCGCAAGATTCTGGCGCTGCCGGAGCTGCTGGTGACCGCCTCGGCGGTGCGCGTGCCGGTACGGGTGGGCCACGCCGCGGCGGTCAACGCGCGCTTCGACCGACCGCTCGAAGCGGAGGAAGCGCGCGAGCTGTGGCGCCGCTTCCCCGGACTCGAGGTGGTGGACGAGCCCGAGCGCTCACGCTATCCGACGCCGCTCGAGGCCGAGGGGCGCGACCAGGTACTGGTAGGCCGTGCGCGCCGCGACCTCTCGCAGCCCAACGCCCTCGAGTTCTTCATCGCGTCGGACAACCTGCGCAAGGGGGCGGCGCTCAACGCGGTGCAGATCGCGGAGGCGCTGGTGCGCGAGGGGGCGGAGGCGCGATGAGGACGGGCGCGCCGGGACCCCGGGCGCTCGCGCCGCTGCTGCTGGGAGCGATGGCGGGCGCGCTGGTGGCGGGGCGCATCGAGAGTGCCCTGCTCTGTCTTGGCGTAGCGGCGCTCGCAGCCGGCCGGGCCGGAGCCGGCTGGCCGCCAGCGTCCTGGTGGCGGCTGATGGCGGGTGGCGGCGCGCTCTCGGTGGGGCTCAACCTCTACCTCGTTCCCGGCCGCGCCCTCCCGTGGCCCGCGTTGTTCGGCCAACGTGCCACCCGCGAGGGCCTGGCGCTCGGCGTGCTGCTCGCGCTGCGGGTGCTGGGTGCCGCGACTGCGCTGCACGGGCTGCGCG
>CAZYQK010000065.1:0-17157 GCA_964650245.1 uncultured bacterium | reverse complement strand
TCGCAGGACTGGGCCCAGATGCTGTTCCGCATGTACATGCGCTGGGCCGAGCGCCACCGCTACTCCACCAGCATCCTCGACCTCCAGCCCGGCGAGGAGGCCGGCCTCAAGGACGCCACGGTCGAGATCGGCGGCGAGTACGCATACGGCTATCTCAAGGCCGAGAGCGGGGTGCACCGGCTGGTGCGCATCTCGCCCTACGACGCCGCGCAGCGCCGCCACACCTCGTTCGCCTCGGTGTTCATCTACCCGATGGTGGACGACACCATCAAGGTGGACATCGCGCCCGGTGATCTGCGGGTCGACACCTTCCGCGCCAGCGGCGCGGGCGGTCAGCACGTCAACAAGACCGAGTCCGCGGTGCGCATCACGCACCTGCCCACCGGGACCGTGGTGCAGTCGCAGGCCGAGCGCAGCCAGCACCGCAATCGCGAGTTCGCGATGAAGATCCTGCGCGCGCGGATCTTCCTCTACTACCAGGAGCAGGAGCGCACGAAGACCATGTCCACGACCGCGGTCAAGAAGGGGATCGACTTCGGGAACCAGATTCGCTCCTACGTGCTGCAGCCCTACACCATGGTCAACGACCACCGCACCGAGCTCAAGATCGGGGACGTGCACGCCGTGCTGGATGGCGAGCTCGATCCGTTCATCGACGCGTTCCTCAAGCTCCGGAGCCGGCCATGATCCCGCACCACATCTTCCGCGAGTACGACATCCGCGGGCTGCACGAGACCGAGCTCACCAGCGAAGTCGCAGAGTCGGTGGGGCGCGCCTTCGGCACGCTGATCGCGGGCGAGGGCGGCACGCGCGTGGCGCTCGGGCGCGACGTGAGGCCGAGCAGCGCGCGCCTCGCGGCGGCCGTCGAGCGCGGCATCACCGCCTGCGGG
This sequence comes from uncultured bacterium, assembly GCA_964650245.1. Lineage (GTDB taxonomy): Bacteria > Eisenbacteria > RBG-16-71-46 > RBG-16-71-46 > RBG-16-71-46 > WS-2. Next base: position 16,267 of record CAZYQK010000065.1, on the reverse strand, counting down.
CTCGAAGTGGATCGCGTCGGCGTGGTGCCGACGCCCGCGCTCTACTTCGCGGTGGTGGCGCGGGGGCTGGACGGCGGGCTCCAGGTTACGGGGAGCCACAACCCGCCCGAATTCAACGGCTTCAAGATGACGAAGAAGAAGCTCCCGCTGTTCGGCGCCGAGATCCAGCAGATGCTCGAGCGCATCGAGCACGGGCGACTCGCGAGCGCTCCCCCGGGTGCCGCCTCCGACCGACCGGTGCTCGACGAGTACCGCGCCATGCTGACCTCGAGGCTCGCGAGCCCGCGCGGCCTCAAGGTGGTGATGGACTGCGGGAACGGCTGCGCCGGCACCGTGGTGCCCGGGGTCTTCGAGCGCATGGGTCACACCGTCATCCCGCTGTTCGCGGAGCTCGACGGACGCTTTCCCAACCACCTGCCCGATCCCACCGTGCCGGCACTGCTGGCGGACCTGATCTCCGCGGTGAAGCGGCACGGCGCCGACCTCGGGATCGGATTCGACGGCGACGCCGACCGCATCGGGGCGGTGGACTCGCGGGGGCGCATCGTTTACGGCGATCAGCTGCTGGCGCTGTTCGCGCGCGACGTGCTCGCGCGCCTGCCTGGGGCGGAGATCATCTTCGACGTCAAGTGCTCGCAGGGCCTCCGGGAGGACATCGAGGCCCACGGGGGGCGCGCATCGATGTGGAAGACCGGGCACTCGCTCATCAAGAGCCGGCTCCACGAGACCGGCGCGCCGCTCGCGGGCGAGATGAGCGGACACATGTTCTTCAGCGAGGGGTTCTTCGGTTTCGACGACGCCCTGTTCGCGGCCGGGCGCCTGCTGCGCTACGTGGCCTCGACCGGCGAGACGTTCGACCGCCTGGTGGACTCGATCCCGCACTACTTCGCCACCCCGGAGACCCGGCTGGCCTGCCCGGAGGACCGCAAGTTCGAGGTGGTGGAAGCCCTCAAGCGCGAGTTCGCCGGCCGCCATCGCGTGATCGACATCGACGGCGCGCGGGTCGAGTTCGGCGACGGCTGGGGGCTGGTGCGCGCGTCGAACACCCAGCCGGTGCTGGTGGTGCGCTTCGAGGCCCGCAGCGCCGAGCGACTCGAGGCGATCCGCGCCCTGTTCATGGAGCCGCTGAAGAAGCTGGGCGTCGGTGAGGCGGCGGTCGGACACTAGCGCGCGGGCGCGCGCCGCCCGGGGGCGCGGCGGGCTCGGCCGGCCGTTGCCGCGCTCGTTCTACGAGCGCCCGGTGCTGGTGGTGGCGCGCGCAATGCTCGGCCGATCGCTGGTGCACGACCTGCCCGGGGGCCGGCTCGCCGGGCGCATCGTCGAGGTCGAGGCCTACGGCGACGGCCGCGACCCGGCGAGCCATGCGCGCTTCGGCCGCACCGCGCGCAACGCCGCGATGTTCGGGCCAGCCGGGCACGCCTACGTCTACTTCACATATGGCGTGCACCACTGCCTGAACCTGGTCACCGGGCGCTCCGGCCGCCCTTCGGCGGTGCTGGTGCGCGCGCTCAGGCCGGTGCTCGGGATCGAGCGGATGCGCCGGCGCCGCGGCCGGCTTCCGCTCGAGCGGCTCGCGCGCGGGCCGGGCTGCGTGGCGCGGGCCCTCGGGCTCACGCTCGAGCACGATGGAATCGATCTCACGAGCGGTCCGTTGTGGCTGTCGGACCGCCCGCCGCAGCGGAGCGGCCATCCGATCGCGGCCGGGCCCCGGGTCGGAATCCGTGCCGGCCTCGACCGCAAATGGCGATTCCAGCTCGCGGGTGAGCCGTGCGTCTCGGGATCGGGCGCTCTCCGCCCGGCGGGGCGCGGTTCCGCACCGCGCCGGGCGCCGCGGCGCGCGCCGCCCGCGTTTAGCGGTTGACACCCCCGTGGACGGTTTTTACTATGCGCGCTCCGTGCATGGCGCACCTCGTTGACCGCGCGCCCTTTCGCCGGATGGCGGGAGCTTGTCCCTCCGCACGGCGGCCCGTCCTCGTGAGACGTTGGAAAGGAGTATGGATGAACCCTCGACCCGGGGTTCTGCTGAGCGCGCTCATGGTCTTGCTGCCGGGCATGGCGCTGCTGCCGGCACCCGCTCGAGCCCAGTTCTACGAGGCGGCGCGGCAATCCCTCGGTCTTTCCCCCGATCCCATCGCGCGCAGTCCACGCCTGCTGGGCCTGGGGCGGCTGACCCTGGTGGTGCCCGACGTCAACAACCGGATTACGATGTGGGACTTCGCGGGCAATCCCACCGGGCTCCTCGACGCCGATTCGACCTCGACGCTCGCCTTCCGGCCCGGCTCGTCGTCCGCCGCGTCGGTGCGCGACGTGAGCGGCGTCGGCGCAACGATCGAGCGCCAGGATCTCGCCGCGCGCGAGGTACGGCTCGGGTACGAGGCGTGGCGCCGCCGCCCGGGCGCGAGCGCGTTCGGCGCGATCGGCGACTTCGGCGTGCTGCGGCTCGACCGCCCGTTCAACGGCGCGTTCGAGCGCCGCAGCCGGTTCTCCCAGCCCAACGTCATGGCCGTGCTCAACGGGCGGTTGCCGTACGTCAAGACCGCCCGCGCGCTCTGCGCCCTGCGTGCCGTGTACGGCTTCGAGAGCGCGGTCGACGAGTACCGGCTCATCGAGCGCAACGCGGCGGGTGAATACGTCGATCGGGACGGCCAGCTGGCGGGGCCGCCGGACGCCTTCGCACCGGACGACACCGAGCTGCAAATGCAGGGCGCGGGCGCCGCGGTTTCGGTGCGCGTCGCGAGATGGCTCACGCTGGCGGCGGGAGCGGATGCCGCGCGCAGCAGGATCAAGTCCGAGAATCGGGGCGAGCGTTACGTCTCGGAGCGCCGCGAGACCCGTCCCGTCGGCATCGGGCAGGCTTCCGCGGTGGGCCGGATCGGCAACAGCTTCGAGTATGGCGTGGACGGACGCGGCTGGACCTCGGCATCGAACGAGACCTGGGTTTTCACCATTTCGACCAACACCGGAGGCGCGGGAGCGACCCCGCTCGCGGGCCGCGGCGATCTCAACGATCGCCGCGAGCTGGGCTCCAAATTGCGCACGCGCGCGCGCTGGACCATCGGTCCGTTGGAGCTGGGCGGGAGCTACGGCACCGCCTTCCGCCGCGTGAAGCTGACACCCCGGTTGTCCAACGGCCGGAACTCCTTCAACGCGTTACTCGATTCGATCTACTACCGCACCCGGGCCGACACCACCACCTATCCGGACAGCGCGGTCTTCAACCGCACCGAGGACCGCTCCTGGGAGGCGGCCGGGGGACTCGCGTATCAGCTCCCGGGCGGGCGCGGCGTCGTCGGTGTCGAATATCACCGCGGACGCGACCTGTTCCAGCAGACGTTGACCGGGCTCGGGCCGAAGCGCGTCAATTGGGACGTGCGCGGCGGCATCGAGTACCGCTGCAACCCCGTGTTCACCGGACGCGCGGGCTACGTCCATCGCTGGGAGGACCGCGACGACTTCACGCGCCAGAACGAGTACGTCGGGAACGGCGTCACGCTGGGAATGGGCCTGCGGCCCGCTGGCTCGATCTGGAGCTTCGAATCGGGCTACGCGTTCGAGTGGTCCCAGGCAGACTACGGGTCGCCGGCCCGGCCGCGCGGCACCCGGCAGCAGCTGGCGGCCCAGGTCCAGTGGGTGTTCTAGCCCGGCGGGTCGAAAATTCCGACTTGACAGAATCGGGAGATCGGCGCGATATTGCTGGCACCTGGGCGTATCGCACCGACGGTGAGAGTTGTCCACTCCGGTGCCCTCCTTACGTGTCGGTCGCGGTCCCCCCGCGACGCCGCCCGCCGCTACCCGCCACCCCGCTCTTCAATAGAGAGGCAGTCCCTCAGGACCGGGTCGTCGAGGATTAACCATTGGTCGGGGAACGAGTTGGGCGCGAAAATCGTTGACAGGCGACGCCCAGAGTTGACATCGTGGCGCGGTAACACCGCTCCATGAGTTCGCCGGTGAATCAACCCGAGGGATCGATTCCCATGTATTCCGCTGACAGGCGTAAATTTTCGGCCATGTGGGGAGCGGCAATCACCCTGCTTCTGGCCGCACCCGTCCTGGCGCAGCCCCCGGCCACTCCCTCCGCCACCGGGCGCGTCACCGGCCGCGTGCTCGAGCGCAACCGGGAGCCCATTCCCTTCGCCAACGTGATCGTCCTCGGGACCAAGCAGGGGACGATGACCGACGAGAACGGTAACTTCGTGATTCCCGGCGTGTCGGTCGGGACCATTCAGATCCAGGTGCAGGCGATCGGCTACGACAAGCAGGTGCAGGAGGTGAAGGTCAACGCCGGTGCGACCAGCACCATCACGTTCAACTTCGGCGAGTCGAAGGTGGTCAAGCAGATCGAGGAAATCGAGGTGCGCGCCGAGAAGCGCATCGACACCAAGTCCTCGACCACCAAGCAGAGCATCTCCGCCGAGAAGCTCAAGGAGATCCCGGTCGACAACCTGCGCGAGGCGATCGGCACGAAGGCCGGAGTCGTCGCCCAGGGCGGCGAGCTTCACTTCCGCGGCGGGCGCGGCGGCGAGGTGAAATTCACGTTCGACGGCGTCGAGGTTTCGGACCCGCTGCTGGGCCGCGGGGCCAACATTGCGACGCTGGCGGTGGCCGGCACCGAGATCCTGTCGGGTGGATTCGACGCCGAGTACGGCAACGCGCTGTCGGGCGTGGTCAACGTGAGCACCAAGGAAGGCACCGACCGGCTGGGTGGCGAGGTGCGCTGGGACGCCGATCGCTACGGCGACCCCACCAAGACCTTCAACAATTTCGACCGCGTGACCTTCGGGTTCGGCGGCCCGACGCCGTTCAAGAACCTGACCTACTTCGCGACCTACGAGGGCAGCTTCAGCGACACCTACCTGCGCTCGTCGCTCACCAAGCCGCGCACCACCTTGATTGACTTCGTGCAGTTCGGCAACCGGCAGCGCAACCAGGTCAACACCAATTTCAAGCTCGCCTACCGGCTCAACCCGCGGAACAAGCTCACGCTCGAGACCATCCAGAACCGCACGATCGACACTCCCTACAACCACATGTGGAGCCGCAAGGGTTTCGTGAAGGTGACATACGACACCACGAACAACTTCCGCAAGATCTACGGCACCTGGTCGCCCATCCGGACCGACGACACGTACCAGCCGATCAACATGCCGGACCACGTGCCGACGCTGGACGACAAGTTCCGGCAGCTCACGGCGGTATGGACCAATCAGTTGTCGGACAAGACCGTGTGGTCGACCCGGCTCTCGAGCTTCGTCTTCGACACGCGCTCGTCGGTGGGTCGCAAGCAACCCTGGGAGTACGACACCGAGAGTCCGTCCTACTGGAGCGGGAACACGGTGATCGGCAGCGAGAACAATCCGTACTTCGCCACCCACGGTGATTTCCCCACATACTCCAAGCGCTACTCGTCGACCCAGACCATGAAGTCCGACCTCTCGAGCCGCCGCTGGAAGAACCACACGTTCAAGACCGGCGTCGAGACGAAGTACAACCGGGTGCAGAATCTGGGGCTCACGCTGCCGAACGCCGAGAGCAATGGCCTGCCGGGTGGTCAGCGCTCCGATTTCGTGAACTACAATCCCGAGGGTGCCGCCTACTTCCAGGACCGCTGGGAATTCGAAGGCCTGGTGCTGAACGCGGGCGTCCGCTACGACCTCTTCACGCCCGGGCTCCAGATCAGCGACACCGACCTGCGGAGCGGGAAGCGGTACAAACAGCAGTACAGTCCGCGCCTCGGCATCGCCTACCCCATCTCGGACAAGGACGTGCTGAGCTTCCACTACGGGTGGACCTACCAGACCCCCGCGCACAACGTCGTGTTCGAAAACCGGGGCCAGAGCAGCAATGTCACCGTCCGCGGCAACCCCGATCTCGAGCCCGAGACCAACATCTCCTACCAGGCCGGGGTCCAGCACCTGTTCTCGCGCGACGTCTCCGGCCAGTTCGCGGTGTTCTTCAAGGACATCTACGGGCTGATCACGGTGCGGCAGGAGAGCGACCCCTACGGCAATCTGGTGAACGTCTATTACAACGGGGATTACGCCAGCTCGCGCGGCTTCGAGGCCAGCATCATCAAGAGCTTCAGCCACAAGTTCTCGACCGAGATCAACTACACATACTCGCTCGCCACGGGAGTCGCCTCGGATCCCAACTCGGCGCTGCAGTTCTTCAACGGTGGCCGGCTCTACCTGCCGATCTCGGAGCAGGCGCTCGACTGGGACCAGCGGAACACGCTGAGTGTTCAATCCGTGGTGCGCGAGCCGGGGCGCTGGGGATTCCGCGTCTTGTGGCAGTACGGCTCGGGATTCCCGTTCACGCCGACGTTCAGCAACGACCGCCGGCCGGACCCGGTGCTCGAGAATTCGAGGCGGCAGCCGTCGGTCGCACGGCTCACGATCGACGGGGACAAGTACTACAAGATCTGGGGCCAGAACGTGACGATGTTCTTCGACGCTCGCAACGTTCTCAACGCCGTCAATCTCCAGAGCCTGCAGCAGGGGGCGTTCCCCAACCCCAACATCAATCGGGCGGGCGACGACTACCTGATCTACTACACCGAGACCGGCCGCGCGGGCGGCGCCTACCGGCAGGACACCAATGGCGACGGCATTGACGACTGGGTGCCGTTGCACGATCCGCGCGTGTTCGAAGAGGGGCGCAACGTGCGCCTCGGCGTGAGCGTTACCTTCTAGGAATCCGACCGGGACAGCGAGGGAGTATGAGACGGAGCAGGGGAGCCTGGACGTTCTGGCGGGTGAGTGCGGCGCTCGCATGCCTCGCGCTCGTCCCCGGGCCGGCCCTTCCGCAGGGACGGTCGGAGAAGTCGGAAGGCGTGCCGGCGAAGCAGGAGTTCGAGGGCCTCACGCCGGAGACGGCCCGCGAGCTCTACCGGATGTACGCCCCCCCCGCGAGCCTCGCGGAGGTGACGGGTGGGCGCGTCACTCCCTACGCGATCCCGGATGTCTTCGGGCACGGCAGCGTGCTGACCGTCGGCAAGATCGCGCAAAAGGTGACCAACTTCGGATTCAACGCCAACCCGTTCCAGGCCGTCTCGAGCGACCCGGGGGGGCAGTGGCCCGGCCAGTCGGGGGTCGAGTACCTGTTCGCCCAGACCATCGCGGTCGGCGGGGTGAATCCCGGGATCAGCCCGGGGGATCCGGTTCAGCGACGTCGCGTCAGCTCCGGAACCGAGTGGCGGCCGCCCTCGCTCCAGCCCGAGGATCGCATCTACCCGAGCTACGACGGTGCCGTCAACGGCGTGCGTTTCGGCAACGACGACGGCGACACCTACTTGGACCAGGACGGCGTGGTCAAGCCGCGCATCGACGAGGACTTCCTGGACGGGCGCAGCAACGACGGCGACGCGGCCATCGACGAGGACTACGGCGCGCTGGGCCAACAAATGTTCTCGCTGGTAACGCGGGACGACACTCCGGAGGCGATTCGCTTCAGCCAGGCGGAGCCTCACGTGCCGGTCGGGCTCGAGTGCCGCGAGCGGGCGTGGGCCTACTCGATCGAACGCCTCGAGAACTTCAACCTGTTCGAATACGAGATCATCAATCGCTCGGGCCACGAGATCGACAGCCTGGTGGTGGCCTTCCCGATCGACATGGACTGCGGGCCGGTCGAGAAGTCCAACTACTTCACCGACGATCTGGACATTCCGCAGTTTCCGAGCGGGTCGTTCACTTACGCGCTGCCCGACGACGACGCGCGGCGGCAGAGGACTCACGATCCCACGCTGTTCAACAGCTATCCGTCCGGGACGTCGCTGTGCAACCACCTCAACATCCGCGTGAACGGCTTCTCGATCGCCGACGACGAAGGCGACGAGGGCAAGACCACGGGCGTGCCCGCGCTGCTCCTCATCGACTACACCACCGACCCGACGGGGGAAAACGGACCCTCGCGGGTGGGCTGGCGCGCGTACCGTTCCTACCCCGGAGGCACGCCCTACACCCAGGGCGGCCCGCCGCGCATCGACCAGCAGCGCTTCGAGTTCATGACTGGCACGGACAACATCGACAACGACCCGTTCTCCGACCGGTTCGGCTTCATCAACCAGGAGCCGGGCGACCAGAAGGGCGACTACGCGGCCTGGGCCTCCGTGGGCCCATGGCTACATTTCGCTCCCAACGCCTCGATCACCGTGACCATCGCCTTCGCCGTCCAGAAGGGGACCTTCACGACCTCCGTGGCGTACCCGTCGAGGTACGCGACGTTCCGCCGTGATTCGCTCGCCAATCCCTCGGGGCATCTGTCGCAGCAGAAGGCGCTGTTCGCCGAATACCCCGCGCTCAAGAATGCCTTCGAAGCCCAGTTGGCGTTCGAAGGCATCTGGGAGATTCGCGCCGGGGCACCGGTGACCAACTGCCACGGCTGCGAAACCTCCGTCCGGCTGCCGCGCGGATCGCTGCCCGACCCGGTCGGCATGACCGACTGCCGGGACGAAAACCCGCGGCCGCTTTCGCCCGACTACTACACCTGGTTCGACTTCGACTGCGACTACTGCACCGGGGTCGCGTCCTGGGCCCCGGTGGCGGGGACCGGCTACTTTCACAAGATCTGGAATGCGTCGGCGCCCCCGCCCAATCCCATCCTCAACGCCTCGGTGGCGTACAACTACACCGACAATCCGAACCGCCTGCTCCCCCCGGGCCGCGACAAGCAGATCGCGCTGGCCTGGGACAACCTCTCGGAGACCAGCCCGGATCCCTCGGACAAGAAGGAATTCGACTTCCGCGGCTACAAGATCTGGAAGGTCGCGGGCTGGACCCGGCCGGTGGGCCAACCGGGACCGGCCGAGGAGGATTGGCAGTTGATTGCGGAGTACCGGCTGTTCGACTACAAGAACAACAGCAACAATCCCATCCCCAACAACTCGCTAGGCAAGAAGGTCGCGCCCCCGGGCAACCCGGCGGATACGCTGCGCTTCCCCAAGGTATGGATCCCGCAGCGGCGCGACTCGGTGGAGATCCGGCTTTACCGGGGCGATCTGTGGGACGTCCAGAGCGGGAGCATCCTGAAGCCCGACACCACGCTGCCGTGCGTGAAGGATCCGCTGGGCAAGTGCCTGGTGGACAGCGGTTGCGTGCTCGACATCGAGCCCTGCCGCAAGGTCGGCAAGACACGCTACCCGGTGGGCCGTTATCGCTACGACGACTACGAGGTCAAGAACGGGTTCCTCTACTTCTACTCGGTGACGGCCTTCGACTCGACCCGGGACGGCTCCCCTCCCCTCTACATCACGGAGGGCCGTCGCTCCGCGGTGGAAGCGGAGGGCGTGGTGCCACAGCTTAGCGTGCGTGACGGGAAGCAGGTGTGGGTCGTGCCGAATCCCTACAAGGGCTTCGCGAACCTCACTCTTCGGCCGTCGAGCTGGGACCTGACGCCGAACGCCACGGATCCCACCGGTACCCACGTTGACTTCCTCGGGCTGCCGCGCGGCCGATGGACCATCCGCATCTATACCGTCTCGGGCGATCTGGTCCAGGAGATTCATTCCACGGATGCGGTCAACGAGTCGGTGCGAGCACCGATCGCGCAACCGGGCGGCGGCACGCTGCCGGGCTACAACCGGCAGCAGGACACGCCCAACGACGGCCAGGCCAGCTGGAATCTGATCTCACGCAACGGACAGGACATCGTCAGCGGCATCTACATGTTTACGGTCGATTCGAGTCAGGGTATCCAGCGCGGTCGGTTCGTGGTCGTCCGATAGCGGGCAGCCGGGACTCGGTGAGCGAAGGAGGAGTGACGTGAGAAAGACTATCGCGGCGATCGGCCTGGCGGGAGTCCTGCTGCCCAATCTGGCCGGTGCCGCCAATATCTTCGAGAAGGTCGGAACCTTCGACGGGCAGTTCCTGAAGATCGGCGTCGGAGCGCGCGCGGCGGGCATGGGCGGCGCGTTCGTCGCGGTGGCGGACGATGCCACGGCGCTCTACTGGAATGCCGCCGGCATCGCCCGGGTCGACCCGGACAAGTCGGAGTTCAGCTTCAACCACGCCATCTGGCCCGCCGACCTCCAGTTCACGCAGGCCGGCTACGTCTTCCACGTCAAACGCTTCCCGGGCGCGTTCGGGGTGAGCGCGCGCTCGCTGCGCATGAATCCGATGGAGGAAACCACCGCGTTCCAGCCCAACGGCACAGGCCAGACCTTCGACGCCGGGATGATGACCTTCGGCTTGAGCTACGCGCGGTCCTTCACCGACAAGTTCAGCGCCGGCGGCACGATCAACTTCATCCACGAGGGCCTCGCGGAGTTCTCGCAGCAGACCTACGCCGTCGACCTGGGGACGCTCTACGACGTGGGCGCGCTCGGGATGCGCATCGGGATGGCGATCTCGAATATCGGCTCCCAGGTTACGTTCATCCAGCGCGAGGCGCGCATTCCCGGCATCTTCCGGGTCGGGACCTCCATGAACCTGCTTCAGACCGGCGATCAGAGGCTGCTCGGCTCGTTCGAGTTCTCTCACCCGCCTGACAATTCCGAGCGAGTCAACGTGGGCGCCGAGTACTCGTTCCAGAAGTACCTGTTCGTGCGCGGCGGCTACAACATGAACTACGACGCCGAAGGCCTCGCGGGCGGGCTCGGATTCCACATCCCGGTCTCGGTGGCGGGGCAGGCCGACGTCGACTACGCCTTCACCGACATGAAGGATCTGGGCGCTGCCCACCGGATCTCGATCAAGTTCCTGTTCTAGCCCGCCGCGCGCGGCGGACGAGAACGCACTCGCAGGCGTGCTTCCGGCGCGCCCCCGGTTCGCGGGGGCGCGTTTGGCCTTCGGGGCGAGCCTGCTGCTCGCGCTGGGCGCGCTCGCTCCCGGCGCCGCTCGTGCCGGGCGAGACGAGGGCCCGGGCCCGCTCCCGTGGCGCGTCGGCGGCGAGTACGGCTTCTCGGTGGACGCCGCGGCGTTCCCCGACTCCGCCGGTTCCCTGCTCGAGGTCTACGTCCGCATCCGCCCGACGACGCTCGAGGCCCTGGGACAGGACCGCCTCGAGCCCGGCCGCTTTCGTCTCGCACTCCGTCTTCGCAACGCATACGGGGCGAAGGAGCACGAGACCGAGCACGAGTTCACGGTGTCCCGGGGCGACACCGCGCGCGGCCTGGGCAAGGTCATCCTGTTCCCGATCCGCACCCGCCCCGGCACCCATCGCCTGATGGTCCGCATGGTCACACCGCGTCGCTCGCGGGCGGGCTCGCTTCCCGGCAAGCCGCATACCGAATCGGTCGAAGGCGAACTCGTGGTGCCGGGCCCACGGGCCGAGCGCGATCTTTCCGATATCGAGTTCGTGTGGTCGGAGGGCCACGCCGCCGAAGGCCCGGTCTTCCGTCGAGCCGGGCACACCGTGCTGCCGAATCCCGAGCGGCTCTACGGCCTGTACGCCGACACCCTGCGCGCCATGCTGGTCGCGCGCCCTCGCCCTGGGGATACGCGGGAATGGCGCTGGGTGGCGCGGATGCTCGACGAGCAGGGCCGCGCGCTCGAAGCGCGGGAGGGGACCAGCCCGGGCGGCCTCTGGACGCACATCCCGGTGGTGATGGACGTCTCGAGCCGGCCCGCCGGCGGCTACGACCTCGAGCTCAAGGCGTGGCAGGAAGGCGACCCGGAAGCGCTGTCGAGGCGCGCGTCCTTCAGCATCGCCTGGCAGGTCGGCTCGTGGACCCGCGACCCGCAGGACGTGCTGGACGACGCCCACTTCCTGCTCGAGCCCGAGTCCGAGGAAGCGTTCGCCCGCATGCAACCGGGCCGGCAGGAGCGTGTCATGGACGAATTCTGGCGCCGGCGCGATCCCACCCCCGAGACCGCCGAGAACGAGGCGCGCCAGAAATTCCTCGAGCGCGTGGACTTCGCCAACCGGACCTTCGGGCGCTATGGTCTGGGCAAGGGGATGTTCTCGGACATGGGACGCGTGTTCATCCGCTACGGAGAGCCGAGCGAGGTCTTGAAGCAGGTCATTCCGAGCCGCGACAACACCCTGGCCGAGGTGGTGCGGGATCTGGTCGCGGTGGATCGCCGCGTGGTGGGTAACGTCAGCGACAAGCAGCTCGGTGCCGACATGCGGCCGTTCGAGGTCTGGACCTACGAGGGCGAGATCCCGCTCCCGCCCGAGACCGAGCCCGGAGCCAATCGCGCGTCGCGCACGCGCAAGCGGCTGGTGTTCCTGTTCGTCGACGAGCAGTGGCTCGGGGATTTCCGCCTGCGTTACTCCACCGAGTAGGCGCACGGCGCGCATTTCGCCGCGCGCCTTGACCGGTCCCGGTGCTTGCGGCATCCTGCCGCGCGGCGTCGCGCGGCTACCTGTTTCGCGGTTCGACTCGTCGGGGGCATCCGCGACGCGATCCAACTCCACGAGCGGGAGGAGGGGATCATGGCACTGCGTGTCGGCATCAACGGATTCGGTCGAATCGGGCGGCAGGTGGTGCGCGCCGCGCTGGAGCGAGGCGCGCCGCTCGAGTTCGTCGCGGTCAACGACATCACCGACGCGGCGACGCTCGCGCACCTGCTGCGCTACGACTCGGTTCACGGCCGGTGGCCGGCCGCCGGCGGGGTGCGCGACGGTCAACTGGTGGTGGGGGGCCGGACCATCCGGGTCCTGAGCGAGAAGGACCCGGCCAGGCTGCCCTGGAAGTCGCTCGGGGTGGACGTAGTGCTCGAAGCCACCGGCAAGTTCACCGACCGCGCGGGCGCGGCGCAGCATCTGGCCGCAGGCGCGCGCGGCGTGCTGATCTCGGCTCCCGCCAAGGGCGCCGATCTCACCTTCGTCTTCGGCGTCAACGATGGTGCCTTCGACCGGTCGAAGCACACGGTGATCAGCATCGGCTCCTGCACCACGAATTGTCTGGCCCCGGTCGCGAAGGTCCTGAACGACGGCTTCGGCATCGAGCACGGGCTGATGACCACGATCCACGCCTATACCAACGACCAGCGTATCCTCGACCTCCCGCACCAGGATCTGCGGCGGGCCCGCGCGGCCGCGGTCAATCTGATCCCGACTTCGACCGGGGCGGCGAAGGCAATCGGTGAGGTGCTGCCCGAGCTCAAGGGCAAGCTCGACGGTCTCGCGGTGCGCGCGCCGGTGATGGACGGTTCGCTCGTGGATCTGGTGTGCCGGGTGAAGAAGCCCGCCGACCGGGCGGCCATCAACGCCGCGATGAAGTCCGCCGCCGACGGTCCGATGCGCGGCATCCTCGAATATTGCGAGGAGCCCATCGTGTCCTCGGACGTGATTGGCAATCCGGCCAGCAGCGTGTTCGACGCGCTCTCGACCATCGTGCTCGACGGGACGCTGGTCAAGGTGCTGGCCTGGTACGACAACGAGTGGGGCTTCTCCCAGCGGACCGTGGATGCCCTGCTCAGGATGGCGTAGGGGAGGAGTCGTGAGCGACCGGAAGCGGACGGTGCGGGATCTGGAACCCGCCGGCCGTCGCGTGCTGGTGCGGGTCGACTTCAACGTGCCGCTCAAGGACGGCGCGGTCGCCGACGATACGCGGATCGTGGCGTCGCTGCCCACCATCCGCCTGCTGCTCGAGCGCCGCGCGCGCGTGATCCTGATGTCCCACCTCGGGCGCCCGAAAGGCGGTCCGGATCCCAGGCAGAGCCTGAAACCGGTCGCCGCGCGCCTCGAGCAGCTGCTCGGGGTACCGGTGCGTTTCGCCGCGGATTGCGTGGGACCCGAGGCCGGCGAGGCGGCCCGCGCACTCGCCGACGGCGGGGTGCTGATGCTCGAGAATCTGCGCTTTCACCCCGAGGAGGAGCGCAACGACGAGGGCTTCGCCCGGCGGCTGGCGTCGCTCGGCGAGATGTACGTGAACGACGCCTTCGGGTCCGCCCACCGCGCGCACGCTTCGACCGAGGCGGTGGCGCGGCTGCTCCACCCCGCGGTCGCGGGGCTGCTCATGGAGCGCGAGCTCGAGTACCTGGGCCGGGCGCTCGACCGGCCGGCCCGGCCGTTCGTCGCGGTGCTGGGGGGCGCCAAGATCTCGGGCAAGATCGACGTGATCGAGGCGCTGCTCGGAAAGGTGAACCGGCTGCTCATCGGCGGGGCCATGATGTTCACCTTCCTGCGGGCGCAGGGCCGGCCCGCCGGCCGCTCGCTGGTGGAGGAGGATCGCATTCCGATGGCGAAGGACCTGCTCGAGCGCGCCGCCGCGCGCGGCGTCGAGCTGGTGCTGCCGGTCGACTGCATCGCCGCGCGCGCCGCCGACGGCAGCGCGCCGGGCCGGGTCGCGGCGCTCGACGCGATCGCGCCCGACGAGATGGGCGTGGACATCGGCCCCGAGACCGTGCGCCGTTTCGCGGCGAAGCTCGCGGACGCCGCGACCGTCCTGTGGAACGGACCGATGGGGATCTTCGAGGTTCCGGCCTTCGCCGCGGGCACGCTCGGCGTGGCGTGCGCGCTGGCCGAGGCCGGAGGCCGGGGTGCGGTGACCGTCGTGGGGGGCGGAGATTCGGTGGCCGCGGTCCAGCAGTCGGGGCTGAGCGACCGCTTCACCCACCTCTCCACCGGCGGAGGTGCTTCGCTCGAGTTCCTGGAGGGGAAGGAGCTGCCCGGAGTGGCGGCACTGGACGACGAGGCTCCACGATGACCGCGGTGGCCCGCCGTCCGCGTCTGGTGGTCGGCAACTGGAAGATGAACCGGACCGCGCCCGAGGCCGCCTCACTCGCGGCCGAGCTGCGGGCGCTGTTCAGCGCGCCGCCGGCGTGCAGCGTGGCGGTGTGCCCGCCCTTCACGGCGCTCGAAGCCGTGCGCTCGGCACTCCGCGGCAGCGCGCTGGATCTGGGCGCGCAGAACCTCCATGCCGAGCCGCGCGGCGCCTTCACCGGCGAGATCGCGGGCGCGATGCTCAAGGTGCTCGATTGCCGCTACGTGATCGTGGGGCACAGCGAGCGCCGGCACGGGATGGGAGAGGACGATGCGCTGGTGGCGCGCAAGCTGCGCGCCGCGCTGCGCGACGGTCTCACGCCCATCGTGTGCGTGGGCGAGACGCTCGCCGAGCGCGAGGCAGGCCGCACTCCCGAGGTGCTGGTGCGCCAGGTGCAGGCCGCCTACGAAGGCCTCACCGGTTCGGCGGCGCGCGAAACCGTCATCGCATACGAACCGGTATGGGCGATCGGCACCGGCCGGGTGGCCACGCCCGAGCAGGCGAGCGAATCGCACCGGCTGATCCGCGCCACGCTCGAGCGCGTGGTCGGTCGCGGCAGCGGCAGCGAGCTGGCGGTGCTCTACGGCGGAAGCGTCACGGCCGACAACGCGCCCGCGCTGTTCGCGGAATCGGACGTGGATGGTGCGCTGGTGGGGGGCGCCTCTCTCGAAGCCGCGTCATTCTTCCGCATCGCGGCCGCGGCTGGTTGACGGGCCGGGCCTCGATTGATAGTGTTCGCGACCGCCTCCGGCTAGCGGAGGCTCTTCCGTATCGCGTGGCCCGCATCCGAGGATTCGCATGTATGGCTTTCTGCTCGTGGTTCACCTGCTGGTCTGCCTCGCCCTGATCGGGGTGGTGCTCATTCAGTCCGGGAAGGGCGGAGGGCTCGCCGGCGGTGCGTTCGGCGGCACCGCTCAGACCGTGTTCGGCGGCCGCGGCGCGACGGACTTCATCACGCGCGCCACCATGGTGCTGGCCGGCGCGTTCTTCGTGACCTCGCTGGCGCTCGCCCTGATAACGACCGGTGCCGGGCCCTCGCGCAGCCTGCTGCAGGAACAGGCGCGCAAGGCCTCGGCCGGCGCACCCGGTCCCGCGCCCGGCCAAACTCCTCCGGCCCAGCTCCCGGTGGCGCCAGCCCCGGCGGGTGCCGGAGCGCCCGCCCCGGCCGGCACCGCAGCGCCCGCTCCCGCGCCCAAGGGCGGAGGCAAGTGATCACGCCGGAGCGGGCGGTCCCTCGATCGATCCGAATCGTGCCCGGGTGGTGGAATTGGTAGACACGTACGTTTGAGGGGCGTATGGGGAAACCCGTGCGAGTTCAAATCTCGCCCCGGGCACTACTGATCCCAATCGGTTAGCGCTCAGTCGTCCGAGAAATTGTCCGAGTCGCCCCTGAGCGGTGACAGACTGTCAGCCGCATGGAGGGCCGCAAGCCGCCGCACCCCTTCGCGGAGGCTCTCCAGCGGGGCGATGATGATCGTGGCGGCCTCCGTGGCACGGTGACTTTCAGGGCTGCGGGTTCCGTAAATTCTGACCCCACCTTTTCCGGAAAATATGGCCCCCTGAGGGGCTCCGATAACCTGCCGTCCCGAACGACCGCGGAGGACCCGCGGCGTCGGGGGGCGA
>CAZYQK010000064.1:0-17351 GCA_964650245.1 uncultured bacterium | reverse complement strand
TGGAAGGACAGTCGTGGAAGTCCTACATGCTCCACTACAACTTCCCGCCCTTCAGTGTGGGTGAAGTGCGGCCCATCCGCGGCCCGGGCCGGCGCGAGATCGGGCACGGCGCGCTCGCCGAGCGCTCGATCGAGCCGATGATCCCGGCGGAAACCCACTTCCCGTACACCATCCGCATCGTGAGCGACATCCTCGAGTCGAACGGCTCGTCGTCGATGGCCACGGTATGCGCGGGCGCCATGGCCCTGATGGACGCCGGCGTGCCGATCAAGGCGCCGGTCGCGGGGATCGCGATGGGGCTCATCAAGGAGGGCGACCGCGTCGCGGTGCTGACCGACATCCTGGGCGTCGAGGACCATCTCGGCGACATGGACTTCAAGGTCACCGGCACCCGCGAGGGTGTGACCGCGTTCCAGATGGACACCAAGATCGGCGGCATCTCGTTCGAGGTGCTATCGAGCGCTCTCGAGCGCGCCCGCCGGGGTCGGCTCCACATCCTCGGGATCATGGAGGGCACGCTCGCCGCCCCGCGGGCCGAGATGTCGCCCTACGCGCCGCGCATCATCATCGTGCACATCAACCCGGACAAGATCCGCGAGGTCATCGGACCCGGGGGTAAGATCATCAAGCGCATTACCGAGGAGACCGGAACCCAGATCGACATCGAAGACAGCGGCGAGGTGCGGATCGCGGCGATCAACGGCGAGGGCGGCCGGCGCGCCGAGGAGATGATCCGCAACATCACAGAGGATCCCGAGCCGGGCCGCGTCTACACCGGCAAGGTGCGCAGCGTCGTCACCTTCGGCGCCTTCGTCGAGATCGTGCCGGGACGCGACGGGCTGCTGCACATCTCGGAGATCGATCACCACCGCGTCGCGCGCACCGAGGACGTCCTCAACGTCGGCGACACCGTCACGGTCAAGGTCATCGGCGTGGACCGCGACGGCAAGATCAAGCTCTCGCGCAAGGCGCTGCTGCCGGAGCCGGAAGGCGGCGTTCCCGCGGGGGCGGGGGCCGGGGGCGGACGGGATCACGAGCATGGTCGGGGACGCGAACGCGACCGGGATCGGGACCGCGGGCGCCGGCGCTAGGCGTCCGCGACCTCGAAGCGAAGGCGGGGGCCCGGGAGCGCCGGGTCCCCGCCCGCGGTCCGCGGCGGCGCGGCCACCGTTCCCGGCGCCGCTCACGGTGCCGGGCGCTGCGCCGGCGCGGACCCGTGGCGGCCGGTCTCGCGGAAGGCAGCCCGAACCAACACCCGTCCCCCGGAGTCGGCGAGCGAATGACGCAAACCAGCTATCGCAAGTCGGTCCTGGGCTCCGGCATGACCCTGCTGACCGAGTCCATGGCCCACCGCCAGACGGTTTCGCTCGGCGTGTGGGTCCGCTCCGGCGCGCGTGACGAGCCGCTCGAGCGGCTCGGAATCTCCCACTTCATCGAGCACATGATGTTCAAGGGCACCGAGCGCCGGGACGCGCGCGCGATCGCCCAGAGCCTGGAATCGCTCGGGGGCCAGCTCGACGCCTTCACCGCGCGCGAGCAAGTGTGCTATTTCGCGCGCGCCCTCTCGGAGGACCTGGCCGCGGCCGTGGACGTGGTCTCGGACATCGTTTGCCGCTCCCTGTTCGCGGAGCGCGAGGTGGAGCGCGAGAAGTCCGTGGTGCGCGAGGAAATCCTCTCGTGCGAGGACAATCCCGAGGACAAGATCAACGACCTGATGAGCGCCCAGGCGTGGGGCGGGCACGCGCTGGGGCTCCCCATACTGGGAACGGTCGAGACCGTCGAGCGGCTGGGGTCGGAGGCGCTGCGCGACTACTTCCGCCGCCGCTACCAGCCCGATCACCTGCTGGTGGTGGCCACCGGGGCGCTCGAGCACGAGCGGGTCGCGGAGCTGATCGAGCGGCACTTCGACCCGCCCGACGGCGAGCGGCTTCCGCTCTCGGAGCCGCCGCCTGCGTTCGCGCCCACGGTTCGCCACGTGGTGCGCACCGACCTGCAGCAGCTCTACCTCTCGCTCGGCACGCGCGGCCTGCCCTACGTCGCCGACGACCGCTACGTGATGGTGGTGTTGCACACGCTCCTGGGCGGCGGAATGAGCTCGCGCCTCTTCCAGAGCGTGCGCGAGGAGGCGGGGCTCGCGTACTCGGTGTATTCGGCCGCCGACTTCCACCGCGACGCGGGGCTGCTTTCGATTCACCTCGGGGTCTCGCCCGATCGCGGGCGGGAGGCGCTGGCCCGGGTGCGGCAGGAGCTGCTCGCGCTGTGCGAGCGCGGGCCCGCCGAGGCCGAAGTGGACGCCGCGCGCGCCCAGATCAAGGGCGGCGTCATCATGGGCCAGGAGAGCGTGACGAGCCGCATGTACCAGCTGGCGCACGAGGAGCTCTACCGCGGCCGCTACCTGGCACCCGAGGAGCAGGTGGCGCACGTGCTGGCTGTGTCCCGGGATCAGGTGGCCTCCGCCGCGCGGCGCTTCCTCGAGCCGCAGCGTTTCGCGCTCACCGCGCTGGGCCCCGCGCCCGGCGGTGCGCTGAGCGAGCGCGACTGGCCGACGGCGGCGGCGTGAGCGGCGCCGCCGGGCGCCCGGATACCGGGCTCACATCCCGGGCGCCGGGGATGACCCGGGGCGTCACCATCATCACGTTCGCCAAGGCCTGGTTCCTGATCGCGGGGTTCGCGCTCACCGTCGGCCTCGCCCGGATGCTGGGCACGAGCCAGTTCGGCCTGTACTCGGTCGTCGCCTCGCTGGTCTCGGTGCTGAACAACGTGCTGATCGCCGCAACTCTCCAGGCGGTGTCGCGCTTCACCGCGCGCGACCCGGACCGCGCGGGCTCTGTCCTGCGGGCGGGGCTGGCGGTACAGGCGGTGATCGGCCTCTCGCTGTTCGCCCTGCTCGAGCTTCTGAGCCCGCTCGTGGGCCGCTGGCTCCGCGACCCGACCCTGGTGACCCCGCTCCGCGTCGTGGCGCTCGTGGTCCCCGCCTACGCGCTCTACGCCGTCAACGTCGGGTTCTTCAACGGCCGGCGCCGGTTCGCGGTGCAGGGCGTTTTGGATTGCGCGTACTCGACGCTCCGGGTCTCGCTCACGCTCGGGGCGGTCGCGATCGGGCTCGGCGTCACCGGCGCGGTGGGAGGATTTGCCGCAGCCGCCTTCACGATTCTCGCCGTCTCGACGCTGCTGGTGCGGCGCGAGCCGCGCCCGCGCGGGCCGTTCGACACCCGGGAGCTGCTCGGCTTCGGTGGCTGGCTCTTTCTGCTCACCGCCTTCGCGAACCTGGTGCTCCACGCGGACCTGTGGGTGGTGAAGGGCATGACGGATCCGGCGGCCGCGAACGAGGCGGCCGGCCTCTACAAGCCGGCGGTCCAGCTCGCGCAACTCCTTTACCAGCTGCTCATCCCGCTCTCGCTCGTGCTCTTCCCGAGCCTGTCGCACCTCGGCCGCGACCCGGATCCCGCCGCCGCCCGCGGGATGGTGCGCGGGGCGCTCCGGTATCTCGCGGTGACGGTGGTTCCGGGAGCGGCCCTGCTCGCCGCGATGGGACCCGAGCTCATCACCCTGCTCTTCGGCTCCAAGTACCGCTTAGGCGGCGAGGCCCTCGGATTCCTCGGCCCCGCCTACGCGCTGTGGACCGGGGCGTACGTGCTGGCGACGGCGCTGTCGGGAGCCGGCGCACCGCGCGTCGGCGTCGCGGTGCTGGCCGCGGGATTCGCGGCCCAGGTGGTGGCGTGCCCGGCCCTGTTCCCGGCCCTGGGGCTGCGCGGCATAGCGCTCGGCGACGCGCTGGCGATGGGTGCCGCGTTCGCGCTGGGGCTGGTCCTCGCCACGCGCCGCTTCGGCTCGATCGTGCCGTGGTGGAGCGTTCTGCGCGGGCTCGCGCTGGCCCTGGGGCTGGGCATGCTTGCGAAGCTCTGGCCCGCGGCGGGGCCGATGGTTGCGCTCAAGGGCGGCTGCCTCGCGCTCGTCGCGGTGGCGGTACTGCTCGCCTCCGGAGAGCTGCGCGTTCCGCCTCGCCTGCTCGGGAAGGGGATAGCGCCCGCGTGAAGGCGCTCGTGATCACAACGTCCTACCCGGTCTGCGAGGGCAGCATCAGCGGCGCCTTCGTGCGCGAGCTGCTGGTCGGGCTCTCCGGCTTCGGGTGGGAATTCACGGTCGTGACCCCGGCTTCCGGTCACGGCGTGCGGGCCGCGGAGCCCGACCGCATCGTGGTGCGGGAGGCCCCGCACCCGGGCGACTCCTTCCGCGGCGGGCTCGCGCACCGGCGCGGCATTCCCGAGACGCTGGCGCGCGAGCCGTGGAAGTGGGCGCTCGCGCCCGGCCTGGTGGCGGCGCTGGCGTCGCGCGCGCGGATCGAGCTTGAGGCCCAGGCCCCGGACGTGGTGTGGAGCCACTGGCTGCTGCCCTCGGGTCTGGTCGGGGCGTGGCTCGCCCGCGCGCGTGGCCTGCCGCACCTCGCGTGCGCCCACGGCGCGGACGTCCACGCGCTCGAGCGCGTGGTACGCATCCCTGGGGCGCGCCGCGCGCTGGCCGCGATCTGGGACCGGACCCGGATCGTGGCGCCGGCGCCCCACACCGCGCGGCGCGTCTCGAAGGCACTCGGCGGGCGCGAGGTGGGGGTCTGCCCGCTCCCCGCCGGCCCCTCCGCCGCGCGCGGGGAAGATCATCGGCGCGGAGCGCACGGCC
The DNA here is from genome assembly GCA_964650245.1 of uncultured bacterium. Taxonomy (GTDB): domain Bacteria; phylum Eisenbacteria; class RBG-16-71-46; order RBG-16-71-46; family RBG-16-71-46; genus WS-2. Next base: position 12,677 of record CAZYQK010000064.1, on the reverse strand, counting down.
GCCCGCCGCGGATTCTCTTCCTCGGCCGCTTCGAGCCCATCAAGGGTCCGGACCTGTTGCTGGAGGCCTGCTGGCACTTAGGCCCCGGTCGCATGGAGGAAGTCGTGTTGGCCGGGACCGGCAGTCTCGAAGCCGGGCTGCGCGCGCGGGCGGCATGCCTGGGCGTTCCGGCCCGCTTCCCGGGCGTGTTGGAGAGCGAGCAGAAGTCGCTCGCGCTCAAGCGGGCGGACGCGCTGGTCGTCTCCTCGCGGCGGATGCCGGACGGTCGCGGCGAGGGATTTCCCCATGCGGCGATGGAGGCGCTGGCCGCCGGGCTGCCGGTGATAGCACCCGGCGAGGGGGCGCTGGGGGAATTCCTGGCGCGCAGCGGGGCGGGCGTGCTGTGCCCGCGGGCGGCGCGGGACCGCGATCGCGTTGCCGCGCTCGAGGCGGCGCTGCGCCGCTTCGCGGACGAGCCCGGGCTGGTCGCGACCGTGGCGCGGTGCGCGCGCTCGGCCGGTGCTCAGTTCCGGCCCGAGGCGGCGCTCCCGCGCTGGGCCGCAGTACTCGCCTCTGGTGCCTCGTGAACCGCTCGGACCGGGTCGCGCTCGTCATCCCGGCGCGGGACGAGGCGCGGTTTCTCATGAACGTGCTGCGCGCGGTGCCGCCCGAAGTGTGGCGCGTGTTCCTGGTGGACGACGCGAGCCGCGACGGCACCGCCGAGATCATGCGGGCGTGGGGCGATCCGCGCGGCGAATGCCTGCGCTCGACCACGCCGCTCGGCGTCGGGGGCGCGATCCAGCTGGGATACGCACGGGCGCTCGAGTGCGGCGCCGGCGTGGCGGCGGTGGTCGCGGCCGACGCCCAGATGGATCTCGCGGAGCTGCCGCGCGTGGTGGCGCCGGTGGTGGCAGGCGAGGCCGACTACGTTCAGGGCTGCCGCTTCGACCGGGGACGGGCGCGCGGCGCGATGCCGCCGCTCAGGCGGCTGGGGAATCGCGTGCTGACCGCCTGCACCCGCTGGGCCCTCGGGGAGCGGGTCGGCGACAGCCAGTGCGGCTACACGGCGGCCTCCCCGGCATGCCTGCGACGGCTCGACCCGCGCCGCATCCCGCCCGGTTACGGCTTTCCCGCGTTCGTCCGGCTCGAGGCCCACCGTCTCGGCCTGCGCGTGGCGGAAGTTCCGGTGCGCGCGATCTACGGCAGCGAGGTCTCGGGCATCCGCCCGTGGCGCGACCCGGCCCTGATCGCGGCCCGAATCCTGTGGCGCGGTTGCCTACGCCGGTGTGAGGCGTTGCCGCGCTGGCGCCGGGCCGCCGCCGGGAGCGCACGCGCAGTACCGGTCGACGAGGTGGCCTGATGCGGGTGCTGCTGGTCACGAAGCCGCTGTCGCCACCGTGGAATGACTCCGGAAAGCTGGTCCCGCGTGACCTCGCGCGGGCGGCGGGCGAGCGCCACGAGTGGCACGTGCTGGGGTCCCGCGGCGCGGCCGTGGCGTGGCCGCGGGGCGTGGTCGCCCATCCCCTCTACCACCGGGCCGGCGGATTCCGCCTGGGCGCGCTCGAGCGGCTCGGGCTGATGGCCGGCGTGTGGCGGCTGCGCGCTCACTTCGATGCGCTCCACTTCTTCTTCCAGCCGCACCCCGCCGCGAGCGCGGCGGCGCGCGCGCTGACGCGCCTGTGCGGGCGGCCCGCGCTCCACACAGTCTTGAGCGCGCCGCAGCCCGGGGCTCCGCCGGGCCGGCTCATGTTCGCCCGGCGCGTCGTCACGCTCTCGGCCGATACCGCGCGCCGGATCGCGTCCGCGTGCTCGACCCCGCCGCGCGTCATCCCGCCCGGGCTCGCGGACCTCGATCCCGTTCCGCCCGCGCGGGTGGAAGCCGTTCGGGCCGCCACCGCACTGCCCACGGGGTTCCTCCTCTACCCCGGGGACTACGAGTTCTCGGGCGGCCACGAAACGCTGCTCGCCGCCTGGGCCGCCGCCCCCGATCTGCCGCCGCTGGCGTTCGCCGGCCGCGACAAGACGCGGGGCGCGGGACTGGCCCGCGCCCGTCTCGAGGCGCGCGCGCGCGAGCTCGGGCTCGGCGCCCGGGTGCGCTTCCTCGGCACGGTGCCCGACATGGAGGCGCTGATCGCGAGCTCGGGTGCCGTGCTGTTTCCGGCGCGCTCGCTGTATGGCAAGACCGACCTGCCGCTGGTCCTGCTGGAGGCCTGGCGGGAGCGGCGGGCCGTGCTGGTGAGCGGCCTCCCGCCGCTGCTCGAGGCCACCACCGGGCTGGACGCGCGCGTGGACGACGCGCCGGAAGCGTGGGCTGCGGCCGCGCGGCGGCTCGGGGCCGAAGCCCTCGCACGCGGCGCGGCCGGCCGGGAGCGATTGCTCGGCTGCTATACTGCGCGCCAGGCCGTCGCTGCGTACGAGGCGCTCTACGACGAGGTCGACGCGGAACTGCAGGCGGGGAGCGTCGCGCCGTGAAGGATCCCAGAACCTACTACGACGACTTCAGCCGGAACTACGACGACGCCCGGGCCGCCGGCTACCACGCGTACATCGACGAGCTCGAAACCTCCTGCGTTCGCCGCTGGCTCGAGGGCGGGCGGGTGCTCGAAGTGGGCTGCGGGACCGGGCTGCTGCTCTCTCGCGTGAGCACCTTCGCCCCGGGAGCGGTGGGCGTGGACCTGTCGGGCGGCATGTTGAAGCGCGCCCGTGCGCGCGGCCTCGTGGTGGGCCAGGGCTCCGTCACGGCGCTGCCGTTTCCCGACTGCAGCTTCGATCTCGTCTACTCGTTCAAGGTGCTGCCGCACGTGGAGGCGCTGGACCGCGCGATCGCCGAGATGGCGCGAGTCCTGGACCAGGACGGCCTGGGATTGCTCGAGTTCTACAACCCGCGCAGCCTGCGCGGACTGTGGAAGAGGATTCGCTGGTGGAACGCGGCGGTGGGTAGCACCTCGCACGACCGCGAGGTCTTCACCGCCTATCATTCGCCGGACGAGGCGCGCCGGGCGGTGAGCGCCCATCTGGAAGTGTGCGGCGAGTTCGGCATCGTGATCCTGACGCCGCACCCGCTCGCTCACCGGGTGCCGCTGCTCGGCGCGTTGCTGCGCGCGCTGGAGCGCGCCCTGTGCCACGGCCCGCTCGCGCGCTGGGCCGGCTTCTACGTCGTGGTCGCGCGCAAGCGTGCGGGCTGGCGGGCATGATGGAGCGCCTCCCGGCCGCGGCGCCGGCACGAGCCGGGCGCGGACCGAACTGGACGTCGCGCGCGCTGGTCGCGGCACTGCTGCTCGGGGCGCTGGAGGCCGCGGAGCGAACCTGGGCGCTCTCGGCGTTCCTGGGCTCGGGGCGGGACCACGCCGGCTTCGCGCTGCTGGTGCTGGGAACGTGGCTCGGCGCGGGGCTGCTGGCCGCGCTGCTCGGCAATGCGCTGCGCGCCGGGGCGCGGTGGATGGCGGCGAGCTCGGGCCTGCCCCGGCGCGCCGCCCTGGCGCTGCTGGGCGCGCTCGCGGGCGGGGCCCTCGCCGCGTGGGGATTGTTCTCGCTCACGCTCACCGTGCGCTTCGATCGCGTGCTCGCGCGCTGGCCGTTACTGCTGGCCCTCGGAGTCGTCTCCGGCGCGGCGGCCGGCGCGTGGGGCGGACCCGGGGAGCGCCGCGGCGGCGGCGGGCGGTGGAACGCAGTTGCGGCGGGCGTGACGCTGGTCGGAGTCTACCTGATGAACGCCTACTTCGCGCCGCAATCCAGCTACGGAGTTCACCTCCTGCTCGACACCGTGCTGGCGGCTTGCGGGCTGATGCTGGCGGGAACGTTGCCCGCGCCCGGGGCGCGAGCACGGCTCGGAATCGTGGCGCTCGCCATCGCACTGCTCGCCTGGTGCGACCGGGTGAACCGCACCGATCCGGTGCTCGAGGCGCTGCTCAAGACCCGGACCTCCACCTCGGGTCGCATCGTGGACGGTGCGGGATTCCTGCTGGACTGGGACGGCGACGGCAGCGCACCGCCGGCGCTGGTGGGCGGGCGCGACGTGCGGCCGCTCGATCGCGCCGTGCCGGTGCCCATCCTCGAACGAACCCGGCCGGGCGCCCGCGGCGGATCGTGGGACGCCGGGGGCCCGGCCACGACCTGGGGGCCCGGGGCGCGTCCGCATCTGCTCCTCGTCACCCTGGACGGCTGCCGCGCGGACGTGGTCGCGCCCGCCGACTACGCCCGCTCACCCCTGGGAACGCTGCGTCCCGCGACTCCGGTCCTCGACTCGCTGGCCAGGGAGGCCGCGGTGTTCCCCGGCGCCTACAGCCCTTCGGCGGGCACCGTGGACACTTTTCACAGCTTGTTTTCCGGCTCCGATCTCCCCGGCATTCTGGCCGGCGTTCCGGAGGAGCGCTTCCTGCCCCAGCGGCTCGCCCGGGCAGGCTACGCGCTGGCCGCCTACTGCAACGATCGCATGCTGGGGGGCTCGGCGTGGGGCTGGCCGCACGTGGAGAGCGCCGCCGCCGAGCACGGAAGGGAGATGGCGCAGGGCGTCGCGCGCTTTCTCGCCGACCGGGCGGACTCCCGGCCCGGCTTCGTCTGGTTCCACGTCATGGACATCCACGCCGAAGTGCTCAATCCGTTGTCACCGGAAGCCTACCGGCGGTACAGCCACCTCGAGCGCTACGCGCTCGGGCTGTCGCGCGTGGAGCGCATTCTGGGGGATCTGATGGCGGAGCTGCGGCGGCTGGGCCTCGCGAGCCGGACGCTGGTCGTGATCAGCGCCGACCATGGCGAGGAATTCGGCGAGCACGGCCACTTCCACCACAATCTGTCGCTCTACGAGCCCGCGATCCGCGTGCCGCTCTGGGTGAGCGGGCCGGGCGTGGTGCCGGGGGTGCGCCCCGCGGAGGTGGCGATGCAGGACGTCTATCCGACGCTGCTCGAGGCGGGCGGCGTTCCCGCGGGCGAGGCCGCGGGTCGCTCGCTGTGGCCAGAGCTCAGGGATCCCGCGCGCCGCTCGCCCCCGCGGCGCCTCTACAGCTTCCTGCCCCAGCGCGGATTCTCCCGCCGCTACGCGCGATTCATGCGCCCCGAACTGGGGCAGGCCGCGCTGGTGGATCCGGGCGGCGGGCACAAGGTGATTCTGAGGCTCGGCGACGAGACGCTGGAGGCCTACGATCTCCTGGCCGATCCGGGTGAGCGCACGAACCTGGCCCGAGCCCGCCCGGTCTGGGCGGATACGCTGCTCGACGAACTGTACCGGCGCGTGCTGGGGCGACCGTGGGACGCGAGCGCCCTGCCGTTGCGTCACTGAGGGGCCCCGGCCCCGCCGCAGAGCGGGCGAAGGCTCCCGCGCGCCGGCTCGTTCAGTAGGTCAGCCCGGCCTGCTTCATGCGCGCGCCTGCCTCGCGCAGCCGGTCCTCGGTTACGCACAGGGCGACGCGCGCGTAGCCCTCGCCGGCTTGTCCGAAACCGGAGCCCGGCGCCACCACCACCCCGGTCCGCTCCAGCAGATCGCGGGTGTAATCCAGCGACGACGCGTAGCGCCTCGGGATGGGGAGCCAGACGTAGAGCGTGGCCCGCGGCGGGACCACCGGATAGCCGAGCGGCTCGATCACGGACAGAAACGCGTCGCGCCGCGCGCGATAGGTGGCGGAGACCTCCGCGCAGTAATCCTGGGGCCCGGTCAGCACGGCGAGCGCCGCGCGCTGGATCGCCATGAACACGCCGAAATCCATGTTCGACTTGATCTTCAGCAGGCGTCCCACGGCCTCGGCGTTTCCGGCGACGAACCCCACGCGCCATCCCTGCATGGAATACGACTTGGAGAACGAGTGGAACTCCACCGTGCGCTCCCGGTCGCGGTCGAACTCGAGGAAGGAGCGGGCGCGGTAGGAGGGATCGAGCGACAGATCGCAGTATGCGATGTCAGAGACGACGAACAGGTCGTAGTCGCGCGCGAAGCGCAGCAGGTCGTCGTACAACGCGGGGGTCTCGACGCCGCCGGTCGGATTGTTCGGGAAGTTGATGCAGATGACTTTCGCCCGCCGCGCGTCCTCCGCCGGGATCGCCGAGAGATCGGGCAGGAAGCGGTTCTTCTCGAGCAGCGGGACCTCGATCGTGCGCGCCTGGGTCAGCGCGGCCACCCCCAGGTAGGCGGGATAGCACGGCGTGCACAGCAGCAGGGTGTCGCCCGGGTTCAGGTGGGCGAACATGAACTTGGCGATGCCCTCCTTCGAGCCCACCAGGGGAAGGGCCTCAGTCGCCGGGTCGATCGTTACGCCGAAGCGGCTGCCGTACCAGCGGGCGATGCCCGCCCGAAATTCCGGGAGGCCGTTGAATGAGGGGTAGCGGTGATTCTGGATCTCGGGATCGTCGAGCGCGAGCTTGAGCGCGTCGAGGGCGAGCTGCGGCGGGCGCAGGTCCGGGTTGCCGACGCCGAGATCGATCACGTCCACGCCGCGCCGCACCTGCTCGTCGCGATCCTGAAACACCCGGGCCAGCGCGTAGGGGGGGACGTTGAGGAGCCGCTCGGAAGGCGCAAGCGCTGGTTTGACAGACGATTGGCTGGAAGACATAGTGCCCCCTCGGCGTCCAGATTCATACCGGGCACCGAAATTGCGTGATCGCATCTGGAGATGAATATCGACCGCCATTGTAGAGGCATGGGCAGCCCCCGGCCAGTGCGAATCTGGACCGTCCCGTGGCTGGCCCTCCTGATCGGCGCGCTGGTGGCGCTGGCCCCGGGCCCGCTGTGGTCGGACCCCGATTCGCCCTCCGGCGTGGAGCCCGATTCGAGCGGGATCGTCTCCAGCATCACGCTTCCGTCGCCAGGCACGAAAGACGTGCTACCCCGCGTGGAGCAGCCCTTCAAGCCCGGCGAATCGCTGCGCTTCTCGGTGCAGTACGGCTTCATCCACGCGGGTTCGGCCTGGCTCGAGGTGCCGCAGGTCGCCGACTGGAACGGCCGCCCGTCCTACACGCTGGTCGCGCGCGCCGAGTCCAACGCGTTCTTCAGCCGCTTTTACAAGGTGCGCAACCGGATCGAGTCCATCTGGGACCGAAAGGAATTGTTCAGCTGGCGCTACTTCGAGGACCGGCGCGAAGGCGGCTATCGTGCGCACAGCGAAATCCTGTTCGATCACGACCGGCACGAGGCCCACTACAGCAACGGGAAGAGCTATCCCATTCCGCCCAACGTCCAGGACGCGCTCTCGTCCTTCTACTTCACCCGATTCCAGGCCCTGCCCATCGGCGGAAGCGTGGTTTTCGACTATCATGCCAGCCGCAAGAGCCAGCCGCTCGAGGTGCGGGTGCTGGGCCGGGAGCGCGTCGAGACGCCGGCCGGGAAGTTCGATTGCGTGGTGATCGAGCCCCTGCTCAAGGCGGGGGGCGTCTTCAAGAACAAGGGCCGGCTCGTCATCTGGCTCACCGATGACGAGCGGCGCATGCCGGTAATGATGCGGAGCAAGGTGGCCGTGGGCTCGATCAGCGTCATCTTACAATCCGTGCGGCCGGGCGCCTGATGGGCCGCTATCGGGAGGCGGACCTCTCCCGGCTCGCGGTCGGGTCGGTGGCCGACCGCCCCACGCTCGTCTCGATCGCAGATTTCGCTCGACCGCTCGACCCGTCGGCGGCGCGGACGGTGATCGACGCGCTGCCCGACCAGCTCGGCGCCCGCGCGTTGCGCGAAGTCATCGCCCGCGTGAAACGCGCGCACGCCGGGCGCCGCCCGGTGGTGCTGATGTGCGGCGGACACGTGGTGAAAACCGGGGTCTCGCCGTGCCTGGTCGCGCTGATTGAGCGGGGTGTGGCCACCCATCTCGCCATGAACGGCGCGGCTGCGATCCACGACATCGAGATCGCCCGCATGGGCCGCACTTCGGAGGATGTGGAGGGTGCGCTCCACGCCGGCCGCTTCGGCATGGTGGCCGAGACCGGCGACTTCATGAATGCGGCCGCGGACGAGGCCGCGCGCCGCGGCGAGGGGCTGGGCGAGGCCTACGGCCGCGCGCTGCTCGAGGAGCAGGCCCCGCATTGCGACGTGAGTCTGCTCGCGAGCGCCCACCGCGCCGGCTGTCCGGCGACGGTTCACGTCGCGCTCGGCACCGATACCATTCACCACCACCCGCGATGCGACGGTGCCGCGCTCGGCGAGACGAGCCTCAGGGATTTCAGGATCTTCGCCGCCACGCTCGCCGAGGCGCGCGACGCGGTAGCGCTCAACCTGGGCTCGGCGGTGGTGCTGCCCGAAGTGTTCCTGAAGGCGCTGGCCGTCGCGAAAAACCTGGGCGCGGATCTCTCCGGGCTCACCACCGTCAACTTCGATCAGATCCAGCACTACCGGCCGCGAGTCAACGTCGTGGAACGGCCGACCCGTGCGCCGGGCGGCCGGGGCTACGCCATCACCGGGCATCACGAGATCCTGATCCCGCTCTTCAGCGCCGCGGTGCTCCACGGAATGGACGCGCCGGCGGAAGCGAAGGGCCCGGGGCCTCGATCGCGGTCCGTCTGACCCCCGGCATGTCGCTTGCGATGACGCCTTCGCACCGAGCCCCCGGCGAGGTCCGATGCAAAGAACGGGATTGACACTCGCGGAGCGCCGTCCGTATACTTCAACTCGCTTCTGTGCCGCCATTTGCGGCTATTCCTCTCATCGCAGACGGAGGTTTGCGGAGACGCGTCTTGTTACCGAAGTCCGGCGGGTCGGCTGTGTGAATTGACCCCGCCACTGGGTCGCTGAACGGATCGACCGAACCCGACCCCTTGCGTCTTGCAACCCCTGGATCTGCGTGCCTCCAGGGGCCCCGGTTTCCCACACGCAGGGAAACGGGCCCCCTCGAGCTTCACCGGGAGATGTGGTGATTCGAATGCTGCGCACATGTGCGCTGTTGGCCGTCCTGCTCGGGGCCATTCCGACTCTCGCGGCGAGCGCCCCGGTGGAGTCCGATAGCACCGCGATGGACTGGAGCCAGATGCCCGAGTACCGGATCGTGCCGGGCGACAAGCTGAACCTCAACTTCGGCCCCACTCCGACCGGTGAAACCGACCTCGTGCGGGAGGTCAGGGTGCGGCCGGACGGTCGCATCTCGGTATTCCCGGTCGGCGACGTGATCGCCGCGGGGCGAACTCCCCGGGAGCTCGAATTGGCCCTGGTCGAATTGCTGGCGGCAGACCTCAAGAACCCGCGTGTGACCGTCGACGTGAGCGAGATCGCGGGCAACTCGGTGCACGTGATGGGGGACGTGAACCGGCCGGGCTCCTACGAGGCGACCCCGTTCATGACCCTCTCCCAGGCCATTGCGACCGCCGGCGGCTTCGGCGACACCGCCGCGCGCAACAGTGTGCTGGTCTTTCACCGCGACGGCGCCCGCACCGTGTGGGTGACGCGGGTCCGGCTCGATCGCGCCCTGAAGCGCGGCTCGCTCGAGACCGATCCGCGGCTCAGCCGCTTCGACATCGTGTTCGTGCCACGCTCGTCCATCGGCAACCTCGACGTATTCGCACGGCAGTTCTTCGGCGGCACCAGCATCATCCTGACCTCGGCGCTCACCGGTTGGGAGTTGTTCAACCTCGACCGGGTGTTTGTCGCCGGCAAGGTCAGGTCGCAGTAGAGGGGGGGCTTCGAATGACCCGGGATATCCAGGTCGCGCCGCTCGCCGGCCGCCAGGTCACGCTGCGGGAGTTCTTCGCGGTCATGTTCCGGCGTCGGTGGATCATTCTCGGTCTCTTCATGGCCACCACGACGACGGTGGCCGCGATCACGCTCACCACGCCGGCGGTGTTCGTCTCGACCGGTCGCGTGCTCCTCAAGCGCGGCGAGAAGGAGAGTTCACTACAGGCCTCGCGGCGCATGCCCGCCTCGTGGGAGGAGGAGCTGGCGAGCGAGATCGAGATCGTGCACAGCTCCCCTGTGTTCCAGCGCGCCCAGGAGATCCTCGACGAGGATGCGCGGGCCGGGCGGCCGGCGATCAGGCTGGCCCCGCGTGCCATCGATGCCGAGGTGATGGGAAAGAGCAACGTGCTGGCGCTGGCCTATACCGACGCGAATCCAGAAGTCGCCCAGCGCGCCTGTGACGCCATGGTCAGCGCGTACGTCGGATTCCGCCAGAAGTCCACGGCGCTGCCGTATCCGCGGAGATTCTTCGAGGGTGAGATCGAGCGCGTCGGATCCGAGTTGAAGCGGAAGGCGGAGGAACGCCGGCGGTACGAAAACCACGAGGGGGTGGTGGACGTCTCGGAGCAACGCCGCAACCTGCTCACCCAGCTTGCCACGCTCTCGGACCGCCGGAATCAGGCCGAAACCGAGCTGGCCGAGGTGCGCACGGCGTTCGCGCAGCTGCAGGAACTGCGGCAGAGCCGCAACCTCAATCCGCCTACCTCGATGCCCGGGTTCGGCGGCGAGAGTGGCCTGGCCGAGATCAACAGCCAGGTTCTGGCTCAGGAGACGCGCCTCGCTCAGCTGCGGGAGCGTTATCGCGACGACTCCCCGGAGGTGACGGCGGCCCTCACTACGCTGAACACGCTCAAGGACATGCTGAACCGGGAGGTGGAAACGCGTCTCGCGCTCTGGGAATCCCGAGTAAGGGTGCTGGAAGCCCGCCGGGATGTGATCGCGCGCGCCCACGCCGTGACCCAGGCCGAGCTCGACCGGATTCCCGACAAGGAAGCCCGGATGACCGAGCTCGATCGGGAGATCGGGCTGCTCAAGCAGCGCTACGCCGACCTGGTTCAGCGCAGCGACCTGTCCCGGGTGGTGGAGAACACGACGCTGTCCAACGACCTCATCGTGCTGAGTCCTGCGGGCAAGGCGAAGCCGAGCAACACGCGTGACTACGTGAGACTGGCCCTGGCGCCGGCGTTCAGCCTGCTGATCGGCATCGGGCTCGCGTTCTTCGTGGACGGTCTCGACGTGACGGTGCGCACCGCCGGCCACGCCGAAGAGGCGATCCAGCTGCCCGTGCTGGCGGCGATCACCGAGAGGCGCCGCCGCAGCGGTTGACGCAGGCATTCAGGAATTCGGAGCCACGATCGCGATGACCCGCATCTTCGACGCGCTCAGAAAGGCCCAGGCGGTGCGCCCCCCGGGCGCCGTGCCAGGTCCGCCCGCCGGCCTCACACCCGCACCGGGAGCGCCGGCGCTGTTTCCGGCCGCCCGGGCGCGAACGCCCGTCACGGGGCCAGGCCACGCGGTGCTGGGCTCGCTGCCGATTCCCGCCATCGGGCCGCTGCGGACCGCCCCCGATCTGTCGGACGAGGTGCTGCGCGAGATGGCCCGGCTGCGCATCAACCTCGAGGCCGCGATCCTGGACCGCGTGCCGCGCGTGGTGATGCTGGTGAGCGCCCAGGGCGGGGAGGGCACGACCACGGTCGCGACCCAGCTCGCGATGGTGCTGGCGCAGGACACCGGGCTGCGCGTGCTGCTGGCGGACGTGCACGCGCAGCGCCCCGCGCTCAGCCTCGACCTGGCGCCGGGAGCCAGGCGCTCCATCTTCGGCCGCGGGCGCGACGAGAAGGCACGCCTGGCCGCGGCCGCTCACGCGGCGCGGCTGAGCGTGCTGCCGCTCGGCGACGCGACCCGCAGGACGGGCGTGATCTCACCGCAGTCGGCGCGCGAGATGGTGGACGCGGTGGCCGGCGATTTCGACTGGCTGGTACTCGACGGCCCGCCGGTGCTGGAGTCGCCGCAGTCCGCGCCGCTCGCCGCGATCGCGGATGCGGTCGTGGTCGTGGCGCAGGCGGGGCGAACCAAGCGGCCGGTGCTCACCCGCTCGGTCGATCTGCTTCGCCAGGCGGGTGCACGCGTGCTGGGCACGGTTCTCAACCGCCGACGTCTGGAGATTCCCGGATTCATCTACCGGCGCATCTGACCCTCCCATGGTGCAGGTGAACCGCCTCCACCCCGAACCCGCGGAGCCCGTGCCCACCGGATCAGAGCGCACGGGCTCCCCCGCTTCCAGGCTGTTCGCGGGCGCTCTGGCGCTGGTTCACGAATGGACTCCGGCCCCGCGCGCGGTCATCCTGAGCGGCAGCCACGCCGCGGGCGAAGCGGTCTGGATCGCGAACGAGGGACGCACGCTGTCGCTGTCCGATCTCGATCTCTACGTGGTGGTCGCCGAGCCCTCCGCGGCGCGGGCCGCGGAGCGCGCCGCCCGCGCCGCGCGCGGAGGCTTAAGGGCCCGCGGCCGCGAGCTCGGGCTCCTGGCACCGCTCGAAGCCGGCTTCCACACCGCCCGCGACCTCGAGCGGCTCCCGGCGCGGCCCGGCACCATCGAGCTGCGACGGCATGGCCGCGTGATCGAAGGCGACCCCTTGGCGCTCGAGCGCGTGCCGGGCTGGAGCGCCGCGGACGTGAGCGCCGAGGAAATCGCGCTCCTGCTCGAGAATCGCGGCTGCGAGATGCTGTGGTGCTGGCCGTTGCTCGCGGCGCCCGGCACGCTCGCCCGGCTCCGGGGACGCCACGCCGTGCTCAAGTGCGCGCTCGACCTGGCGGCGGTGGAAACACTCGCGGCGGGCGAATGGCCGGACGGCGCGGCGGCGCGGGTAACCTGGGCGCGGACCCATCGCGCGCCGGGAGCACCGGATCTCGCCTCCGCCTGCGGGCGGCTCTGGGACCGCGCGCTGGCGTGGCGCGCCGGGCGGGTCGAGGCGCTCGAGCCCGCCGCCGCGCGCGAGGAATGGCGCGAGCTGGCCGCGGCCTGGGCGCGCTGCTGGAGCTGGCGCGGCGCGCCGGGAAC
>CAZYQK010000063.1:12092-17681 GCA_964650245.1 uncultured bacterium | reverse complement strand
CCGCTCGCGAGTCGAGCCCGCCGCCGGCCAACTGCAATCTTCGGAGCACAACCCGTGCTTTGCCCCCTCACGCGCCTTCGGGTAACGTCGTCGCGTCGCACCCACGCGACCCCCACCTGAAAGGCACGACACCCCATGAGCGACGCTTCCCACACCCTCTACCTCGCCGCCCCGCGCGGGTTCTGCGCGGGCGTGGACCGCGCGATCGACATCGTGGACATGGCGCTCCAGGTGTTCGGGGCGCCGATCTACGTGCGCCACGAGATCGTCCACAACCGCCACGTGGTGGACGACCTTAGAGCCAAGGGCGCGGTCTTCACCGACGATCTCGCCGACGTCCCCGCGGGGGCGGTGCTGATCTTCTCGGCGCATGGCGTGTCGCCGGCGGTGCGGCGCGAGGCCCGCGAGCGGGGCCTCCGCGCGCTCGATGCGACCTGTCCACTGGTGACCAAGGTGCACCTCGAGGCGCTGCGCTACGCGAAGGACGGCTACACCATCGTGCTCATCGGCCACCGCAATCACGTCGAGGTGCAGGGCACGCTGGGCGAGGCGCCCGAAGCGATCGTGCTGGTCGAGACGGTGGCCGATGTCGAAGCCCTCGCGCTGCCGAACCCGGAGAAGGTGGCCTACATCTCGCAGACCACGCTCTCGGTGGACGACGTGCGCGCGATCGTCGAGGCCCTGCGCCGCAAGTACCCGGCGATCCACGAGCCGGCGAAGGCCGACATCTGCTACGCGACCCAGAACCGCCAGGACGCGGTGAAGGAGCTGGCGCGCCGCTGCAGCGTGGTGCTGGTGGTGGGGCATCCCACCAGCAGCAACGCCAATCGGCTGGTCGAGGTGGCGCGGCAGCTCGGCGCGAACGCGCGCCTGATCGAGGCCGCCGAGGACATCCGCCCCGAGTGGATCGCAGGCGACGTCGGCATCACCGCGGGCGCATCGACCCCGGAGGACGTGGTGCTGGCGTGCGTCGCTCGGGTATGTGCGATGGGGTCGTACCGCGTGGAGGAATTCCGCCTGGTCGAGGAGCGCGTCATGTTCCCGCTCCCGGGCGAGTTGCTGGCGGCGGCGCGGGGGAAGGGCGTGGCGATCGGCGCCGGGAACGAGCGCGCGGCCGCGCGCGCCACCGAGCGCGGCGGCGACGGCTCGACGGAGGCCCTCGGCGAAGGCCCGGGTGGCGAAGAGTTCCGCATCCGGCACCACTAGGCGCGCGTGACCTCATGCTGATCTCGCACGCGCTGCTGGCCCCCATCCTGCCCACGTTGCTGATGGACGAGCATCGCCAACATCACACTGCGATGCGAGAGGCGCTGGCGCACGCCTCGGAGCGGTTGCTCGCCGAGTCGCCCGCCGCGGTGGTGGTGCTCTCCGCCCGCTGGTCCGTGGCCGGCCCGTTCCGGGTGGACGCCGGAAAGCGGCACACGACGATCACCGACTACGCGGGGCTGGGCGTCGAGGTGCGCTACGACTGCGCGGGCCACCCGCGGCTCGCGCGCGCGCTGGTCGAGGCGGGCATGAAGGACGGAGTTCACGCGGCGGCGGCGAAGCGCGGCGTGGACAGCGGTGTCGCGGTGCCGATGCATTTCCTGGCGCCGAAGGCAGATTTGAGAGTCGTGCCGCTCTCGCTGCCGCCACGGCCCGCGGAGGAGTGCCGCGCGTGGGGCGCATCCATCCGGCGAGTGCTCGCGGCGTGGCCCGAGCGCGTGGCGTTCGTGGCGGGCGGGGTGCTGTCGCGCAACGAGCACGCCTGGCATCTCCGCCGCAACATTCCGGAGGTGGCCGAGTTCGACGCCTGGGCGCTCGATGCGCTCAAGCGCGGCGCGTGGAGCGAGCTGGCGGCCAGGAGCGAGGCGCTGGCCGAGAAGGCGCAGCCGGAGGCCGGGCTCCGGCACCTCGAGGTGATGCGTGGCTTTCTCGCGGGCGACGTGGCGGGAGCGGTGCGCTGCTACGAGTCGGGCCCCGGCGTGGGTGCCGCGCTGGTCGAGTTCGAGCTGGCGGAAGTGGCGGGCGCCCACGGCGTGGCCGTGGGCGGCGGGACGTAGCGGCGGCGCATCACGGCGTCGCGCCGCGCGGGCGCGAGCCTCGACGGCGGGGGGGCACGGTTGCGAGTCCTGCTGGTCAACGCGTTCCACTACCTGCGAGGCGGCGTCGAGCGCACCTACCTCGACGAGTCGCGCTGGCTTTCCGCGGCGGGCCACGAGGTCGCCCACTTCGCGATCCGCGATTCGCGCAATTCGCCGAGCCCCACCGCCCGGCACTTCGCGCCGCCCGCCGACTTCGGCGAGGGCTCGCCCGCCCTGGGCCAGCTCGCGCAACTGCCGCGCGCCCTGTGGTCGCGCCCCGCCGCCGCGGCGATGGAGCGCCTGATCTCCGAGTTCAAGCCCGAGGTCGCGCACCTCCACGCCCCGAGCCGCTACCTCACGCCCTCGATCTTGAGGCCGCTCGAGCGCGCGCGCGTGCCGGTGGTGATGACGCTCCACGACTTCAAGCCGTGGTGCACGAACCGCATCCTGTTCGCGCGCGGGGCGCCCTGCGAGCGCTGCAAGGGGGGCGGCCACTGGCACGCGCTCGCGACCGGGTGCGTCCAGGACTCGCGCCTGAAGAGCGCGGTCGGAATGGTCGAGGCGTACGCGCACCAGTGGGTCGGCGCCTACCGCGCGGTGCGGCGCTGGATCGCGCCATCGCGGTTCGTGTGCGAGAAGGCGGCCGAACTGGGCTGCGATCGCGCGCGGTTGCGCGTGTTGTCGCACGGCGTCGAGGCCGCGCCGCGCGGCGCCCTGCCCGACGGCGCGCCCGGCGGACGGTTCGCGCTGTTCGCGGGGCGGCTCACCGTGGACAAGGGCGCGAAACTCCTGCCCGCGATCGCGGCGCGCCTGGCGCCCGTGCCGCTCGCGGTCGCGGGCGACGGGCCGCTCGCCGCCTGGCTCGACCGCGAGGGCGGCCCCGGCCTGCGCCGGCTCGGACATCTGGCGAGCGAGTCGCTCGCCGCGGTGCTGGCGAGCGCGAGCGCGGTGGTGGTGCCGAGCCTCTTCTACGAGACCTTTGGCTACGCCGCGGCCGAGCCGCTGCTCGCGGCGCGACCGGTCGTGGCGTCGAAGATCGGCGCGCTGCCCGAGCTGATCGAGCACGAGGTCACCGGCCTGCTGGCGGCGCCGGGCGACGTGGAGGGCATCGCTGCGCTGGTGCGGCGCGCCCTCGAGGATCCCGCCGCCGCGCGCTGGGGCGAGGCGGGCCGGGAGCGGATCGCACGAATCGGCGACCCGCGCCGTCACGTCGAGGGGCTGCTCGCGATCTATCGCGAGGCGATCGCGGCGTAGAGGCGCCGCCGCCGGGCCGGCGAGCGCGTCCCGCTCACCGTCTCACGTCTGCGATCCGAACTCCCAGCGCTCGATACCCGGCTCGAGCTCGATCCCGAGCGCGCAGGCGATGCGGTTCGTGAGGCTGAAGCAGGACGCGATCGCCGTCGCCTTCACGATCGCCGCGTCGTCGAAGCCGTACTCGCGCAGCCGCTCGATGTCCTCGAGCTTGCGCTCCGCGGGCTCGCAGGTGAGCGCCACCGCGCAGTCGAGCAGCACGCGGTCGCGCGCCGCGAGATTCGCCTCGCGATAATCGAGCGCCACGGCGCGCGCCAGCGCCCGGTCGCCGAGTGCCGCCGCCAGCTTCGGCCCGTGATGCGCCACGGCGTAGGCGCAACCGTTGGTGGCCGAGACCACGACCGCGATCAGCTCCGCCTGCGCGGGGGTGAGCGGCGCGGGGTCGTCCATCAGCATGCGGTGGAGCGCGTGGATCGCCTCGAGCGCCTTCGGGTCGTGCCCGAGCGACTGCCAGAGGTGTGCGACTTCTCCGCCCAGGGAGCGCGCGCAGATGCGGTCGTAGATGCGGCGCAGCTCGTCGCTCGCGCGCTCGGGCGGGACGAGGGCGGTCCAGCTCGGGTGGTTCTTCGAGGAAGGGCTCATGTGGGCGCGATGCTATGGACGCCGCGACTGGTGGTCAACGTGGGCGCGTGCGTGGAAGGGCCGGTTTTTCTGGGTTAGAATCCGCGCCGCCATCCGTGGGCTTGCATTCGAGGGGGCGCGTGACAGGAGGGGAATCGAAGTGACCGAGCTCACGAAAGAGGAGCGTTACGAGCGTCTCAACATCCTGGACGCGAAGTGCACGTCGCTGCTTCAGCTGGCCTCGATCCTGTCCGCCATCGAGGTGATCCCGATTGCCGCGGGCGAGGCGCCGGCGTACGTGAAGCTCCTGGGCCTGCTGTCGGTCGTGACCTTCGTCGCGGTCGGCCTGCTCGCCGTGAGCGTTCTGGCCGTGGACTGGACGCCCTCGGACCAGGAGGTCGGGCGCCGCACCACGATTTACAACCGTTGCCGGACCCTGACGCGCCTGGGGCTCGCGCTGGGCGGTCTGTTCGCGATCTGCATTTGGAGTGCCTCCCTGTGGCGGGGCTGAGTCGCGCAGGCCGTTCCGGGCCGCGACCCCTGCTTTCGCGCGCATGATCCCGCCGCAGACGGACCGTGGCCGCGCGCACTGGATCGCGCTCATCGCCATCGCCGCGCTGATCGCGGGACTCGCCGTCGCGTGGGTGCAGTGGCGCCCGCCGCGCAGGTCTCTGCCGCCGGCCGCGACGCAGGCGCCCGACGTCGAGCCCAATCCGGACGAGCGCGTGATCCAGCAGGCGCTGGCCCAGGCGGAAACCGGCGCGGACTCTGCGGCGATCAAGCAGCGCTGGGTGGACGAGGTCAGGGGCGTGGACGCGTCGCTGCTCGATCCGCGTCAGCGCGAGATCTTCATCCGCTTCGCCAATGCCGAGCGCTGCACCTGCGGCTGCGGCTTCACGCTCGGCGGCTGCCGCGCGTACGACTCGAGCTGCGAGACGAGCCTGCCGCTGGTCCAGGCGCTGTTCGACTCCGTGCGCGGCGGCCGGATCAAGAGCGCGGCCGGGATCCGCAAGCGACCGGGCGGCTGAGCGATGCGCGGCGCACGCGATCGCCGCTGCCGTCCCGCCGTTGACAGGCCCTCCGCACGGGTCTAACTTCGGCGCCGTTCCCTCACCAGACCCCCACGGGACGCGACCGCGCGCCCCTCGGAACGCGGAGGTACGCCATGCCATTCCCGAAGCTCGAAGCGAAGAAGTTCGCCTGCGTCCGCGAGCTCACCGGCATCTCGGCTCGCACCATGGAAGAGCACTACGAGCTGTATAAGGGCTACATCGCGAAGACCAACGAGATTCAGGAGAAGCTGACCTCGGTGGATCGCGCGTCGGCCAACCAGATCTACAGCGACCTGCGCGCGCTGCGCGTGGACCTGTCGTTCGCCACCGGCGGCGTCAAGAACCACGAGACTTACTTCGCCCATCTTGGCGGCAAGGGCGGCACGCCGGCCGGCCGCGTCATGGACATGATCAAGCGTGACTTCCCCTCGTACGACGCGTGGCTCGCCGACTTCAAGGCCTCCGGGCTCGCCGCCCGCGGCTGGGTGTGGCTCGCCTACGATCACGACTGGAACACGCTCACCACGGTGATAGGCGACGCGCAGAACACCTTCCCGCTGTGGAACGCCACGCCGGTGCTGGCGATGGACGTGTACGAGCAC
>CAZYQK010000063.1:0-12011 GCA_964650245.1 uncultured bacterium | reverse complement strand
GGTGGAGCAGAACCTGGATCGGGCGCTCGCCATGCAAGCGGTCCACAGGTAATCACGCAGGGCGGAGCGAACCCCGCTCCTCGAGGCCGGGCTCCCGCGGGAGCCCGGCAGTGCTTCCGGGAGGATGCATGACGACCGCTCTTCTACCCGTCATCGGAAGACCCGCGCCGGACTTCACGCTGCCTTCGACTAGCGGCGAGAACATCTCGCTCAAGCAGTTCAAGGGTAAGAAGACCGTCGTGCTCTACTTCTATCCCAAGGACGAGACTTCGGGCTGCACCCGCGAGGCCTGCGACTTCCGCGATCACATGGCGGAGCTGGAGCGGCTCAACGTCGTCGTGCTCGGCGTCTCGAACGATGCCATGGAGTTGCATCACCGTTTCCGCGAGAAGCACCAGCTCACGTTCCCGCTGCTCTCGGACGAGGACGCGACGGTCTCGAAGATGTACGGCGTCTACAAGCAGAAGAACCTCTACGGCAAGAAGTACATGTCGATCGAGCGCACGACGTTCGTGATCGATCGCACCGGGCGGATTGCGACGATCTATCCCAAGGTCAAGGTGGACGGGCACCTCAAGGACGTTCTGGAGTTCGTGGGCGAGGACTGATCTCGCCGGAGGCCCCGGGGCCCCCGGCGGGGAGGCCGACGTGTTAGCTGAGCCCCGGCATGCCGTGCCGGTATTCCCGCTGCCGGGCGTGGTGCTGTTCCCGCACGCGCTGCTCCCGCTCCACATCTTCGAGCTGCGCTACCGCACCATGGTGCGCGACGCGCTTTCGGCCGAGCGCATGATCGCGCTCGCGCTGCTCAAGCCCGGCTGGGAGCAGGACTACCAGGGCAGCCCCGAGTTCCACCCGCTGGGCTGCCTGGCCCGCTTCGAAGATGTGGAGTGGCTCCCCAACGACTGCTACGACCTGCGCGTGCTGGGCCTGGCGCGGGTGCGCCTCGATCGCCAGGTGCGCGAGTATCCCTACCGCTCGGCGCGGGTGCGGGTGTTGCCGCAGGACCCCTACACCGAGGACGATCCGCTGGTGCAGGTCGAGCGCGGGGCCACCACCGCGGTGTTCCAGCGGCTGGTCGCCGCCGCCGCCGCGCTCGCGGGCGAGTCGGCGCCGAAGCCGCCCGGGGCCGAGCTGCCCTACGAGGCGCTGGTGAATCTCCTGTGCATGAGCCTGGAGGTGGAAGGCGAGGAGAAGCTCGAGCTGCTGGCGCTCGACAGCGTGATCGAGCGCGGCCGGCGGGTGCGCGAGCGGGTGGAGCGGCGACTTCTGGAAAGATCGACGCGCAAGCCCGGGGACGAACAGGCGAACTGACGGGCCTGAGCCGCTCCAGACGAAGGGCCGGTGTCGCCACCGGCCCTTCGATCGCCTGAGGCCACCCGCTCACGGGCGAGAAACGGAGGGCACACGTCCGCGCGCAGCAGCTCTCGCGCTGGCCTCAGCGCCGCCCCCAGTGCGGCCCGACGCTGCGCTGCTTCACGACGCGCACGTGGGAGTCCCCCGATCTCGCACACGTTCACGCGATCCACAGCGCAGTGACTGGGGCTCGCGATCGCTCGCGAGCCATGTCCAATCGCCGGCGGATGCCAAATGCGGCGGCCGCGGTCTTAGACCGCGGAAATCGCACAACGCGCGTGTCTCGGGGGGAGCAGGGGCGCGACGAGCCGTCCGCGACGGCGAATGAGGAGGGAGGGTGACCTCGCGGATGGGAGGAATGATAATGGCGGCGCCGGCCCCGATGCAACGAATAAATCATCGCCGCGGCCGGGTTCCGTCCCCGCGGGCCGGGGCTGGCAACCCAGGCCGACGCGAAGCCGACGCCAGCTCGGGCGCCCGGCTTGTGAGGGTCTGCCCGCACGACTAGACTTCCGCCGCGATGCGATTCCCAGCCGAGCCATTCCGGATCAAGGTGGTCGAGCCGCTGCGGCGCGTCTCGCGCGAGGAGCGCGAGCGGCTGATCCGCGAGGCCGGGCTCAACATCTTCGCGGTGCCCGCCGACAGCATCTACATCGATCTCCTCACCGACAGCGGCACCTCGGCCATGAGCGACAACCAGTGGGCCGGGCTCATGCTGGGCGACGAATCCTACGCGGGCAGCCGCAACTTCTTCCACCTGGTGGACACCGTGCGCACGATCTTCGGCTACCGCCACGTCATCCCCACCCACCAGGGGCGGATGGCGGAAAACCTCCTGTTCTCGTCCGTGCTGAAGCCGGGCGACGTGGTGCCCAACAACATCCACTTCGACACCACGCGCGCCAACGTCGAGCACCAGGGTGCGGAGGCGCTCGACCTGGTAATCGACGAGGGGCTCGATCCGGTCGCCGACCATCCGTTCAAGGGCAACCTGGATCCGGCGAAACTCGACCGCGCGCTGCGCGAGCTGGGGCGCGAGCGCGTGCCGCTGGTGATGATCACCGTCACCAACAACTCGGGCGGCGGGCAGCCGGTCTCGATCGCCAACGTGCGCGCGGTGCGCGAAGTGTGCAATCGGCACCGCGTCCCGCTCTATTTCGACGCCTGTCGCTTCGCCGAGAACTGCTGGTTCATCCAGCAGCGCGAGCCGGGCTACGCGAACAAGTCGGTGGCCGAGATCGCGCGCGAGATGTTCTCCTACGGCGACGGCTGCACCATGAGCGCCAAGAAGGACGGGCTGGTCAACATCGGCGGCTTCCTCGCGATCAACAACGCGGAGTGGGCCGAGCGCATCACCAACCTGCTCATTCTGGTGGAGGGCTTCCCGACTTACGGCGGGCTCGCGGGGCGCGATCTCGAGGCCATGGCGCGCGGGCTGGAGGAAGTGCTGAACGAGGACTACCTCACGTTCCGCATCGGGCAGGTCGAGCACCTGGGCGAGATGCTCGAGCTTCACGGCGTGCCGATCGTGAAGCCGGTGGGCGGTCACGCGGTCTACCTCGACGCGAAACGCTTCCTGCCGCACATCCCTCAAGCCCAGTTCCCGGGACAGTCGCTGGTCGTGGCCCTTTACCGCGAATACGGGATCCGCTCGGTGGAAGTCGGGAGCCTGATGTTCGGCCATCGCGATCCGAAGACCGCGGAGATGGTCTATCCGAAACTCGAGCTGGTGCGGCTCGCGATCCCGCGGCGCGTGTACACGACCGAGCACATGCGTTACGTGGCGGAATCGGTCATCCAGCTCTACCGCGAGCGCGAGCGGCTGCGCGGGCTCCGGCTCACCTACGAGGCGCCGATGCTGCGCCACTTCACGGCGCGGCTCGAGGAGCTGAGCGAGGCGGAAGCCGCGGCCGCGGCGCGTTGATCGAGATGCTCGGAGTTCGGCGATGGGGGATGAGCCGCCCGCGACCGCGCACGCCGCGGCCGGCGGCGCAGTCGGGGGACGACGCATGACCACGCTCAATCGCGGCTTCGCGCTCACGTGGCTCGGCCACAGCTCCTTCAAGCTGGTGACGCGCGGCGCGCGCACCGTGCTGATGGATCCCTGGGTGGAAGGCAACCCGGCGTGCCCGAAGGAGCAGCGGAGCTTCGACAAGATCGACGTCATGACCGTTTCGCACGGACACGGCGACCACATGGCGGACGCGGCCACGCTCGGCAAGAAGTTCAAGCCCACCGTGATCTGCAACTACGAGATCCACCTCTTCCTCCAGAAGAAAGGCGTCACCACCACGTCGCCCATGAACAAGGGCGGTACGCAGGAAGCGGCGGGGCTCAAGTTCACCATGGTGCACGCGGTGCACTCGAGCGGCATCGAGGACGGCGGTCAGGTGGTCTACGGCGGCGAGCCGTGCGGCTTCGTGATCACGCTCGAGGACGGCACGAAGCTCTACCACGCCGGCGACACCGGCCCGCACGCCGACATGGCGCTGATCGCGGAGCTCTACGCGCCCGAGATCGCGCTGCTGCCGATCGGCGATCTCTACACCATGGGCCCTCGCGAGGCCGCGGTGGCGGCCCGCATGCTCAAGCCCAAGTTCATCGTGCCCTGCCACTACGGCACGTTCCCGGCGCTGACCGGCACGCCGGACGCACTGCGTGAGGAGCTGAAGAAACTGGGCGTGAAGGCCGAGGTGGTGGCGCTGCGGCCGGGAGATGCGCTGACGTAGAGGCGCGCGGCTCGAGCCGGCGCGGGAGCCGGGCGCCGGCTACCGCGAGGTGGTCACCACCGCGAGCACGTCGAACAGGACGTGCACCGCCATCGCCACCGTCGTGCTGGTGCGCTGCCGGATGATGCCGAGAACCAATCCGAGCGCGAAGATCACCACCATGCCGAACCACGAGTACTGGACGTGGAGCGCGGCGAAGAGCAGCGAGGTGAGCGTGAGCCCGAGCCGCGGCTGGAGCGCACCGCGCAGCGTGATCTCCTCGCCGATCCCGGCGCTCAGGCTCAGCACCACGACCTGCGCGGGCTTGAGTCCTCCCGCCAGCGCCTGGTTGAACTGCTGGTCGCTTCGCCACAGCTCGGGGAAGAGCCGGTGCTGGAGCGCGTCGGCGCCCAGATTGAGCGCGAAGATGGCGCCGACGCCGAGCCCCACGATCGCGAGCTCGCTCACGCCGAAAGGCTTGAGCCCCAGGCGCTCAAGCGTGGACGGCAGATCGCGGCGCACCAGGAACCCGACCGCGGCGAGCGCGAGCAGCACGTAGCCGAGCAGCCCGCCGCCCATCGGGAGCTGCTCCATGAACTGCGGGGAGCTCTGAAGCAGATCCTCGATCGCGCCGCGGAACGCGAACCAGCCGGGGACGGCCAGCAGCAGGCCGGCGACGATGAGCCTGGTAGCGAGACTCAGGCTGTGGCTCGTGGCGTTGGTGCGCAGCAGGAAGCGGGTGAGCGGTTCGGCAACCGGCGGCAACTGCGTGGCGAGGCAGGTGAGCCCGCTCGCCACCGAGAGCGCGAGCACGGTCCAGCGCGCGAGACCCGAGAGGTCACTCTGGGCCACGAGGATGGCGGCGGCCGCGAAGGTCGCGGCGCCCCCGACCGGAACGATCCAGGCTAGCGCGTGGTAGAGGCCGCGCCAGCGTCGGTCGATGTCCGCGGCCTGCGCGGCGACGAACAGCCCGGCGAGCGCGACCAGCGCCGCCAGCTCCTGCTGGCCGAGCAGGAGCCCGCCGATGCCGAACACGACCAGGATCGCGAACCAGACCAGAAGCCCGGTCTCGGGGCTCCAGTGAAGCGCCCCGGAAAACGCTTCGGGCGGCGCGGCGGACCCCGCTGGCGCCGCGCCCGGTGCGGCCTCGCGGGGCGGATCGTGCGGCGCGCCGCCCGTGGAGGCTTGATTATCGGGGAGCATCCGGCGAGCATAGACGCTCACCCGGAGAGCGTCCATCCATGCTCGTCACGATTCTCTTTTTCGCCCAGGCGCGCGAGCGCGCCGGCCGCGCGAGCGAAACGCTCGAGCTGCCCGAGGGGAGCAAAGTCGAGGACGCGCTGTCCGCCATCCGGCGCGCGCACCCATCGCTCGAGGCGTTGTGGCCACATCTCGCGGTGGCGGCGGACGGCGTGCTGGTTCCGGGCGACGCCGTCTTAAGGCCCGGCGCCGAGATGGCGCTGCTGCCGCCGGTGAGCGGGGGATCGCGGTGACAGCCGCCAAATCGCGTTCCGCGCCCGCGAAGGCAAATGCGCGCGCGGCGGCCGAATTCCACCCGCTCACGCCCGATCGCTGGAGCGACCTCGAGCGCCTGTTCGGCGCGCGCGGCGCTTGCGGCGGATGCTGGTGCATGTGGCCGCGGCTGCCGCGCGCCGAGTTCCGCGCCGGCGTCGGCGCCGGCAACAAGCGCGCGTTCCGGCGCGTCGTGGCAGCGGCCGATCCGCCCGGGATTCTCGCCTACGTGGATGGCGTGCCCGCCGGCTGGTGCGCGGTCGGGCCGCGTGCGATCTACCGGCGGCTCGAGACCTCGCGCATCCTGCAGCCGGTGGACGAGCGGCCGGTGTGGTCGGTGGTCTGCTTCTTCGTGGCGCGCCCGTTTCGCCGCCGCGGGCTCTCGGTGAAGCTGCTCGATGCCGCGGTGCGCTTCGCGGCCTCCCACGGTGCGCGCATCGTCGAGGGCTACCCCACAGACGCGGACGCCAAAGCCGCCGACGCGTTCGTGTGGACCGGGCTCGCCACGGCCTTCGAGCGCGCGGGTTTCGCCGAGGTCGCGCGGCGCTCGCGCACGCGCCCCATCATGCGGCGCGCGGTGCGCCCTGGCTCGAAAGCGGTGACGCGTGGCTGAGCTGACGCGCGCGCCGATCGACGTCGGGCGGCTGGTGGGCGAAGCCTCGCGCCCCGACTGCGGCGCGGTGTCGCTATTCGTCGGCAACTCGCGCGACCATCACCAGGGCCGCCAGGTGGTGAAACTCGAGTACGAGGCCTACGAGCCGATGGCGCTCGCGGCGCTCGAGAAGCTCGAGCGCGAAACCGTCGCGCGCTTCGAGATCGCGACCTGCCGCATCATCCACCGGCTCGGCGAGGTGCCGCTCGGCGAGGCGAGCGTGGTGGTGGTGGTCGCGGCCGCGCACCGCGCACCGGCGTTCGAGGCGTGCCGCTGGGCGATGGACGAGCTCAAGCGCAGCGTGCCGGTCTGGAAGAAAGAGTTCTTCGCGGAAGGCGGCGCCGACTGGGTGGCAGGGACGAAGCTGGAGTAGGCGGGCGGCGCTCGCCGCCCGGTCAGCCCTTGATGATCGCCCCGACGATGAGCCCCGCGACCGCCGACTCGACCACGTGGCCGACGAACCAGGTTAGCGCCATCACGTAGGGGATGGGCTGAACCGCGTAGGTGCCGTAACCCATGCCGATCCCGGCGGCGATCCCGAACCACAGCCCGAGCTGGAATCCGTTCGCGAGATTCTTGGGCGAAACCAGCCGCGCGTAGATCCAGCAGAATGCGAGCGCCGCGATGAAGACGGCGAAATAGAGCACCCCCATCTTCATCTCGGCCAGCGGTCGCCAGAGCGCGGGCGTGGAGGCGTAGGCGGACTGGAGGATCATCCCGTGTAACACGAAATCCATCGCGCACCATGCGAGGAAAACCACGACGGTCGCGATCAGCGTGTTCTTGATCATGGCATTTCCTCCGGGAAGAGGGTGGTTTCGGCGGATGGCCGCGGCGGGACCGTAGCCCTTCGCCCGGAGTTCGGGCAACAGGAAACGCGGGTCGCGCGCGTGGGCGGGACCGGCGGTGTTTCCACGTCCCGCGTGGCCCGCCCGCGGCCGGACTCCATCCCGTGTCGCGGGACGATCAGTGGATCACCACGATTCTCCGTGAAGCTTGAAATCCCGCCGCGGGCGCGATCGCCCGCACCACGTAAATACCCGGCGGTAGCGCGCGCGCCTGCGGAACTGGCCAGGTAATCACGGTGTTCGTGGTGGAGGCGTCGACCGGCCCACGCGCGAGCGCGGCGACGCGCCGGCCGGTCAAGTCGAAGAGCGAAACTTCAATCACAGGGCTCTGCGGCCCGCTCCCCTGAGGGGTCGCGAACGCGACGCGAAGCGCCGCTCCCGCGCCGAGCGGTGAGGGCCACACGCGCATTCCGGCGATCGGCGCGTCTGCGCTCACGCCCCCCGCCTCGATGGTGAAGGGCGCGTCCGAGACATCATCGCCCAACACGCCGGCCCGCGCCGGCGCGATCCTGACTCGGGCCGCGGCGGTCGGGCGGCGCGGCACCGGCAGAACGAAGCGGTTGGCTGTGCCGCCGCCGACATCGAAGGCCACCCTCTCGTAGCTCGCGCCATCGTCGGTGGACAGCCAGACGCTCGCGCGCTCGGCGCCGAGCCACTCGATGGTCGCGCCGGCGCCTACGGTCCAGGTGTCTCCGCCGTTGGGTGCGAGCAGGAAGTACCGGTTGAACTGGTACACGTGCGCCAGGCCCGCCGCCGTCCCTCCGGGACGCCCGAAGCGCGCGCCGACCGCGAGATCCAGGTTGCCGCCCGCGCCGTACGCTCCGGCGCCCGCGATCGCATCACCCGCGCCCTCGCCGGGCTCTCCGCCCGTCAGCTGGACATCGGGGAGCGAATCGGGCCGGGGGCCGCCGAAGAACACGCGGACCTGGCCGGCGTCCACGCCGCCCGCGTCGTTGAACGGGGCCCCGACCACGGCGTCGTCGTAACCATCGTCATTGAGGTCGCCCGCGAATCCCACGCAGGTGCCGAATCGGTCGCCCGCCGCCTCGCCGGCCAGCACCAGGTCCGGGCTCGCGTCCGGTCTCGAAGTGCCGAAGTACACGAACGCGCGTCCGCCGTCGGTGCCCGCCGCGTCGTCGTAGGGCGCGCCGACGATCGCGTCGGCGAACCCGTCGCCGTTGAGATCTCCCGCCAGCGTCACCGCGGCGCCGAACTGATCGAGCGCCGTTCCGTCAGCAAGGACCAGATCGGCCACCCGGTCGAGCGCCGGGCCGCCGAAGTAGACGTAGGCGCGCCCGGCTTCCACGCCGGCCGCGCCGTTGAACGGCGCGCCCACGACCAGGTCGGTGCCGCCGTCGCCGTTCAGGTCGCCGCCGGCCGCCAGCGCCGCGCCGAAGTAGTCCCCTGCGGCTTCGCCGTCGAGCGCGAGGTCCGGGGCGGCGTCCGCTCCGGGTCCGCCGAAGTAGACGTAGACGCGGCCCGAACGCGCCCCACGGGCGTTGCTCCCCGGCGCGCCGACGATGAGATCCGAGAATCCATCGCCGTTGAGGTCCGCTCCGCCCACAGCGGCGCCGAAGAACTCGCCCGCCGCGCGTCCAGTGAGCACCAAGTCCGGAATCGAGTCGGGTCGCGGGCCGCCGAGATAGACATACGCTCGCCCGGCATCGCGGCCGCCCGCGCCGTTGCGATGGGCGCCCACGATCAGGTCGGTGGTGCCGTCGCCATTGACGTCGCCCGCGGCGGCGAGGGCGATCCCGAATTCGTCGCCCGCGGCGGCCCCGCTCAACACGACGTCCGGGATCGAGTCCGCCCCCGGACCGCCGAAATACACGTACGCGCGGCCCGCATCGGCACCCCGCGCGTCGTTTCGATGGGCGCCGGCGATCAGATCCTGGGTTCCATCGCAGTTGAAGTCGAGGCCCGCGAGCGCGGCGCCGAAGTAGTCGCCGGCGGCCGCTCCCGCGAGCGTGCGCCGGGGCCGGCTCGCGGCGAGCGGTCGTGGGTCGTTCGGCACGATGCGGAAAGCACCATCGCTGGTGTCCGACGTCGACCGCGTCACCGGGAGCCCGGTGTAGCTGACGCGGAGCTTCGCCGCCGAAGTCGGCGCGCTCGGCGCCGTCAGCGTGTACGAGTTCACCTCGGCTCCGCCCGTGGCGCGCGCCACCGTGCTCCACGTGAATCCACCGTCCACCGAGAGCGCGAGGTCGGCGAGATCGTGACCGAACCAGCGCACGGTTGCGGGCTCGCCCGCGGCCCACACTTCGTCGCGGTTCGGAGAAATGATGTCGAAGGGGAAGATGGCGATGAAGTAGGCGCGTCCTCCAGCGGAGCCACCTGCGTCGTTGCCCCAGGCCCCGACGATTACGTCGGAGTATCCGTCACCATTCACGTCGCCCGCGCTCGCGACCGACGTGCCGAATCGGTCGCCGGCGGCTTCGCCCGTGATGACGAGATCCGGGACGGTATCGGGCGCGACGCCCCCGAGGAACACGTAGACACGACCTGCTGCGTCACCGTCCCCGTCGTTGAGGCTAGCAC
This sequence comes from uncultured bacterium, assembly GCA_964650245.1. Lineage (GTDB taxonomy): Bacteria > Eisenbacteria > RBG-16-71-46 > RBG-16-71-46 > RBG-16-71-46 > WS-2. Next base: position 2,400 of record CAZYQK010000063.1, on the reverse strand, counting down.
CGACGATGAGGTCCGCGTATCCGTCGGAATTCACATCACCGGCGGTTGCGATCTTGGAGAAATCGTCGCCGGCAGCCTCTCCGGTCAGCACGAGATCCGCGATCGAGTCCGGCGACGCCCCGCCGAAATAGAGGTAGACGCGCCCCGTATACGGTGATGTTGCGCTGGACGCAAACGCCGCGACCAGGAAATCGGCGAAGCCGTCCCCGTTCACGTCTCCGGCGCCGGCCACGCGGCCGAAGTAGTCTCCCGGCCCCTCCCCGGTGAGGACGAGGTCGGGCACCCGATCCATCCCCGGGCCGCCGAAGTAGACGTAGGCCCGGCCCGCGTTCGTGCCGCCCGCGTCGTTGGAAATGGCGCCAGCGATCACGTCGGGATGACCGTCACCGTTCACGTCTCCGGCGGGAGCGGCTCCGCCGAACAGATCCCCCCGGTTCTCGCCTGTCAGCACGAGATCGGCGACTGCGTCCGCGGCCAGACCCCCGAAGTAGATGTGCTCGACGCCGGCCCCCGTGCCACCGGGACCGGTATAGGTGGCGCTCGCCATGACGTCTGCGTAGCCGTCGCCGTTGAGGTCGCCGGCGCCCGCGACCGAGAAACCCAGGAAGTCTTCCTCGGCGACGCCGCGGAAGATGAGGTCGGGGATGTTGTCCGGATGCCGCCCGCCGAGGTACAGGTAGGCGCGCCCCGACTCGCGCGCAGCCGTATCGTTCTGCCACGCGCCGACGATGACGTCCGAATATCCGTCGCCATTGAAGTCGCCCGCCGACGCGACGGACTGGCCGAAGAAATCGCCGGGCGCCTCGCCATCCAGGACGAGGTCGGCGGTCGTGTCCGCCAGCGAGCCTCCGAAGTAGACGAATGCCCGCCCCGTCCCCATGCTCGTGGTGGGCGCGCCGACGATGAAATCCGGATGCCCGTCGCCGTTGACGTCGCCGGCCGACTGCACGCTCACTCCGAGGAGATCGGAAAAGGTCGGAAAGGAGCTTCCCGCAGGCGCGAAGAGCACGTGACCCGAGATTGCTCCCGCGGGGGAATGAACCAGAACGAGGCCGGCGGCCATGCCACCGAGCATGGCCATGCGGCAAAGGGGAACGAGGCGAGTGGGTGCCCGCATGTCAGCGCCTATCGAAAGGATGCGCGCGCCGGGCCGCGGGGCAGGCCTTCGCGGCCCGGCGTGGCTGTCCACGAGTGTAGACCCCTGCCGGCGGAGACGAAACCTCGACGCAATCAAGTCGGCCACCGGTGCGCGCGCGGTGCCCGGCTGCCGCTACGCGATTCGCGCCAGCGCCGCCGCGGACTCGTCGCGCACCTCCGCCGAGGCGTCACCCCCTGCGGCCCGCTCCAGCGCGCCGCGGATCTCCTCGACCGGGCGCCTCGTGTCCTCCGCCGCGATGCGGCGCCCGATCTCGCCCAGCGCCCACGCCGCGTGCATGCGCACTAGGGCGTCGCGCTCGTGCTCCAGCGTGCGGGCGAGCGCCGGCGCCGCGCCCGCCTCCGCGCGGTTTCCGAGCGCGACGCACACGTTGCGCAGGAATCCGGCCCGCTGCGCGCGGCGGATGGGGCTCCCCGCGAACAGCTCGGCGAAGCCCGGCTCGTCGAGCGTGAGGAACCTCTCGAGCGTCCAGCCCTCGAGCGTCCGCGCGTGGAGCCGGGCGTCGCGCGCCGGGGGCGCGAAGCGGTTCCACGGGCACACCTCCTGGCACACGTCGCAGCCGAAGATCCAGTCGCCCACCAACGGCCGCAGCGCGCGCGGGATCGGGCCGCGCAGCTCGATCGTGAGGTAGGAGATGCAGAGCCGCGCGTCGAGCTGGTAGGGCGCGACGATCGCATGGGTAGGGCAGGCGTCGATGCAGCGCGTGCAAGTCCCGCAGTGCTCCTGCGGAAGTGGCAGGTCGGGGTCGAGCGCGCGATCCACCAGCACCTCGCCCAGCAGGAACCACGAGCCGAGCGACTGCGAGAGCAGGCCCGAGTGCTTGCCGATCCAGCCCAGGCCCGCGCGCTCGGCCCAGCCGCGCTCGAGGATGGCGCCGGTGTCGCTGTACCACAGCGCGCGCGAGCCGGGCAGCCCCTGCCCGCGGATGAAGCGCTGCAGCCCGAGCAGCTTCTCGCGCATGATGCGGTGGTAGTCCTCGCCAGCGGCGTAGCGCGCGATGCGGCCCAGGCGCCGTTCGCGCGCCGCGTCTCGCGACGGTTCGTGACAGAGCGCGACGCACACCACCGCGCGCACCTCGCGGAGGATGCGTCCGGGGTCGGCGCGGCGCTCGCGATGTTTGGTGGACGCGAGCCAGCGCATCTCGCCGTGGCGCCCGGCCGCGAGCCACGCCTCGTAGCGCGCGCCCGCCTCGAGCGGCGTCACCGCGGCGATACCGACCGCGTCGAAGCCCAGCTCGAGGGCGC
>CAZYQK010000062.1:0-17704 GCA_964650245.1 uncultured bacterium | reverse complement strand
TCTACCACACGGAGGTCTTCGTGTTCCTCAAACTTCGCGAATGATTCAGGCTAGGTGATGTCGGTGCGGGCGTCCTCTTATCCTCCGCACGCTCACGCTGGCCGGACCCGCCGTCGGGGAGACTCTCCGGTCGTACGTCAGCCTCTGAGGCCGCCACCCAGCGCGCATGTGCCCGCTCAGTTCCCGCACAATCTTCGCGCTCAATAGCTCTCACGCGTGTGCGACGCGCTGCCGTGGATGAGAAGGCTGAGGCGTCCCCAACGGGATTCAAACAGGATAGGGACAGAGCCTCTACGCCGCGGCCATTCTCAGGTCGGGCTCGATCTCGGCGTCGTGTTGATCGAGCGATGAGCCGCGCTCGTCTCGCGTGCAGAGCTACCTAAAGAGACTTGGATTCTCAAGCTTTCGGTTTTTGCGCCGCGGCTCGGCCGGGATTTCGAAGGCCCCCGCGGCACGCAATTCCTCCGCCGAAAGCGTCGGCCCGGCGCAGATGGCCTCCAGCAGTCGAGCCTGAGCCGGTTCGAGATCGACGAGCCACCCCAGGACGTTGAGCAAGTTGATCAGCTCGGTCGTGTACTCGGCGAGCCAGTGATCAGGCTGAATGTTCCCTAGCGGCGAGGGGGGCCGCCGGTCGCCGAGAATGGGGCGTTCCCGGTTTGCCTTTCGGTAGCTGAACCAGTGAAGCAGGACCTGTTTGCCCGACACCTCATATTGCCAGACACCGGGCTCGACGCTCTCCACGTATCCGGCCCCGACCAACAGGCGCCTTCGGCTGGCGTCGTAGCCGATCGAATCAGGCATCGCGGCCGGGTCTTCGGGAATCGCACCCTCCGACGGGATGCGGGGCCTTCTTTCGGCGGGGAGTCGTGGTGGTTGAGCCGGGCGGCCTTTCTCGGGGTCGGTCATTCGCTCGCCGAAGGTGTGAAGCCAGACCACGGTGCGCCCGAGCTCGGATGCCTCGAAGAAGATCTTCCGGTCGGCCGTCACTGGGACACGCAGTCCTGGCGTCGAAAGGTCATCTTGAAAGCGCGCGGTGAACTTGGGATGGGCGATCGTCGCGACAAGGTAGGCAACGACGTCCTCGGCACCGACCTCGACGCCGAACTTCCTCGAGAGATAGGCGAGGAGCTTTGGGCGCACGTTGGAGATCGTTGCGCCACGATCGCGCCAGAGCGGAAATACCCGCCCGCCGAAGGACCCCTTGTAATGGTGGAGGTCCGGGATGTGACCCGTAGCCGTCAGCGCTGGGCCCGACGATGGGGCCAATCGAGAGAATGCAGTCAGATACACCTGCCTCTCCGATCGCCCCTCCCACAATGCGGGATTGGGCCGGTTGATCAGGCGATTGTCGGCGACGATCCACTGTCGATCGAAAGAACGAAAGCCGTACCGAACTGGTTCGGCGCATGGGCCGCGATCGTCAGCAACGCGACTAAGTCGGGCGGGGAAACCAGGAAGTCCCGCTTTCTCCACCTTCATGCTGTGTTTGTCACCCGGCTTGCCTTTCAAGAGGTGGGGATGGAAGAGCGGCTCCTTCTTCTCCGCCGGTGCATCCACCAAGACCTGCCAGCGCCGCTGCAGCGACTCAACGTCCGGCGCGATTACCCAGGTTCGGCCGGGCATCACTCCCGAGCCGTCGTAGACGAAGAGATCCTCCAGCGCCGGGAACACAGCCCACGCTCCGGTGGAGGCGGGCAGGAAGGGAGCGCGCCAGTCCACCGGGCAGTCCACCCATGCCTTGCCGCCGAGCGTGAGCCTGCCGAGGGCAGTGAACTTCTCCGTCCGGTGCCCGGCGGGCAGCGCCTGAAAGCGGACGCGCGCCGGTGCCTCGGGTCTGCTCTTGGCAGACCTTGAAGCCAGCACGATACAGACCGGCTGTTGGACGCCCTGGAAGACGCGCGTGTTGACCTCGGGCTGATGCCCCTCGGGCGAGCAGTCGATGACCCAGACGTCGTCACAAGTCCTGCGCAGGTAGTCGCGCATCCTCTGGAACCCGGGGCCATTCAGAAAGCCGGCCACCGTGATGAAGCAGACGATGCCGGTGTTGTTCGCCGGGTGGTGGTCGTAGACCTTCCAGGTGGCCCATCGCCAGAAGTAGACGTACAGATTGCGCAGATGCTTCGCGTGCGCGCCCACCCCCCAGTCCGGAGGGGGCATCCAGTCCGCCAGCGGCGCCTTCACCGCTTGTCCGGCCTCACCCTCGATCCAGCCTCCCAGCCCCTTGGCCTTTTCCTTGTACGGTGGGTTTCCAATCACCACGGTGACGGGTTCCTCGCGCTTGATCTTGTTCGCGTCGCGCCGGGACTTTGCGAGCGGCGCGAGGATTCCGGGGATCCATCCCTCGTCGTCGTCGGGATTCCCCAGCGTGTTGGTTACGAACATTCTCGGAGGAGTTCTGGGCGGCGAGCCCGTCAGGTCCACTATCTCGGCGAGCATTCGCAGCTGCGCCACGGCGAAGGGGCCGAGCTGCATCTCGAAAGCGATGAGCCGCTGAACGGCTGCGTTGATCGCACCCTTCACTGAACCCGCGCCTTCGTCCGCCTTGACGGTCTCGGCGATCTTCCGCAAGACGCCGAGCAGGAAGGTTCCCGTGCCTGTTGCCGGATCGGCCAGCGTGACCGCCGGAGAGGCCATCCCCGCGTGAAGTCCGAATCGGGAACTCTTCAGGGCCTCGTCAACCAGTCGGACCATCGCGCCCACCACTTCGGGCGGGGTGTAGTAGGAGCCGGTCTGCTTGCGGAGAGTGTTGTCGTAAACCTCGAGGAAATCCTCATAGAAGTAGAGCCACGTTTCAGGGTCGCCCTTGCTGATGGTCGGCCAATGAACTGAATCGAGCACTCGCGTCAGGGTTCCGAGCGATGTCTTGAGCGTCGCCTGATTCTCCGCGTTGTCCGTGAGAAGCCGGAGAGCCGCGCCGATGAGCGAACTCGTCTGGCCCAGCTCCTCCGCCACCTTTCCAAATCCCGTCGCGAGCCGAATGTCCTTGGCGCGAGCCATCAGCATTCCGAAGGTCACCGCCTGCGCGTATCCGTCCGCGAATCTTTCGTCGGTGGCGTCGGGGAAGAGCAGCTTTCGCCAGTCCACCGCGAGCGCGGTGAGCGCTTCACTGCCCGAAGCGAGTTGCTCCGTGACCTCGTCGCGCAACAGGCGGCACAGGCGGGCGCTGACGCGGGCCAACTCCTTGGCGCTGCGAGGCGGAATGGGATCCCACCGGAGGAACCGTTCGAACAACGGCAGCAGTCCCGGCGGTGCCTGAAGCTGGTTGCCCGATGACTCGATGTCTCCGGTCAGCCGGACTACCTTGACGACGGGCTCGCCGTCCTGCCAGAGACCGAACTCGTTGCCGTCCGAGTACATCAGATTCGGCAACGATCGGAGCTTCTCCCACTGGTCCTTGTCGTGCGGGTCCTTGAACTTTCGCGGATCGGCGCCCTTGCCCGGAGCCTTCAGTTCGACGAAACCGACCAGCGCCCTGCGAACGGTCACCGCGTAGTCCGGGCGGATCTTCAAATCGCGTACGGAGGACTCCCCTACGACGGCGACCGTGGCCGTCGAGAGACCGACCAGTTCCGCGAGGTCGACGAGCAGGCGTTCGAACGGTGCACGCAGCTGGTCCTCCGGCTCGCCACGAGCACTCGGGTTCGCCAGCTTTCGCTTGGCCGACAACCCAAACGCTGATATCGCCGAGTTCAGGTCTGATTTCATGCGCATCACTCCGTCCGGAAATAGCGCCGCTTGGGATCCTGTGGCCCCGTGCCGATCTCGCGCACCAGTCCGCGCCCCACCAGGCGAGCGAGCCGCGTTCGGGTCGCGCGCGGAGTGAGGCCGATCACGCTGGCGATCTCGCTCGTTATCCGGCCGTCATCGCCGGTCAGCGCCTCGAGAATCGCCTGGTCAATTGCGTCCATCGTGGCCTTTCGGGTCTTCGTCGTTCCGAGCGTCACCCGGAACCGGATGCCGATCTCTTCCAGCACGGGCGCCGCGAGGCCCGCATCGCGGCAGGCCGCTGTCATGCGCTGGATGCCGCTGCCCCACTGCTCGATCAGACCCAGATCGTGGAGAACGCGTCCGATGACACGGTTGCGCAATTTCGAGATGCCCCGCTGCAGGTCATCCACGGTGAGGCCGAAGGGCAGGAGCCCCGGATTCTCGACCTCGAGGCGGTCGTCGAAGATGGAGATCCGAATGGGCGCCCCGCGCTGCGCATAATCCGCGTGTGCGACGGCGTTGACTACCGCCTCGCGCACCGCGGTGGGCGGCAGGTTCCAGCGGTCCTTGCGGCGCACCGCACCGATCTCGGCGCCGTGCAAGGCATGCTTCTGCACGAAGGCAATCGCTGCCTCGATGGCCTGGGTCAGGTGGAGCCGGATTTCCACATGGTCCACGATCTCGGAGCGGTCGGTGCCCCGAAATCTCGCCGCCTGGATCCACGCATCGGGGAAGTCGCGCTCCCGGGTCTTGCCGAAGAGGAGCACGCCGCCGACCGTCGGCACCTGGCGCCCCTGATGCCGAGTCACGAGTCGCAGGGTTTCGAGGTCTTTGCGCTTCAGTCTGCGCAGGGGCGCGAACGACTCGGAAGCAGCTCGGAAGTCGAGAGCTTCCGAGTCGAGATCCGGAATCGCCCGCTCGTCGTAGGCCTCGCCCCTGCCGAAGCGGCCCAATTCCTCGATCAGTTCCCGGTCCGCGTGGCGATTGGTGGAACCAACTCTCACGTAGACGCCGTTCTCTGACCCTTCGTGTTTGAGGTAGTGCGGTCTCGCCGAGCTGGGATGAACTTGCACGGCGAGCACGTGGGTGCGGCGCCACGGCAGGATCTCGAGGTCCGGCAGAAGCCGCGGCACGATGTTGTCGCTGATTAGGCTGGCGAGGCGTTCTTCCAGATCCAAGGGCAGGCGCACGCCACGAACGTTTCGCGTGGCATCTTCCACACCGATCAGCAGAATGCCGCCGGCGGTGTTGGCGAAGGCCACGATGGTGCGGAGTGCCCCGTCCGGCGAGGACAGCTCGCGCTTGTATTCGAGAGTCTTGCCTTCCGGTCGCCTGAGAACGGCCACGAGATCCACGGCTAGGAAAGCTACTCGGAAGCGGCCGGGGCGTCCATCCTTCTGACCTGCCCCCTAAAACCGATCCAAGTTGAGTGACCTTCATCCGTCGAAGGTCCAAGTGCCGGGAGCAGGACTCGAACCTGCACGGGCTTTCGCCCAGGACATTTTAAGTGTCCCGCGTCTCGCCATTCCGCCATCCCGGCAAACGCTTCACGCCGAAGTCCGCGGTCCGCGCCCCGCGCGCGACTCGCCCGCGAGCGTACGGCCGCTCCGCCTCATGCACGAACGCCCGGGTCCCTATCGGAGGACCCGGGCGCCGGCCGCACGCGGAAGAGTCGGACCGCGCGCTAGTGCCTGTGTCCCCCATGGCCGGCTAACACGTCGGCCACCTTGACGGCCGGATACTTGCTCAGAAAGCTTTGAACTGCCCAGCCGAACACGCCGAGGAAGCCGATCGTGACGCCGATCTCGGGCAGCCCCACCCACACCCGATCCGGGCTGAGCGACGGCATCACCAGGATGTGCCGCTCCATCCACAGGCCGGAAAGAATGATGAGGCTGAACAGCCCGAGCCAGAAGGGATTCTTCTTGGTGTAGATGTTCATGAGCCCGAGGAACGGCAGCACGAACACAAAGGTGAACGCGGTGAAGCCGAGCGCACGCCACGGCTCCTCGAATCGCAGGAATACCCAGCCGGTCTCCTCGGGCAGGTTGGCGTACCAGATCGGCAGGTACTGCGACCAGAACTGGTAGACCCAGAAGATGCTGAACCCGAACGCGATTTTTCCGATGTCCCAGAAGTGATCGGGCGTGATGTAGGCCTCGAGCCGGTACTTGGCGCGGAGCTGGGTCGCCAGAAACGCGGTCATCGCGATGCCGGAGAGGAACGCGCCCATGAAGAACCACCAGCCGAAGAGCGTCGAGACCCACTCCGGCGTGAGCGCCATGATGAAGTCCCACGCCATCAGGGTGTAGACGGCCGCGTAGAGCAGGATGATCTGCGGCGCGCGCTTGGCGAGATGATCGCGCTGCCATACCGCCTCGGCCTCGTCGCCGCGCCAGCCTTCCGAGAGCTTCTCGTACTCGGGCTTGAGGCTCGGGTCTACGTGCTGCTTGAGCAGGTGAGCGTCGGTCCGCAGCGAGGTTCGCACCAGGTCGCGCGAAAGCCACCACAGCAGGCCGAGGCCGAACAGCGTGCGCGCGTAGAGGAACGGGACGTTGAGGAACGCCGCCTGCCGCGCCTCCACGTGTCCGATCCACGGCAGGTAGGTCCAGATCCCGGCCGCGAGCAGGATCACCATGAGCGCGAACCCGAACGGGAGAAAGGCCGAGAGCGACTCGGCGATTCGCAGCACCGGCCCGGCCCAGCGCCCGTTCGCGAGCCGGATGGCGCACGCCAGCACCACCGCGCCCTGCGCGATGCCCATGAAATACATCGTGTTGATGGCGTAGGCGCCCCACGCGCGCCTCGGCTCCTGGAAGAACAGGAACGCGAGCGCGGCGATCCCGAACGCCATGCAGGCCATCCAGATCAGGCGCTTGCGGGCATTGGGCGTGACCGGGAGCTTGCTCGCGATGTCCCGAAGCGTGGCGTCGTGGCTCATCGCGGGCTCGCCTTCTGCCGGCTGCGGATGAAGTTCACCATGTTCCAGGCTTCCTCGGCGGTGACCTGCGCGCCGTAGGACGGCATGACGATTCCGCCGAAGCGGATGTAGGAATAGATGAATCCGTCCTTGCGCTCGCGCGTGGGCTGCGCCAGCAGGTCGGGCGGCGGCATGAAGAGCGCGGCGACCGGCCCGTCGCCGGCCAGCGACTGGCCGTGGCACGGCACGCAGGTCTTCGCGAACTTCTGCTCGCCGCGCGCGATCGAGGAGTCGGTCGGCGCATAGGGGTTCACGCGGAACTGGTTCCGGTCATAGGGTGGGTCTTCGCCCGCAACGTCGCGCCCGGTGACGGGCACGCTGGCGTCGTCGGGCGCGCTCATCACGATCTTCTGAGACGCGATCACCACGCTGGCGCGCATGTCGCGCACGGGCGGGTAGGCCAGCGTGGTCAGCGAGTGCACGGCATCCCGGCAGCCCTGCCGGACGCCGCCCACACTGAACAGCGCGACCACGCCGATCGCCACGACTCCCACGCCGAGCCTAGGCATGGACCTTCACCTCCTCGGCGCCGTGGCCGCGCAACATCTCCTGCACCCGTGACGCAGCCTCACCCTCGCATGGCACCCAGATGCCGATCCGGTCCTCGGTGAAGCGCGGGTCGTAGGGCGCCTTCGACTTCAAGTGCGGGAGCCGCGCCAGCGCCAGCATGCCGAGCAGGTTGGCGAGCACGCCGAGCAGGATCATGGACTCGTAGCCGATGACCACGAACGGCGGCAGCGAGATCAGCTCCTTCCCCCCCACCACCAGCGGGTAGGACATCACGGAGAAGATGCAGAGCGCGAACCCGCCGGTGAGCCCCAGCACCGCGCCCCCGAAGGTCACCCACCGCACCAGGGACGGCCCCTGCTCGAGCGCGCGCTCGATCTCGTGGTAGGGGACCGGCGAGAAGACGCTCAGGTCGCGGTGCCCCTGCTGCCGCAGCGCCCGCACGGCATCGGCGGCGTCGTTCACGTGGTAGTAGACCCCCATGACGCCGCGCTGGCGCGACACCGGCCCCTGGACGATCCGGTCCACCGCGCGCTCCAGGGATTGCTTCAGGCTCACGCCTTCCTCCGCATGGGAGGCGCGAGCGTTTCCTTGAGCTCGGCGATCGAAAACGCGGGGAGCAGCCGGATGAAGAGCAGGAAGTACATCCCGAACCAGGCGAACGATCCCGCCAGGATCGCGGCCTCGGTCCACGACATGCGGTAGTTGATCTGCCAGGTGCTGGGATTGAAGGGATGGGCCAGCGACGTGATGATGATGACGAAGCGCTCGAACCACATGCCCACGTTCACCAGCAGCATGATCACGAACAGAACAGTCAGGTTGCGACGCACCTTCTTGAACCAGAGCGAGAGCGGGACGATCACGTTGCAGGTGAACATGATCCCCGAGGCCCACCAGAAGTGGCCCGTGAACCGCCACCAGAACATGTCGCGCTCCATCTTGCTCGGCCCGTACCAGGCGCAGAAGAACTCGACCAGATAGGAGTAGGCGACGATGGTCGAGGTCAGCAGCACCAGCTTCGAGAGCTTTTCGATGTGGTCCACGGTGACGATGTGCTCTAGCCGGTAGCCCTTGCGCATGATGATGAGCAGGTTGATCACCAGCGCCACGCCGGAGAAGATGGCGCCGGCCACGAAGTAGGGCGCGAAGATGGTGCTGTGCCAGCCCGGGACCTGGGCCATCGCGAAGTCCCACGACACCACGCTGTGCACCGAGAGCACGAGCGGCGTCGCGAACGCCGCGAAGTAGAGGTAGGCGCTGTAGAAGTGCTTCCAGCCGCCGTTCGAGCCGCGCCATCCGAACGAGAAGATGGTGCCCAGCAGGCGGTGGAAGCGATTCTGCGCATGGTCCCGCTGCACCGCGGCGTCGGGGATGATGCCGACGATGAAGAAGATGCTGGAGACCGTGAGGTAGGTGGTCACCGCGAACACGTCCCACTCGAGCGGGGAGCGGAAGTTGGGCCAGAGCTGGCGCTGGTTCGGGTACGGAAACAGCCAGTAGGCGAACCACGGGCGACCGAGGTGGATGATCGGGAACAGGCCAGCGGTGAGCACCCCGAAGACCGTCATCGCCTCGGCGACGCGGTAGACGGCGCGCCGGAAGTGCGATCGGAACAAGAACAGGATGGCCGAGACCAGCGTGCCGCAGTGGGCGATGCCGACCCAGAACACGAAGTTCGCGACGTAGGACGCCCACATCACCGGGCGCGTGTGACCCGCCACGCCGATGCCGAGCACGATCTGGTTGCGCTCGGCGATCATCGCGACCGCGAGGATCGAGAGGTCGAGCAGGAAGACGCTCCACCAGATCTTCCCCGGCCGCTTCAGCATGCGCAGGATGTCCTGGTTGAGCGACTTCTGCGTCATCGCCGGCGGGAGGTGCTCCGCGGCGTCGATGGTCTCCGCCGTCATCACCGCTTCGAAGGTCTCGGTCACGCCGGGGTCCCGCTCATGCTGACCCCTGCTTCACCTTCTTCAAGTAGGTCACGCCGGGCTTGGTGTTGAGTTCGTTCAAGACCCAGTAGCGGCGCTCGCCGAACGACTTCTTGTGCACCTCGCTCTCGGGGTCCGTCAGGTCGCCGAACACGATCGCCCGGGTCGGGCACGACTGCTGGCAGGCGGTCTGGATCTCGCCGTCGCGAAGCGGCCGGTCCTCGTCCTTCGCCAAGCCCTTGCCCTCGAGGATGCGCTGCACGCACATGGTGCACTTCTCCATCACGCCCTTGGAGCGCACCGTGACGTCGGGGTTGAGCTGCCAGTTGAGCGGCTCGGGGAACGCGAAGGTCGGCTTCTCGGGCGCCGGGTGGTCGAAGAAGTTGAAGGCGCGAACCTTGTATGGGCAGTTGTTGGAGCAGTAGCGGGTGCCCACGCAGCGGTTGTAGATCTGCGCGTTCAGCCCCTCGGGGTTGTGGTAGGTGGCGTAGACCGGGCACACGGTTTCGCACGGCGCGTCGCCGCAGTGCTGGCACATCATGGGCAGGAAGCGCACGTCGTGCTCGCCGGCGACGAGCTTCTCTTCGAAGCGCTCGATCCGGATCCACGACATCTCGCGCCCGCGCTTGATCATGTCAGCGCCCACGGTCGGAATGTTGTTCTCGGCCGAGCACGCCACCACGCAGGCGCTGCAACCGGTGCAGGAGTTGAGGTCGATCGCCATCGCCCAGCGATGCTGCGCGTGCTTGTAGCTGCCCTGGTCGATGGGAATGGCGCGCGGGCCGCGGGTGTGATGCTCGGGCTCGAACGCGGTGTACGCGTGGGCCGGGACCTGGTAGCCCTCGGGCTGCTGCATCGGGGTCGTGTGCTTCCCGGGCCGGGTCTGGGAGGGCGGCGGCGGCGGCTCGCCCTCGTGGTGACCGGCGGGAGTCTGGTGGAGGTTCGTGAGCGGACGGTCCGATTCGCCGTGGGTCGCGACCTCGGCGAACAGCGCGGAGACCGGGATGATCTGGGCGACGCCGCGCCAGCCCTGCTGCTTCTCCCGCTGCGTCACGACCAGGTCGGCCGCCCGGCCGGCCTTCGCGAGCCGCGCCCTGGCACTCAGGTAGGCGACCGCGCCCGAGGCCGCATCCTGCGCCGGCGAGAGCAGCGCCAGCGCGTTCACGCCGCGCCCCTTCGCGTAGCGTCCGTACGCGGTGTGGCCCTGTCCGAGCGGAATCGCGATGGTGTCGGGGCGCAGCCCGCCGTAGACGTAGGCCGGCAGCTCGATCGCGCCCGCGTCGGTCTCGACCTTCACCGGATCACCGCTCGCCACCCCGAGCTGCTTCGCGGTCTCGGGATGGATCTCGACCCACGAGCCCCACACCGCCTTGGTGGTGACATCGGGCAGCTCCTGGAGCCACGGCTTGTTGGCGCCGCGTCCGTCGTAGAAAGCGCTCGAGGGGTAGAGCACCAGCGCCAGGTCGCCCGCCCCCTGGAGCTGCGGCGAGGCGAAGGCGGGCGTCGCGCTCCAGCGCACCGTGGGCGCGGCCACGTCCTCCCACACCCCGCCGCTCGCCAGCGCGTCGCGCCAGAAGGTTTCGAAGTCGCGCCCGGCGCCGAATTGCCGGTGGAGCGGCGCCCATTGCGCCTTCAAGTAGTCGGCCCAAGTCTCGGGCCAATTGGCACCCAGTCCCGCGCCCTTCGCGAGCGCGATCAGCGCATCGCCCGTCGGGCGCGCGTCGAACATCGGGAGTTTCTGCATCGCGGGCTGGACCAGCGCGTGCACGCCGCGCGCGGGCTCGGCGTCCCCCAGCGACTCGAGCCAGTGAGTGCCCGGCAGCAGCAGGTCGCAGCGCTCGGCGGTTTCGTCCAGCACCGGCGAGAGCGAGATCTTGAACAGCACCCGGTCCATCGCGGCGGGGAAGCCGGCCCACGCGGGGGCGCCGTAGACCGGATTGGCGCCGTTGACCACCAGCACGTCCACCTTGCCCTCGCCCATCGTGCCGATCAGCCGCTGCAACTGGCCGAAGCTCGCGACCGCGTCGTAGTTCTGGGTGCGATCGAAGCGCACGGTGCGGCCGATGTTGCCGGCCACGTAATTGAGCAGGTTGACCGCGGCATGGAGCGCCACCGACTGATCGTTCTGCGCCGCGATCCCGCCCGCGACCGCCAGGCTCGGGCCCGCGGCGGCGAACACCCGCGCCAGCACCTCGACCTTCGCCGCCGGCACGTCGCACTGCTGCTCGACCGCCTGCGGCGTGAAGCCGGAGACCGCGTCGAGTAACGCACCGCGCTCCGCGAGCGTGGGCCCCAGCCCCTCGCTCAGGATGACGCGCGCCATTCCCAAGGCGAGCGCCATCTCGCCGCCCGGGCGCACCGCGATCCATTCGTCGGCGTTGGCGCCGGTGAGCGAGAGCCGCGGCTCGACCGCGACGAAGCGCGCCGGGTTGTGGGCCTCGCGGGCGGCGGCGAATCCGCGCGCGTGCCCCACCGGCGAGAGCCAGGTCTCGAGGAAGTCGGCCCCGAACGCCACCAGCATGCGCGCGCTCGCGAAGTCGAAGTTGGGGATCGCGGCCACGCCGAAGGTGCGGCGGTTCGCCTCGCGCATGCTCTCGTGCGCGAACGCCTCGTACACCAGGTGCGTGGCTCCGGCGGCGGCCGCCCACTCGCCCGCCAGCCGGTGGAGCGAGCCGGTCCCGTTGTCGGTGAGCAGCGCGACGCCGCGCTTCGCCTTCAGCGCCTCGGAGAGCTTGCCGGCCGCGAGCTTGAGGCCTTCGTCCCACGCGATCGGCTTCCAGGCGCCGTTTTCCTTCACCATGGGACCGCGCACGCGGTCGGGATCGTAGAGACCCTGCAGTCCCGCCTGGCCGCGCGCGCACAGCCCGCCCCGGTTCACCGGGTGCGCGGGATTGCCCTCGATCTTGATGGCGCGCCCGTCGCGCGCCTTGACCAGCACGCCGCAGCCCGCCGGGCACTCGCGGCAGGTGCTGGCGTACCAGTATGCGACGCCCGGCAGGATGTCGGTGGGCGGCACCAGGTACGGGATGAGCCGCTCGGCCGGGGGACTGGCGCAGCCCGCCGCGGCGCCGGCCACGCCGATGCCGACCAGCTTGAGGAAGTCGCGGCGGTCGAAGACGAAGTCGTCGCTCATCGGGCTCCTAGTGGTGGCAAACCACGCAGTCCATGGTGGCCGGGAACTTCGGATCGTCGAGCTTCTGGCGATGACAGCCGAGGCACCAGCCCATCTTGAGCGACGGATACTGGTACAACACCGCCATCTCCTGCACCTTGCCGTGACACTCCGCGCACTGGTAGCCAGCCCGCACGTGGCGTTTGTGGTTGAACTTGACGTGCGAGGGCAGCCGGTAGACCTCGACCCACGGCACCGGCTCGCCGCGCTCGAAGTAGCCGGCGAGCTTCATGATCTCGGGCCGGTCGGCGCGGGCCAGCTTGTGGCAACCCATGCAGGTTCCGACCGCCGGGATGTTCGCGATCGGCGACTTGTCGGCGCTGGAGTGGCAGTAGAGGCAATTCATGCCGAGCTTGCCGGCATGAATCTGATGGCTGAAGAGGATGGGCTGCGTGGGACCCTTGCGGTCGCCCAACTGCACCGAAAACGATTGCGTGAAGGCCGCGGTGCCGGCCACCAGGATGGTGATGACGATGGCGAGGATGAAGGCTCGTTTCATGGTAAGGCGCGGAACCTTACGCACGGGTCACGAGGCTGTCAACCGAAACTGCGGGGCGGCAGTGCTCTGGCGCGCGAGCGCCGCAGCGAAGCGCGCGGCGCCCGACGGTGGCGCGCGAACGGAGGGTGGATGTGGCGCGACGGGCTGCGGAGAGAAGCGGAAGGCGCGCCCGCGCGGCGCGTGAATCAGGCCGCGCGGGTTTTCCGCTCGCCGGTTTCGGCCGCCGGGGCCTCGCGGCGCGTGAAGCGCCGCAGGCCGTCGCACGCGAGCGCGAGCGGCAGCGCCACCAGCAGCGTGCCCGCCATGCCGATCGCCGAGTAGTGGACGGCGACCAGCGCGCCGAGCGAGAACACGGCGCCGCACGCGAGCAACTCGTAGCCGCTGCCGAAATTCTCGCGCCACGCGCGGAGCGGCGTGAGGCCGGTGCTCGAAGCCACCGCGAGCGAGACCGCGCCGCGGTTCACCACGTAGTAGGCCGCCGCCGCCGCCACGAAGGGCAGCAGCCGGAAGCCGGAAACCAGCGCCACCAGGTCGCGCGATCCGCCGCTCGCGCGGTCGAACGCCCAGGCCGCGGCCGCCACCGCGAGCGCGGTCTGTGCGCCGTTGAAGATCGCGCGCATCGCCGGCTTGCGCATCAGGGCCAGCTCGACGATCAGCGTGGAAAGCGCGGTGATCGCCATGGCTTCGCCGCGCGAGAGCACGAGCAGCGCCGCGAAGTTGAAGCACGAGGCCATGCTGATGGTCGCAGAGCCGAGCGGCAGGCGGATCCACAGCACCTCGCCGGCCGCGCACACCGCGAGCCAGTAGGCAAATGCTGCGGGAGTGGTGCCGGACCAGGCGCGCCACATGGCGAAGGCAGCCATCGCTACCGTGATGGCCACCATTGCCGTGGTGCGGATTCGCGGGATCGAGTTCAACTGCCGCCTCGCTCGATGAGTTTCGTCGCCGGCTGTCGCCCCGGGTGCCCGTCTCCGGGCACGAGGGGCGAGGGACACGTGCGAGCCACCATTACCAGCCCGCCTTCGACTTCAGGACCTCCTGAACCGTGTATTCGGAGAAGTGCTCGAGCGGCGCATGGATGGTGTTGTTCCTGGCGTCCAGCCAGCTCGGGATCTCCTCCCAGTTACCGGTCGCGTCGTTGCGCCAGAGCACGCCCAGGGTCCGCGGGTCGGAGAAGTGGGAAACGTCGGCCGACAAAGTGATGGGCACATTGAATTGGTTCTTCACCCCGAAAATGTGAAGCGACACGAGCATCGCGACCGAGTCCTTGACCACGACGGCGATCGTCGCCGTGCTGTCGACGGCGCCGCGCGGCACGTCCAGCGAGAAAGGCCCGCAGTCGATGGTCGCGTCCCAGTTCGGGTACACGACATAGGTCACGACGAGGTACGCGCCGGCCGTGTCGATAAGCACCGGTGCCGGAGGTGGAGGCGGAGGCGGGAGCTGTCCGCCGCCGTCGAGGTCGTCCCCCGCGATGACACCGCCCGGGGCCGGAGCCACCGTGCTCTTCACGCCGAGGGGCGACGTGGAGCCCGAAGGGAGCGGCGCGGTGGGAAGCGCCGAGCATCCCGCGATCGCCGCGATCAGCAGGAGCGCGACCGCGCTCCGCACACGGTTCTTCGAAACCTGGGCCAGTGGTACCGGCGGCTCGTGCCGCGGCCGCCTGCTTCTGACGCAACCTTCCACGCTTCGCATGGCTTGCTCCTTCCAGATCGGTTCGCGGGACGGTTCCTACCAGCCCGCCTTGCTCTCGAGGACGCCGTAGGTCGAGAAATGAGAGAGCGGGGCGAAGACGGTGAGCTTGACGAGGTCCACGCTGGAGCCAAGACACTGGCGCCAGACGCCCGCCGCCTCGTCGTACCACACCTCGACCAGAGAGGTGGGATCGGTGACGTTGGTCAAGCTCCAGTCGGTCGTGAGCGTGACCGGGACCGAGAAGCCGTTGGCAGAATTGGGGGTGACTTTCAGGTCGCATTTCAGCACGCTCGGGTCCGCGACACCGATCGTGATCGTGGCCGAACCGGTGTATGCGCCGCGCGGCACGTCAACCGTGAAGCGACCGACCGTCAGGCTCCCGCCCTTGTCCCCATCGATATCCTTGGAGCTGGAGAGCGGCTCCGGCGATCCCCCACCCCTCCCGTGGAATGTGCCCGCCGGCGGCGCATCCACCCGCACGAGCTGCGGATCCGGGTAGGCGTTCGACCCCGGCCCCGAGGGCAGGCTGGAACATCCCGCGAGCCAGGCCCCGCCGGCCAGCACGAGCGCGGCCCACAGACTGAACTTCCTGACGTGATTCACAGGTACCTCCGCATCTCGGGCGATCCCTCGCCGCACTCAAAGGGTGATCGTTCGCGGCTCCACGAACCCGCTCCCTTTGGGCGGGGCCGCGGTGTCGCAGGACTCTGAGCGCATCGAGCGTGCCGCCCGCGGGACCCTCGTAGCCGTCAGCGAGCCCATTGCGGCTCAACGGGTTCGAGGCTCGCTCGAGCCTCGGGAATCAATCTCGTCCGCGATGCAATTCGTGCAATGGCGGGGTGCACGGCGGTGCTGGGAAACTTCGCGCGGCGTTTGGCGGAAATCACCCTCGAGGCGGGAGCGCGGGGAGCTGGAGGGAACGCGAAGCGACCGCGGCGGGATCAGCGCCGCTTGCCGGGCAGGACGATCTTGAGGGTCTGTCCCGCGAGCACCGTTTCGTCCGGCTGGAGATTGTTGAGGATCGAGGTCGCGTCGAGGTCGAGCGCCTGGGCGCCGAGGCGCTGCAGGATGTCCGCGAGGCTGCCCGCCGCGCTCGCCCTCGCCAGGCTCACGCGGTCGGGCGACGCGGCGAGCCGGGCCGGGTCGGTGAGCGGACGCAGCGAGCGCATGCTGGAGACGATGCGCTCCTCGTCCGCGTCCCCGGCGGCGGCGCTGCGGCCCAGCAGCTGGAGCATCCGGTCCGGGCCCTTGCGCACGAAGGCGGCGAGCAGCATCGCCGGGGCGCCGCTCTGGCCCGTGACGCTCAGGCGCCCCACCCACGCGTCCCATCCGCCGATGCTCTCACCGACGCCGCGCGCGTCCGTCGCGCGCCCGCGGCGCACCAGCTCGGCGGCGTAGCTCGCGGGCGCGAGCGTTCCGGCGTCGGCGAGCGTCAGCTCCACGCCCGCGTGCTGCTGGGGCTCCATCGCCGTGACGCTGGCGTGCGTGTCCTGCGTCTTCCATCCGGCCGGGAGGCTGAGCTGGAATCCGAGTTGCGGGTGGTAGTAGTGCTCGCCCTCGAAATAGCCCTGCCGTGGGTCGCGGCCGAACACCAGGCGGTCGAGGCGCGCGAGGTAGGCCCGGCCCCGGATCTCGAGCCCGCTCTTCCCCGCCACCGCCGCGGTCGCGAGCTGGCGCGTGCGCGCTTCGCGGTCGCCGGGGTCGGGGTGGGTCGAGAGAAAGGCGGGCAGCCGCTGGCTTTCGCGCTCGCCCACGCGCTTGAGCATGGCGTAGGTGGCCGGGATCTCGCGCGGGTCGTAGCCGGCCCGCGCGCTGTAGCTCACCCCCAGCTCGTCGGCCTGGGTCTCGTCGTCGCGGCTATACTTGAGGAACACGAGCTGGAGCGCCGACTGCGCAGCTTCGCCGTAGCGCCGGAAGCCTTCGGAGAATGCGGACGCCAGCGTCAGGCCGAGCCCGGCGAGCTGCTGCTGGGTGATGCGCTGCGCGGTGTGACGCGCCGTGACGTGGCCGATCTCGTGTCCCAGCACGCCGGCGAGCTGGGCCTCGGAGTTCAGGTGGGCGAGGATACCGCGCGTGATGTAGATGTAACCGCCCGGCGTGGCGAAGGCGTTCACCACCGGATCGTCGAGCACGGTGAAGGTCCACTTGAGCTGAGGCAGGTGCGACACCCGCGCCAGCGCCTGCCCCACGCTGTCCACATAGGCCGCGAGCCGCGGCTCGTCGTACACGCCGTACTCGGCGACGATCGCGGCATGGCCCTCACGCCCGATCGCGAGCTCCTGGTTCGCGGTCACCAGCGAAAGCTCGTGGCGGCCGGTGACCGGATTGGTGGCGCAGCCGGCGAGGGCGAGGAGCGCGGCGGCGGTCGCGATGCGGTTTCGTGTCATGCGCGCAGTAAAGCGAGGCCGGCGTTCGCGGTCAACCCGCCGGTGCGGGCCGCGCGAGACGCGGCGGGGCCAACATCAGTAGCGCGGAACGCCCGGATCCACGTCGCGCGACCACGAGTCGATGCCGCCGCGCAGGTTCTTGAGCTTGCGGAACCCCGAGCGCCTGAGGAACTCGAGTGCGCGCATGCTGCGCTGCCCGTGGTGGCAGTGGAGCACGATCTCGCGGCTCGAATCCAACTCTGAGAGCCGCTCGGGCAGCGAGTTGAGCGGCATGAGCACGGCG
This sequence comes from uncultured bacterium, assembly GCA_964650245.1. Taxonomy (GTDB): domain Bacteria; phylum Eisenbacteria; class RBG-16-71-46; order RBG-16-71-46; family RBG-16-71-46; genus WS-2. Next base: position 539 of record CAZYQK010000062.1, on the reverse strand, counting down.
CCCGGGATGCGCGCGATCTCGAACTCGTGCGGCTCGCGCACGTCGATCAGCATGAAATCGTCGCCGCGCTCGCGCAGCGCGTCGAGCTCCCGGGCCGAGATGTCGAGCGCCGCCGCCTCGGCGCCGGCCTGCTCCACCGGCGAGAGCCCGCAGAACTGCTCGTAGTCGATTAGGGCGGTGATGGTCGGCCGCTCGCCGCACAGGGGACAGGCCGGATCCTTGCGCAGCTTGAGCTCGCGGAAGCTCATCGCCAGCGCGTCGAACAGGATCAGGCGTCCGACCAGCGTCTCCCCCTGGCCCAGGATGAGCTTCAAGGTTTCGATCCCCTGAAACACACCGATCACGCCCGGCAGCACGCCGAGCACGCCGCCCTCTGCGCACGACGGCACCAGCCCGGGTGGCGGCGGGTCGGGATAGAGACAGCGGTAGCAGGGGCCCACCCGCGCGTCGAACACGCTCGCCACAGCGAAAAGTGATCTGGCCACCGCGGAGTCCGCGCAGAAGAAAGTGGAAGGGGATTTGGCGAAGAGCAAGCAGGC
>CAZYQK010000061.1:0-17887 GCA_964650245.1 uncultured bacterium | reverse complement strand
GGCGCTGCTCGCGCGCGCGGCGGTCGAATGCGCGGGGCCGCGGGCGCGCGCGACGCTGCGCGCGCTGCTGGTCGCTCAGCCCCCCGGGTCGCTCGACAGCCTGTGCCGCACGGCGGGAGTGGACCCGGCGTGCGTGGAGAGGCGCTACGCCGCGCTCGCCGATTCACTGGCGCGCCTCGGCGAGCGCAGGCGTCCGGTGCTCAGGCCACGCCCGTGGCGGCCGGCCGACGGTTTTCAGCGCGGCGTGTGCCTCGCCCACGCGGTGAGCCTCGAGGGCGGCTACCTCTCCGCGGCGTGCGGGCGCGAGCTCTCGGATCTCAGGCGCATGGGCGTGGACTGGGTCTCGCTCACGCCCTTCGGCTACCTGCCGTCGCCGCGGACGCCCGAGATCTATCCGAGCGCGGAAGGCGGGGCGGACGAGGAGAGCGACGAGTCCATCGTCGAGGCCGGCGCGCGCGCCCGCGCGCTCGGGATGCGGGTGTGGCTCGCGCCCCACCTCTGGACGCGCGGCTGGACCGGCGAGCTCGATTTCGGCGTGGCGGGATGGACGAAGTTCTTCGAGCAGTACCGCGCGTTCATCCTCCACTACGCGCTGCTCGCCGAGCGCGAGGGCTTCGACGGCCTGGTGGTGGGCCACGAGCTGGCGACCGCCTCGCTCGGGCATCCCGACCGCTGGCGCTCGCTGATCGCCGACGTGCGGCGGGTTTACGGCGGCACGCTCACCTACGACGCGAACTGGGGGCAGGAGCTCGAGGGGATCACCTTCTGGGACGCGCTCGACGTGGTCGCGGTCTCGTTCTACACACCACTCGCCAGTGGGCCGACCCGGTCGCTACCGGCGCTCAGGGCCGGCGCCGCGAAGGCGCTGCGCCAGCTCCGCGCGGTGGGCGCGCGCGCGCGCCGGCCGGTGCTGCTCGCCGAAGTGGGGTACGCGCCCTGCGCGGACGCGCCGGTGCGGCCGTGGGAGGAGCGGAACGGTCCGCTCGATCTCGAGACCCAGCGCGCCTGCTACGAGGCGGTGGTGGGGGCGCTCGAGCCCTGCGACTGGGTCGCGGGGGCGCTGATCTGGAAATGGTTCAGCTCTCCAGAGGCCGGAGGTCCGCTCGATCACTCGTTCACGCCGCGCGGCAAGCCGGCGCAGGCGGTGCTCGAACGCGCGTTCCGTGAATGGGAGGGAAGACCGGTGCGGGTGCCGGGGCCGTGACGGAACGGAAAGGTCCAGCGTGACGCGGGAGGGACTCTCTACGGCTCGTCCCCGGCCGTCGCCGGCGGACTTCCAGATTTTCCTGCTCTCCGCGACGCTCGCGCTGTTGATGCGCCTGCCCTTTCTCGGCGCGGGCTACGGCGCCGATCCCGACTCGTGGCGCGTCGCGTGGGCGGCGCGCGTCATCGGCGCCACCGGGCACTACGAGGCCTCGCGCTTCCCGGGCTACCCGCTTCACGAGCTGGCTTCGTCGCTGATCTGGAAGGGCGGGCCGCTCGCGCTCAATGGCGTGAGCGCACTGATCGGCGCGCTCGGGGCCGGGTTCTTCGCGCTCACGCTGCGCCGGCTAGGGAGTCGGAACGGTTTGCTGGCGAGCCTCGCGATGGCTTCGACGCCGGTGGTCTTCATCGCCGGTGTGAGCGCGATGGACTACTCGTGGTCGCTCGGCTTCGCCCTGGCCGGCCTCGACTTCGCGCTGCGGCGCCGTCCGCTGGTGGCGGGTGTGCTCGGCGGTCTCGCGATCGCCTCCCGGCTCACGTCCGCGGCCTGGCTGTTACCGCTCGGCTTGGCACTCGCCCACGCCAGCCCGCCGGGTGCCCGGCGGCGCCCCGCGCTCGTGCTCGCGACCACGGCGCTCGCGGTGGGCACACTCGGGTTCCTGCCCGTGTTCCTCACGTACGGAGCCGGTTTCTTCCGCTACTACCCGCACCGCTATCCCGAAGCGCTGCTCGTGCTCAAGAACGCGACGGTGGACGTGTGGGGCATTCCCGGCTTCGTGGCCCTCGTGCTGGCGGCGGGCCCCCGTCTCGTTCGTGGCAGGCGGGCGCCGCGCCAGCCCTCCATTCCCCGGACCGCGAGCCCGCTGCTGCTCGGCGCGTGTGGAAGCGGCCTCGCGCTCTTCCTCGTCGCGTACCTGCGGCTGCCGTTCGAGGCCGCCTACCTGGTTCCGGCCGTGCCGCTCACGCTGCTGCTGCTCGGCCAGCTTCTGGAGCGCCGGGCCTTCATCGCGTGCTGCGTCGCGCTGCTGCTGTCCCCGTGGGTGCTCAAGGTGAGCCAGCCCGGCGGGGCCGACCGCCCATCCCCCGGGACCGGGGCCGTCGCCTTTCAGGCGCTGGGCCGGCCGTTCGTGCTCGATTCGTTCCGGGGCCCACTGCTCACCGACCACGCGCGGCGCGTTCAGAGCATGCGCTACGTCGAGCGGAGCCTGGCGCGCGCGCTGCGTCTCGACGGCCGGAACGTGGTGATCGCCAGCGACTGGCTGCCGCAGATCCGGGTGCGGCTGGGCGGCAAGGTCGAGGGCCGGGTGGAGTACGTCTACCTGCTCACCGCCGCGGAGCTGCGGAGTCTCCGCGAGCGCGGGGCGCGAGTCTGGTATCTCTCCGGCGCCGACTGGGAGAGCGAGCGAGTGAACGGCGTCGCCCTGCGCGAGCACGGAGCGCGGCCGCTCGACTCTGTCGACTGAGCGCGGCTCCGCCCGCGGCGCTCGCTACCGGCCGGGAGCCGGCCCCCGCAGCGGCGACCGCACCTGGGGGCCCTTCACGTTCTCCCACAGCAGCGGGAAGTGCGCGAGATGAACGAGGATGCGCTGCATCTCGGGGCCGTCGTCGGCGTAGCCGCGGAGTCTCCCGCCCGCGGCGCGGGCGGCGGAGCTGTCGCCGAGCGGCACCGCCGCGATCCAGAGCCCGAGCCAGCCCTCCGGGCTCTCCGGGTCGCGCTCGAGCAGGGCGCGGAACGCGCGCCGCGCGTCCGCGTAGTCGTGGTTGATCGCCGCCGCCGTGCCCCACAATACTAGCGCGCGCGGATGCGGGGCGGCGAGCGACACCTCGCGGTAGGCGTCGGCCGCGTCGGCCCAGCGTCCGAGCCGCAGACTGCGAAGCCCCAGGAAGTCCCAGGTCGCGATGCGTTGCGACTCGGTGCGGCGCGGGGGCTCGGCGAGAAATGCCACCGCCCGCGCCATCCCGCGGTCGAGGTCGTGATGTGAGACCAGCACCTGAAGCGTGGGCGTCATCACCGCGAGCAGCACGGGGGCGGCGAGCCACGCGCGGCGCGGCGACGAGCGCAGCGTCTCGCCGATCAGCCACGCCGCGAGCAGCGAGATCGCGGCGCCCGCGCCGGCGAAGGCGTCCCAGTCGCGAAACGGACCCTGCGTGACGTAGACGAAGAGCAGCGAGGGCGCGAAGCCGAGCGCAAGTGTTCCCAGAAACAGCGCCTCGCGGCCGCGCGGCAGCCGCCGTCCGTGAGCGAGCAGCAGCACCGGAACCGCGAGCGCGAGCGGGGAGAGCAGTACCAGGACGTTCGCAACGTCCATGAGCTTGAGCGGAGCGAGGGCGGCGCGCAGCATGCCGCCCTGCTGCTCGACCTCGGCCGATCGGAAGTTGACCGCGAGATCGAAGCCGAGAAAGAGCCGCATCAGCCGCGGCGCGAGTGTCGCCAGCGCCGCGACCGGCACCGCCAGTGCCACCAGCGCCCGCGGCCTCCGCCACGCGCCGGCGCGGCCGTGGCTCGCGAGCCACAGCAGCCAGGCGGCCGCGAAGCCGGGGAGGATGCCGAGCGCCGCGCGATGGATGCCGAGCGCCGCCGCCGTCGCGATCCCGGCGGCGAGCAGCCCGCGATCGTGCCGCACCATGTCGAGCCCGAACACGCCGACCGCGAGCGCGAGCAGGCAGACCTCGATGGTGGGTTTGCCGTAGCCGGTGTAGAGCGCGAAGTAGCCGCCGAGCAACACCACCGCTGCGGTGGCGATGGCCGCCGGGCCGCGGTGCCCGAGGCCGCGCGCGAAGCGCACCGCGAGCAGCGCCAGGGCCGCGGCCTCGAGCACGCCGAGCGCGCGCGCCACCTGGTTGGGGTCGAACTGGAGCGCGGCGCCCAGCGTCCGCGGAATCCGGTAGTGGAGGAGCACGTCGAGCGGGAGCGCCTGCGGGAACATGCGGGTGAATCCTTCCGGCTCCTGGAGAATGCCGACCCGCAGCAGGAAATCGCCCACGAACCACACCCGGTCGGGGAGCAGGGTGACGAGCGTCGCGGCGAGCAGCGCGGGCAGTGCGTAGGCCAGCGCGGGGGGGCGCGCGCCGAGCGACGCCAGCCGGGCCAGCGGCGCGGTCGCCCGGCGCGCGAATGCCGGTACCAGGCTCGCCGCGGCCGCCGCCCACAGCGCCCATGCCAGCGCCGGGTCCATGAAGCGCGAGAAGTTGAGCCCCCAGCCCGCCATCGAGGGCGCGAGCGCGAACCCCGCGCGCGCGAGCGCGAGGACCACGAGCGTCACCCACAGCGCGCGGGCGGCGCGCCCGGCGCTCGCTTCCGTCGCGGGTTCCATCGGCTTTCGCCCGGCGGCGATCAGCGGCGTCCCTCTATCACGCGGAAGCCCCGGGCGCGCGAGCGGAGCCGGCGCCGCGCGTCCTCGATTCCGACCGCGGCGAACAGCGCGATCAGCGGCTCGACCGGCACGCGCATCCGAAGCGCGCCCCAGAACACCACGGCGAGCAGCGTGAAGTAGAGCACCACCAGCGCGGGCAGCGACTGGTACCAGCGCCGCGGCCCTGAGAGCATGCGCGCCAGTCCCCACAGCGCGAACGGGAGCGTGGCCAGCGACCACAGCAGCAATGGGTCGAGCACGCGCAGCAGGTGCTTGAGCGGCGAGCCCTCGCGCTGCCAGGCGCCGGTGCCGCCGCCCTCGGCGGTGAGCCGCCAGAAGCGCCCGAGCTTGGCGAGCGCCAACGCAGGCCAGTCGCGAGCGTGGGCCATCAGGAAGTCCAGGGCCCGCTGAGCCGCGATCGCGTCCGCCGCCGCCTCAGAGCGGCCGCGCGCGTCCGAGGCCCAGGGCTCGAGGTGCGTGGTGCTGATCGCGCCGCCGCGGGCCAGGGGATCGGCCCACACCCGCGGATTGTTGCTGTCGAGCAGCGCGCGGCCCCCGCCGGTCGTGACCGGGACGAAGGCGCGCAGCGCGAGCGCGTTGCGCAGCGTCCACGGACCCACCGCGAGTGCCAGGCCCAGCAGGAGGAACAGCACGTGCTTCGCGCGCTCGCGCGCCGGCACCGTGAGCCCGAGCGGCACCCAGGCCCAGAACGCCACCAGCACCGGAAGTGCCAGCGCTGTGGGGCGGGCGAGCGTGGCCACCCCCCACAGGATCCCCGCGCCGAGTGCCCTGCCCGGGCGCGGCGTCTTGATCCAGGCGACGCTCATCGCGAGCGCCAGCAACAGGAGCGCGGTGAACGTCGTCTCGGTGAGCAGGTAGCCGGAGAAGAACACCAGCAGCGGGTTGAGTGCTGCGATCCAGCCCGCGAGCCGGCCGGCCACGCCGCCGAACATCGCACCCCCCAGGCTGGCGATCAGCAGCGGGACGCACGCGCCGATGACGCACTGGAGCAGGAGCGCCGCGAAGTAGCGGTGGCCGAACGCGCGGTAGGCCAGGCTCGTGAGCCAGGGCACCACCGGCGGCACGAAGGCGGTGGGGTAGGGGCCGGTCGGGCCGTCGAACGCGAAGCCGGCGCCGCGCGCGAGATTCCACGCCACGCTGTCGTACTCGAGTGCGTCGGAGGAAGGTGTGGCAGCTGGGCCGGCCGCGAGCCACGCGTAGAGCACCCGCAGCGCGAGCGCGACCACGAACAGCACGAGCCAGGGACCGGGGCGGGGCCGCGGCCGGTCGGCGGGTCGCGGCCAACGGGCGGAGGACTCTGCGCGCTGATGCATCGCGGCCAGTGTAGCAGAGGACTCGCGCGCGCCGACCGTGCAGAAGCCCGCGCTTCGAAGCATGGCGCGTGCGTTTCGCAACGGACCCGCGGCCGCCGCTCCGCCGCGCGTCGGCGCCCGAGCGGTGCGCGCGCGGAATCGCCGCGGTTTTTGGGGCCGGCGCGGACGGACGGCGCGGCGGCGCGCCACGGCAAACGAGTTGCTTAGGGCTGCTCACTCGCGCACCGGCCGCGGCCGAGCCGGCGAGGAGGACAAGGCGCGAGACACAGGCGCCCGGCACCATCACTGCCCGGCGGATACACGGAGAGGACCACATGGATCACTACATCCCGAAGCGCCGCGTGCCCGTCACGCTCTGGTCGAGCACGCTGCAGGGCGCGCAGGGCCAGATCTTTCTCGATCTCGACGCCGCGGCCAGCCGCCACCAGACCGTGATCGAAAAGCTCAACGAGTCGGCCCGGTTCCTCGCGGTGGCGGTCGGGGAGGAGGGGCGCACCCACCTCTTCAACAAGAGTGCTCTGTTCCGGGTCACGGTCGGCCGCCAGGTCATCCAGAGCGACATCTACTCGCGCGGGTTCCAGCCCTGGCGCGAGGAGGAGGCCGAGGTGGTGCTGGCCGACGGCACCGCGCTTTCGGGCCGGGTGTGGATGCCGCTCCAGCGCGAGACCCAGCGTGTCTCGGACTACATGAATCAGCTCGGCACGGGCTTCTTCGTGCTGCTGACGCCGGCCGGCGTTCACCTGATCAACGCGGCAGCTGTGGTGCAGATCGCGCTCGCGGAGAGTGCGGGCGCGCCGCTCGCCGCGGACCGCGATTCGGAAGATCGGCTCGCGGCCTGATCCCGCGCCGCAGACCCCGCGCCGCGGCTTGTCGCGGCCGGCCCGACCCGTTACGGTGCGCGCCGTGGCGGGTTTTCGTCTGGCATTCGTGCAGGGTGCGCCGCGCTTCGGGCGCACCGTGGAGAATCTCGAGCGGGGTCTCGCACTCGCGGCCGCGGCGGACGCCGACCTCGTGGTGCTGCCCGAGCTGTGGAGCTCGGGCTACGTGTTCTCGACGCACGCGGAGGTGGCCGCCCTCGCCGAGGACGCGGCTGAAGGGCCCACCGCAAAGGCGCTGGTCGCCGCCGCGCGCCGCGAGCGGCGCCACTACGTGGCGGGATTCCCCGAGCGCCACCGCAGCCACTTCTTCAACAGCGCGCTGCTGGCGGGCCCGCGCGGGGTGCGGACGGTCTATCGCAAGCTCCACCTGTTCGAGCGCGAGCAGGAGTGGTTCTCGCCCGGCAACCTCCCGCTCGCGGTCCATCGCGTGGGAGCGGCGCGGGTCGGGCTCCTGATCTGCTTCGACTGGCGCTTTCCCGAGGCCGCCCGCACGCTGGCGCTGCTCGGCGCGGAGGTGATCGCCCATCCCTCGAATCTGGTGTTCGCGAACGCGCAGAACGCGATGCTCACGCGCTCGATCGAAAACCGCGTGTTCACCGTGACCGCCAACCGCACCGGCGTGGAGTCCCGGCCGGGCGGCCGCGTCCCGTTCACCGGCCGGAGCCAGATCGTGAGCCCGGACGGGCTGGTGCTGGCGCACGCCGGGGTACGCGAGACCTGCGCGCGCGCGGTCGAGGTGGACCTGGCGGCGGCGCGCGACAAGTCGCTCACGCCCATCACGCACCTGTTCCGCTCGCGGCGCCCGCGCTTCTACCGCACGCTGGTGGCCAGTCCGCGCTGAGCGGGGCGCCGGGGCGGCAAGCGTCGGCGGAGGTCTCTCCCGGAGCGCGGACGTTCTTCGCGGTTGTTCTCGCGCGACGGGTCACCCTATACTGCCGCCCCACGCGACATCCGCGCGGAGGCCCACGGCGAGATCCCCCGCTCGCTCAGGCCCCGCGGCCGCTTGAACCCCAGCCTCAGGAGCCTTCGTGGAGTCCGCCCAAGCCTCGATCGAGGAGCGCGAGCGCGCGCTCGCGTCGTTCATCGATCGCCTGGTGCAGGAGATCCAACCGCTGCAGCTCAGCCATAACGAGGCGGTCTGGCAGGCCAACGTGACCGGGGATCCGGCGCACGAGGCGGAGAGTGCCCGGCTCGACGCCGAGCTGCGCAAGATCTTCGCGCGGCCCGAGCCGTACCGCTTCCTGCGCGAGACGCTGGAAGCGGGAGGCGTGGCGGATCCGCGGCTGCAGCGCCAGCTGGTGCTGCTCAACCACAGCTTCCGCGCCCACCAGATTCCGCCCGAGATGATCGAGCGCATGGTGAAGCTCGAGAAAGCCCTCGAGAGCCGCTTCAACAACTTCCGCGCCGAGCTCGACGGCGAGCGCGTGACCGACAACCAGATCCACGACGTGCTGCGGCTCTCCGACGACTCGGCGCGGCGCCGGCGGGCGTGGGAGGCCTCGAAGCAGATCGGGGGAGAGGTGCGGGAGGAGCTGCTGGCGCTGGTCACGCTCCGCAACCAGGCGGCCCGCGATCTGGGTTTCGACAACTACTACTCGATGATGCTGGTGCTCGACGAGCTCGACGAGGCGGAGCTGTTCGAGATCCTGGACCAGCTCGAGCGCGGCACCCGGCCGTTGTTCGAAGCGTACAAGAGTGAACTCGACGCGATGCTCGCGAAGCGCTTCGGCGCGCCGGTCGATGCGCTCCGTCCCTGGCACTACAGCGATCCGTTCTTCCAGGAGGCCCCGGCCGCCGAGGTGGACCTCGACGCGAGCTTCGCCGGACGCTCGCTCGAGGAGCTGACGCGCGCCTTCTACCACGCCATCGGCTTCGAGATCGACGATCTGCTGGCGCGCGCCGACCTCTACGAGAAGCCCGGGAAGTGCCAGCACGCGTTCTGCCTCTCGATCGACCACGGCCCGGACATCCGCGTGCTGTGCAACCTGCGCCCCAACGAGCGCTGGATGGGCACCATGCTCCACGAGTTCGGCCACGCGGTGTACGACCAGCACGTCGATCGCTCGCTGCCGTTCCTGCTGCGCGCGCCGGCCCACATCCTGACCACAGAGGCCAGCGCCATGCTGTTCGGCAGGCTCACCAAGAACGCGGCGTGGCTGGCACGCTACGCGGGGCTGGAGGAGCGCGAAGCGGAGCGGCTCGCGGCGTCGGTGAGCCGGGCGATCCGCGGCCAGCTCCTGGTGCAGACCCGCTGGTGCCTGGTCATGTGCCACATGGAGCGCGCGCTGTACCGCGATCCGGCGCAGGATCTCGACTCGCTGTGGTGGGATCTGGTGGAGCGCTTCCAGTGGCTGCGGCGCCCGGAAGCGAGGAACGCGCCGGACTGGGCCAGCAAGATCCACTTCAGCGTGGCCGCGGTCTACTACCACAACTACATGCTGGGCGAAATGATGGCCTCGCAGCTCCAGCGTTACATCCAGCGCCGCGTGCTGGGCGGCGGCGACGGCGTGTGGCGGCGCTACGTCTCGAGCCCGGAAGTGGGCGAGTTCCTCAAGACCCGCCTGTACCGCAGCGGGCGGCTGATCGACTGGCGCCAGACGCTCGACCAGGCGACCGGCGAGGCACTGAGCCCGGCGGCGCTGGTCGAGGAGCTGGCGGGACAGGACTGACGAACACCGGCCGCGCGATTCTTCGCCGCGCGATTTTCTTCTGGCCGCCGCCCGCCGCTCGGGTGCAGAATCTTCCCCGCGCGCGGAGCCGCCGCGCGCGGCCGCCGGGCGAGGCCGCTCCCACTTCATCGCCCATCCACTCCGGAGTGCCGCCATGTTCCCACGCAAGGCCGCGACCCTCGTCGCGTACGCCGTGGGCGGGGCCGCCTCGCTCGCAGTTCTCGCGAGCGCCTGGGCTCTGCCCGCCGATCCCGACCTCGACAACTGGAAGGACGGCAAGAACAATTGCTACAACTACGCAACCAACCGGCACGACGACGATTTCAAGCAACCGGGCGGCGTGCGTCAGAAAAAGGGTGTCGGCGCGAACCAGACCGGGCCGGAGTGGTGCGACAAGATCACCGCGCGTGCCGAGGCCGACGGTCTGAAGAAGCTGCCGGGCGGTGAAGGCGATCCGATTCCCACCCCCGGCCCCGATTCGAACCTGGTCTGTCTCGTCGCGTGGCCCGGCACCAAGGGCACCCGGGGAGACGGCGACTACCACTGGTATCGCAAGAACGGCGATGGATCGTGGTCCCACAAGCCGGGCGGCACGCCCGCGCAGAAGACCTATCACAAGGATTCCGACAACACCGACCCGGACATGGACGACCCGCGCGTCGAGGATCAGCGCGACGGCTACACGGCGTTCTGCGGCTGGTTCGCGGTGCCGAAGAGCCAGGCCAACCCGCCGATGCAAACGATCGATCCGCCGCACAACGGGTGCCTGATCATCTCGCTCGCGAAGTCGGGCCCCGAGGATCACGGGTGTCCCGTGACCGGGGTCGGGCTCGACCCGCTGCGCGAGCGAATTCCGACGCTCTCGCCCAGCAACCAGGTGCCGGATCCACTTTGGAAGATGCCCGACGCGGGGGAATACCGGGGAATGGGCCTGGAGGCGGGGCCGTTCGCCGGGGGCTTCCCACCGTATCTCCGGGTGTACAACGGCGTCGTGGCGGTCTACTCCGACATCATGGGCACCACCATCACCTACTACAACGACGACGGCGGCCTCGAGCCCTACCTCCAGACCTTCGAGACCAGCGTGCCGGGAGTGGGTCCGTGGGGTTCGGTCGCGCTCACGGCGCTGCTGGCGGCGGCGGGACTGGCGGCGATTCTGTGGCGGCGGCGTCCGGTGGCGGGGATCATCTGAAGTCGCGCTGATCCTCCAGGCCGGTGCACCTTGCGGAGCGGCCGCGACAACGCGGCTGCTCCGCTCGCCAAGGGGCCGCCCCGGCGCATGCAAGCCGGCCGCGGGTTCGACTACAATGCCCGACCGGACCGGGCGGTCCGGATCCCCCGCGACATGCGCATCCTCACGAGGAAACCGAACGTGCGCCTACTGGCGGCTGCGATCGCACTGTCCCTGCTGCTCGCCCCACGCGCGTTCGCCGACGCAGCCGGCTCCAACCCCGACAGCGTCTACCTGGTCGGCGAGTTCGTGGATCCGGTCTGCATCTTCCAGCACGGGATGCAGGGGGTGCTGCAGCGCGACTGCGCGCGGGTGCGCGGCCGGGTCGATCAAGGCATCGGCTTCCTCGACATCCGCCAGCGCAAGCTCTACACCGTGATCGGCCAGACCCACTGGGAGGATCCGAAGCAGGGCTTCCTCGACGCGCTGGGTGACACCTTCGCGATCCGCGCCCGGGTCTGGAAGCGCGGGGGGGCGCGGGCGATCGCCGTGAACGCGGTCTATCCCTGGCGCAGTCAGCCCGCGGCCAACGCCGTGCTCTGGCCGTGGCGCTGGGAGTGGAGCGTGCTGCTGGGCTGCGGGCTGATCGCGGCCCTCTACCTGCTCGCGCTCGGGCCGCTGCGCCGCCGGCTCGGCGCTCCGGACCATCGCTTCGAGACCGGGCGCGCCGCGCTCTTTTTCGCGGGGCTCGCGGTGGTCGTGATCTCGCTCAACGGTCCGCTCCACGACCTGAGCGATCTCTACCTCTTCAGCACCCACATGGTGCAGCACCTGTTCCTGGCCCAGCTTTTCCCGCCGCTCTTTATCCTCGGCATCCCGCAGTGGCTGTGGCGCCGCCTGCTCGGCCCGCGCCCGGCACGCGCGATCTGGGGCTTCCTGGCCGGCGTGCCGCTCGGTTTCATCCTCTACACCATCGTGTTCACGATCTGGCACGTTCCAGCGCTCTACAACCTGATGATGCGCGAGCACGGCTTCCACATCGTCATGCACCTGATGGTCATGGCGACCGCGGTGCTGATGTGGTGGCCGGTGGTGGGCGGTGCTTCGGTAGCGCGGCCCCTGTCGCCGGGCGCCCGGATGCTCTACCTGTTCTTTCTCGGCACGCCGATGATGGCGGTCGCGGCGATGATCACCTTCGCCGGGCGCCCGCTCTACGAGTGGTACGCGTTCGCGCCACGGCTGTGGGGCATGTCGGCGGTCGAGGATCAGCGGCTGGGCGGACTCATCATGTGGGTGCCGGGCGGGCTCTTCTACTGGGGGGTGATGAGCATCGTGTATTTTCGGTGGGCGGGAAGCGAAAGCCGCTCGGAGGATCCGCTGGTGATCCACGGCGCCACGTAGTGGGACGCCGTTCGCCGACGCGTCGGGTTGCCCGCGCCGTCCGCGCGGTGCGATAGTGGGCCGAATCCGCCACTCTCGACCGAACGAAAGGAGCGTTGCATGGCCAGCACTGCGTCCCCCGCGCCGCGCGGTCTCGACGGCGTCGTCGCGGCTCAGACCCGCCTGAGCCACGTGGACGGACTGGGCGGCGTGCTCATCATCTGCGGCTACGAGCTGAAGGAGCTGGCGGGACGCGTCAGCTTCGAGGAGGCGGCCCACCTGCTGTGGAAGGGGGAGCTGCCGAACCGCGAGCAGCTCGCGGCGCTCCGCGCCGAAATGTCGTCGCTGCGCTCGCTGCCCGAGACCACGCTCGGCGTCATCCGCTCCGCCGCCCGGGCCGCGCCGATCGACGCGCTCCGCATGGCGTGTGCCACGCTCTCGCTCGACCTCGGGAACCCGGACGACATCTCGCGCGAAGCCGACCTGCAGCAGGCCAAGCTGCTGACCGCGCGCTTTCCCACCATCGTCGCCGCTCACACCCGGATCGCCGCCGGCCGGGACCCGATTCCCCCGCGCGCCGACCTCGGCCTGGCTGCCAACTTCCTCTACATGGTGCACGGCACAGAGCCCGACCCGCTGGCGGCCAGGGCGCTCGACACATACTGGGTGACGGTCATCGACCACGGCATGAACGCGTCCACCTTCGCCGCCCGGGTCATCGCCAGCACCCGCTCCGACATGGTGAGCGCGCTGACCGGCGCGGTGGGGGCGCTCAAGGGTCCGCTCCACGGCGGGGCGCCGGGCCCGGTGCTCGACATGCTGGTCGAGATCGGGAGCGCGGACAACGCGGAAGCCTGGCTCAAGCGGGAGCTCGCGGCCGGGCGGCGCATCATGGGGTTCGGACACCGGGTCTACAAGGTGCGCGACCCGCGTGCCGAGGTCTTGAGCCGGACCGCCGAGGAGATGGGAAACGCGGTGCTCCACGACCGCAAGCTGTTCGACCTGGCACGCGCCGTCGAGCAGACCGCGGTGCGGGTGCTCGAGGAGGAGAAGCCCGGGCGCAATCTCAAGACCAACGTCGAGTTCTACACCGCGCTCGTGCTGCAGTCGCTGGGGCTCACCCCCCGCAGCTTCGTCGCGATGTTCGCGTGCGGGCGCGCCGCCGGCTGGTGCGCCCACGTCATCGAGCAGCACGGCGAGGACCACCTGATCCGCCCGCAGTCGGAGTACGTCGGTCCGCGAGGGCTCAGGATCGAGCGCTGAGGGACGCGCGCGGCGCCCCGCGCCGCCCCGCGCCGCTGCCGGGGTCGCCGCCATGAGACTCGCGTGAAGCAGTTCCTCGTGCTCTCGATCTCCGCGCTCGTGCTGTTCGCGGGCGGCAGCGCGTGGCTTGCACTCTATCCCGGCGTGCCGCGCGATCTCGACGGAGCTCCCGACCTCGACCGTGTCGCGCGCCGGGTGCGCATTCCGATCGGCGCCGACTCGCTCGACGGCTGGGCGCTCGAGGGGCGGCGGCGCGCGGTGGTCATCGCGTTCCACGGCTACGGCCGCGACCACACCCGGGCCTGGCGCTACGCCTCGTTCCTGCGCCGTGCGGGCTACGGCTTCGTGACCGTGGACTTCCGCTCGTCGCGCGCGAGCGAGCGCAAGCCCACCACGCTCGGCGCATACGAGCTGCCCGACGCCGAGGCGACGCTGGCGTGGGTCGAGCGCGCGCCCGAGTACCGCGGCGCGCGCATTGGCCTGCTCGGCGAGTCGCTGGGCGGAAGCGTGGCACTGGTGCTCGCCGCGCGCCATCCGCGGATCGCGGCGGTGGTGGCGGACTGCCCGTTCTCGACCGGCAGGCGCGCGATCGAGGACGCGACCGAGCGCTGGGCCCACCTGCCGCGCCGCCCGTTCGCCGCCATCGTGTGCGCCGGCGGACGCCTCGCGACCGGCTGCGATCCGTGCGCGCTCGACGCAATCGCCGCCACCGAGTCGCTGAAGACCCGGCCGCTGCTGTTCATTCATTCCACCCGCGACGACCGCTTCGCACCGGAGCAGGCGCGCGACCTGTGGCGCACGGCGGGCGCGAAGGACGAGATCTGGCTGGTGGACGTCGGCCACAACGTGGGCTGGCAGTACCGGCGCGACGAGTACGAGCGGCGGGTGCTCGCGTTCTTCGACCGGAACCTGAAGCTGGGCGCGTTACCGTCGGCCGGAGCGGCGGTTGCCGCCGACACCAGGCGCGCGGGGCACGCCGTTTCGTCGGGGGCGAAGGGCGCCGCGAAGGCGGTCGGCGGCCTCATCCACCGCGAGAAGAAGAAGCCATGAGCGCGGGCGCGACGCCTCGTGCGATCCCGGGCGCCGTGGTTCGTCTCGGCACCCAGGGCTGGTCATATCCGGACTGGATCGGCTCGTTCTTTCCCCCCGGCGCCCGGCAGGAGCACTACCTGCCGTTCTACGCCGAGGTGTTCGACACCGTCGAGCTCGACACCACGTTCTACCACGCTCCGCGCGCTTCCATCGTGCGCTCGTGGGACCGGCACACGCCCGAACATTTCCGGTTCGCGGCCAAAGTGCCGCAGGCCATCACCCACACCGCGCGGCTCTCGAAGGTGGGCGAGCTGATGCGGGCCTTCGTCGCGGCGCTCGAGCCGCTGGGGGAGAAGCTCGGACCGCTGCTGGTCCAGATGCCCGCCGAGTTCGTGCGCGACGAAGGCAACGTCGGGCTGCTCGACCGCTTCCTCGCCGCGGCGCCGGCCGCGGCCCGGCTCGCGGTGGAGTTCCGGCATCGTTCATGGCACGTGCCCGCGACCTTCGAGCTGCTGCGCACTCGGCGCGCCTCGCTGGCGTGGACCGAGTGGCGCGAGCTGCCGCGCCTGACCGAGGTGACCGCCGACTTCCTCTACCTGCGCTGGCTCGGCGACCGGCGTGAGATCGAGAAGTACGACCGGGTCCAGATCGACCGCGCCGACTCGTTCGACGCGTGGGAGCGCGACTTGAGGCGCGTGCTGCCGCAGGTGCGCGAGGTGTTCGGCTACTTCAACAATCACTGGGCCGGGCACTCGCCGGCGAGCGCCAACGAGATGAAGCGGCGGCTGGGGCTGGTGCCGGTCGAGGCGAAGTCGCGCTGGCCGCAGGGGGAGCTGTGGTGAGGGAGCGCGGCGAAACCGCGAGGGACCGGACGGCGAGCGTGTTACTCTCGGGACGCTATGAACGCAGCCCGCGCGCGACGCATAACGATTCGGAAGGCCAGGCTGGGCGAGGAGGACGAACGACTCGACCGCGAGTTCTGGGCGCGGATGACGCCGGACGATCGGATGGAGGAGACGTGGCGGCTGACTCTGGAGGTGTGGCAAATGATGGGGTGGGACCCGGGTGAACCCGGACTTCGTCGACCTGTTGCGCGCGTTGTCCGCCGCTGAAGCGCGCTATCTCATCGTCGGCGCCTACGCGCTGGGATTCTACGCCAGGCCGCGCACCACCGGGGACCTCGACATCTGGGTGGACCCGACTTCGGAGAACGCGGCGCGCGTCCACGCGGCGCTGACGTCATTCGGTGCGCCCTCACATGAACTCAGCCGGACCGATCTGATGAGACCCGAAGTCGTGTATCAGATCGGGGTCGAACCCCGGCGGATCGACATTCTCACCTCGCTCACAGGCTTGACCTTCAAAGAAGCGTGGGAGGGCCGGGTCGCCGGTCGACTGGGCGGTGTCGAGTGTCCGGTGATCGGCCGCGAGGCGCTGATCAGGAACAAGCGAGCACTGGGGAGACCCAGGGATCTCGCGGACCTCGAATTGCTCAAGGAGCCTTCCTGATTCCGGAGCCCCGCCTTCATGAAGAGAGGCCACTGGTACCCCACCGGCTTCGACTGGTACACGTCCTTGGCGGCGCTGCCTCCGTTCGATGAGATCGGCTTCTGGCAGCCGGGAGGTAATACATCGATTGATCAGTCGCACCGAGGCACGCCCTTCATCTTCAAGCGATCGAGCCCCATGAGCTTGGAGGAGCCGTGACACCGCCACCCCGCAACGCCCCTTGCCCGTGCGGCAGCGGGAAGAAGCACAAGAACTGCTGCCTCCATAAGGAGACCGGGAGGCTCGCTCGCTTGCAGCTGGTTCGCGATGCCCTCTCGAGGGCGACCGACTGGCTTGTGACCCGTTATCCGCGCCAGGTGCGGGAGGCGATCGAAGAAGACTACTTTGGCGCACTCGACGATGACGAGATGGCCCGGCTGGCCCGCCTGCCTCGCGGCGTGGAAGACATGGTCGGGGTCAACTCCATGGAGTGGCTGATCGCGGAGGGCGATCTGGTTCTGGGGGATGATGTCGCCCGCCGACCCGCGATCGAGCTGGTCCTCGGTCCGGACGGCCCGAAGTTCACGGCCGAGCAGCGCGCGTTCCTGGAGGAGCTGTCGCGGCGCCCGCTGCGGCCATACGAAGTGCTCGAGAGCCGGCCGAACGAGGGCCTCCTGCTGCACGATCTGCTGGTGCCAGATGAGCCCCCGGTCTGGGTCAACGAGCGGCTCGGCTCGCGGCAGTTGGTTCAATGGGACGTATTCGGAGGGAGGGTGCTGCCCGTGGGGGACGACCGGATACTCTCCGGTGCCCTCTATCCGGTCGCGGCCGAGGATCGCATCGAGGTCCTGGAGGAGATCCGGACCGAATCCTACCGGGGATTCCGCAAGGGCGTAGAGGTTCGGCGCGCGATCCCCGACGACATGGTCGCCGGCCTTACGATCATCGACCGCTGGCTGTCCGAGATCACCGCGCCTCCTCCCGAGATCGAGCTCCGGGATGCGGGCACCCGCGACCCGCTCATGCTGGTGACGGACCACTACGAGGTCCTGGATTGGAGCGCTCTGACCGCCGCCCTCGAGAAGCAGCCCGACGTGAGCGGGGATCGCAAGCAGGGGTGGACGCGCTTCCAGCCGATCGAGGGCGACCGCACCCGATCGCTCCTTGCGATCAACATCGGGAAACAGCCCGACCGGATCGAGCCGTTCGCGCGCACCCTCAACCTTGCGGACCAGGGGCGATCGTGGCTCGAGCAAGTCGCGGGCGGCGCGGTTCGGCACCTGTCGCGGGACGTGGTGAATCCTCAGGACATCTTGAAAGAGCGCGGCGGACCATCGGCATTTGCGGCGCGCGATCCGGCACCCAGAATGAGCCCCGCGGAGGCCACGCGATTCGCGCAGGAGTTCCACGAGCGATCGTATCGAACGTGGGTCGACCAGCCGGTGCCGGCGCTCGACGATCGGACCCCACGACAGGCGGTTGCGACGCCCGAAGGCAGAGCGAAGGTCGAGGCACTGCTCAAGCTCTACGAGTCATCCGAGCAACGCCAGGCGCGCGAGGCGAAACGCGCGCCCGCCGACCTGCGATTCCTGTGGGAGCAGGTGGGGCTCGACCGCGACCGACTGCTGGCCGACGTCCTGGGAGCGTGAGGCGGGAAACCCCCGCGGCCGGTTCGCTTCAGGAGCCGCCGCCCTTCGCGGCTTCCTTCCCCTTGATCGTCCCGAGCCCGCGCAGCGCGGCGTCGCGCGCGGCGTCGATCTGGGCCTCGGGGCCGGAGAGGTAGAGCCGCCCGTAGGCGCCGAACAGCGAGGCGTCGATCAGCTTGACGTGCGCCGCCTTGAGCGCCTCGTTCGCGCCGAACGCGATGTAGCCGGCGGGCTCGGTCTCGAGGATGAGCAGGCTCTCGCCCGCGATCAGCATGTCGCCGTAACGGGTCTTGTTGATGACCTGCGCGTGGTAGGGCTCGACCGCGCGGATCACCTGGTCCGAAACCACCCGCGGCTTCACCCGGTCGTGCTCGTCGATCCCGAGATAGCCGAGCACCGCCTGCCCGCCGATCTGGACCTGGCCCTTGTCGCGGTGGTGGATCTCGAGCAGGCCGAAGGCGCGCTCGACC
>CAZYQK010000060.1:0-18339 GCA_964650245.1 uncultured bacterium | reverse complement strand
CGCCCGGTCTGCTCGAAGCGGCACACGATGCCGTGGATCCAGCGCTCGCCCTCGGACGTCACCAGGCTCAGGTGCGCGGGCTGCCCCACCACGTCGTCGAAGCTCACCACTTCGTCCGCGCTGCTCAGCAGCTCCAGCTCGAAGCCGAACAGCTCGGACAGGCCCTCGGTGCCGTGGAAGCGCAGCACCCGGAGCGCGGAGGCGTCCAGCTCCCCTACCTCGAATGCGAAGTCGGCTCCCGCTCCCGCCCGGATCACAGGCATTCGCTCACGCTCCCATGTGCGCGGGCTCGTAGAATTCGAGCACGAACCGCTCGCCCTCGCCGACCGTGATGCGCACCCCGCCCGGCAGCGGGCCCTCTGACATCTTCTCGAGCAGCGCCGTGGAGAGCATGGGCAGCAGCGATCCGTTGATGATGTGGTCGATGTTGCGCGCCCCGGTCTCGACCTCGGTGCAGCGGTTGGCGATGGTCTCCACCATCTCGGGAGCGCACTCGAGCGTCATCTTGTGGCTGTCCATCATGCGCGCCGCGATCTTCTTGAGCTTCAGGCGCACGATCTCCTTCAGGTGCTCGGGCGGCAGGGTGAAGAACGGCACGATCTCCATGCGGGCGAGCAGCGCCGGCTTGAAGTACTTGGAGAGCGCCGGGCGGATCCCGGCGACCAGCTCCTGGGTGTTCGGCCGCACCGGCCCGCTGCACATGCTCTGGATGATGTCGGTGCACAGGTTCGTGGTCAGGAAGAACGCGCAGTTCTTGCAGTCGATGATGCGCCCCTCACCATCCGAGAGCGTGCCCTTGTCGAACACCTGGTAGAACAGGTTGAGCACCTCCGGGTCCGCCTTCTCGACCTCGTCGAGCAGCACCACCGAGTATGGCTTCTGGCGGATCGCCTCGGTGAGCATGCCCCCCTCGCCGTAGCCGACGTAGCCGGGCGGGGATCCGATCAGCCGGCTCACGGTGTGCTTCTCCTGGAACTCCGACATGTTGATGGTGGTGAGGAAGCGCTCGCCGCCGAACATGAGATCCGCGACCACGAGCGCGGTCTCCGTCTTCCCCACGCCGCTCGGACCGACGAACAGGAACTGTCCGATCGGCGCGGTCGGGCTCTTCAAGCCCGAGCGCGCGGCGCGCATGCCGCGATCCACGGCCTCGAGCGCCTGGTCCTGGCCCTTGATGCGCTCGGCGACGCGCTCGCGGAACGTGAGGATGAGCTGCGCCTCGTCCTGCGCCATCTTGCCGACCGGGATGCCGGTCCAGCCGCTTACCACGCTCGCCACCAGCCGCGCGTCCACGTCGAGTGCCACGAGCGGATCTTCGCCCTGCGCCTCGGCGAGCGCCCGCAGCGCCTCGTCGATCTCGGCCTTCGTGACCGGCGGCGCGGCGGTCGCCGTCACGGGCTCCACGCCCGCGCCGCCTTCCGGCACGCCCGCCCCGGCGGGAGCCGCCTCCGGCCGCGTACCGCCTTGCTCGCCGGCACGCCGCGCGCGCAGCTCGAGCACGCATTCGAGAGCGGCCCGCGCCTTCTCCCAGCGCTTGACCAGAACGTCGCGGTTCTCCTTGAGGGCGGCGATCTCGTTCCCGAGGGCGTTCAGACGGTCGGCGTCGGCCGGCACCCCGAGCGCGAGGTCGCCTTCGAGCGCCCCCTTCTCGCGCTCCAGCGCCCCGAGACGCCGCTCCATGTCGTCCACCTGCTCCGGTTTCGTGGCCCGCGCGATCTTGACCCGCGCGGCCGCAGTGTCGAGCAGGTCCACGGCCTTGTCCGGGAGCTGCCGGCCCGAGATGTAGCGGCTCGAGAGCCGGGCGGCGGCCACGATCCCTTCGTCGAGGATCCGCACGCCGTGCGCCTGCTCGTACTTCTCCCGCAGGCCGCGCATCATCACGATCGTGTTCGCCTCGGAGGGCTCGTCGAGCTTGACGACCTGGAATCGCCGTTCCAGGGCCGCGTCCTTCTCGAAGTACTTCTTGTACTCGGACCAGGTGGTGGCCGCGACCGTCCGAAGCTCCCCGCGCGCGAGCGCGGGCTTGAGGAGGTTTGCCGCGTCGCCGCCGCCCGCCGAGCCGCCGGCGCCGATCAGGGTGTGCGCTTCGTCGATGAAGGTGACGATGGGCGTGGGCGAGGCCTTGACCTCTGCGATCACGTTCTTGAGCCGGTTCTCGAACTCCCCTTTCATGCCGGCCCCGGCCTGGAGCAGGCCGAGGTCGAGCGACATGAGCCTCACGTTCTTGAGCACGTCGGGCACGTCGCCCTCGACGATGCGCAGCGCCAGGCCCTCGACCACCGCGGTCTTGCCGACGCCCGGGTCGCCGACCACGATCGGGTTGTTCTTCCGCCGCCGCGCGAGGATGTCGATCATCTGGCGGATCTCGCGGTCGCGGCCGAACACCGGGTCGATCTCCCCGGCGCGTGCCTTGGCGGTGAAGTCGAGCATGAAGCGGCCGATCGCGCTCTCCTCCCCGCCGCGCGGCCCCCCGGGTGCTGCGGGACCCGCGGCCGGCGTCTCGGTGGCGGTGGCCGCCGCCTCGCGCGAGCCCGCGGCCAGCGAGTGGAGATCGCGCTTCAGCTCGTCGCGGCGGATGGTGTCGAGCAGCGACGAGAGGTCCTCTGCGGTGTAGCGGTCGGGCCGCGCGGCGAGCGTGACCAGCAGGTGCCCGGAGCGGACCAGGCCTTCCTGGAAGTCCACCGACGCCACCAGCCACGCGTCCTGGATCCACGCGAGCAGCAGCGGCGAAAACACGGGCCGGCCGGTGTTGCCGGTGCGCAGCCGCTCGAGTCCGTGCTGCAAGGTGCGCAGCAGCGTGGAGGCGTTGATCTCGAAGTGGCGCAGGATGGGTTGCAGGTCGGCGCCGCCGTCGTCCAGCACCTGGAGCAGCATGTGCTCGACCGTCACCTCGTAGTGGCCGCGCGAGACGCACAGGCCGGCCGCGCCCTCGAGGGCCCGCGTGCAGGTGCGGTTGAGCTTGCGGATGAGTCCCTTGATGTCGACTTCCATGATTACGGTCTCCTCGTGGTCGGGATCGGGGTGGTGACGGGCCGGGCCTGCACGCGCGGCGGGGGTGAAGCCGGCGCGCGTGCCGGAGCGGCCGCGGGGGGCGCGGCCGGCCGCGAAGGCGCGGCGCGCGAGGTGAGCGGATCCTGTTCGCGAATGGGAAGCTCGGCGCGGCCCCGCTCGGCTCCGCGCGGAGCGACCCAGCTCATCTGTCCCAGCGGCAGGGCGGCGGCTTCCCCGAGCCTCAGCGCCGGGACATCGGGCGCGCGCAGGTAAAGCACGACGTCGAAGTCGAGCGGATCCGTGACGTAGAGGCGGGTCAGCCGCACCAGCCGCGCGAACTCCTCGTGAGCGGGAAGGAAACACCGGAACCGCTCGAGCGTGAGGGCCCCCAGCTCGATGCGGAACATGCTGCTGCGGTCTCGGACCCGCGCGCCCAGGCAGGCGTCCTCGCCCAGCCGCGAGCGCTTCCGGCCGAGGCGCATGAGCTGGTCGTCGGGGATGCGCGCCCAGCGCTCGATGCAGGACCGCACCCGCACCTCGACGCCCTCGAAATGGGAAGCGAGGAAGCACTCGAGCCCGGCCGCCGACCGCTGTCGGGAACCCAGCAGTCCGGCGGTGCGAAGCAACGGCACCAGCGCAAGCCTGGAACCCTCCCGCATGCCGGGCGTGCCCATGCCCATCAGGCACAGCACGCGCTTCGTGAGGTCGTCCGGAGCCTCGGGCTCGAACCGGATCGGGTAGCGGTATTTCTCCCACGACTTGTAGAGGAACGAGATGAGCCGGTGATGGAAGATGTCGAGGAAGTCCCGGGCCCCTTCGCCCTCGGACCCCGCCCACAGGATGTCTTCGGTGAAGTGGGCGGGCAGCGGCGAGGCCGGCCCGTAAAGCCCCATGAAGTTCACCGTCACCTGGAAGCGCGACGGACCTTCGCCGCCAGGCGGTTCGAGAGTCTCGACGCTCTCCACGTCGGAAGCCGCGAAGCCCAGGCTGGCCGCGGGACGGAAGCGCATGTTCTCGCGGCTCGCCGGCCCCTCGCCGCCCGGCGGGGCCGCCCCCTCCTGCTGGCGCAGCAGGAGCTGCACGAGCTGGAAGAACTCGTAGCGCCGCCAGTCGCGCTGGAGCCGATCGCTCACAGGAGATCTCGGCCGATCCGATGGGGCCACGTCGTGACCTCGCCCTTCTGCAGCCCGCGCGCCGTGAGCTGGGTGAAGGAGTTCATGGTGGCGAAGAGGCTGATGAACTCGTTGAGGATCGAGGCGAACAGGAACAAATCGCCGTCGTCCGCGAAATGATCCTCGAGGACCTCGAGCGTCACGCTGCTGCCGCGCACCAGGCAGCCGCGCACCATGGCCTCGCTCGGCTCGGCGCGCACCGCGTGGATGCCCTCGAGCCGCAGCGCGTTGGCGCGCGCCGCGCGCGGGTCGCGCATCGCCTGGAAGTTGTAGAGCTCGAGCAGGCCGCGCAGCGCCTCGACGTTCACCAGCGAGACGTAGTTGAGCGACAGGTGCGACATCAGACGCCAGTGGAGGTCGCCGCCGAGCGGCGGTGTCACCGACGCCGTCGGCACCGTGAGGTTTTTGAACTGGACGAAGGAGGGCGTGGTATCCGTGGGCTCGCGCACGTCTCCGGGCCGCAGCGCCTCCGCGAGCCGGCGGTTGGTGCAGGTGAGCTGGATCGCGATGGTCTCGGCCTCGAGCTCCACCAGCGCTCCGCGTGGATCCACGAACGACAGGTAGGTGTCGAGCCGCTCGTCCACCACCGAGGGACGGAGGCGCGTGAAATAGAACTGCGCGCTCTTCTCCAGCATGCCGCGGCCGAACGAATAGAAGTACGGCAGCTCCCGGCCCTCGGCCGAGCCGGCCGCGTAGGCGGTGGCGTGGTTGACCGTGAAGATCTCCGAGTGGAACGGCTCGCGCCCCGCGGGGCGCACCCGGTATTCGGTCTGCGTGCGGTCGAGGCGGATCGGATCGCCGTCCTGCTCGAACAGGTTGACCACGGGCGTGCAGTTGAGCCGGATCTCCTCCCGCGTCGGGCGGAGCGTGGGAGAGAGCTGGCGGTCGAAGCGGACCTCGACCTGGAAACGCTCCTCGACCGCCAGCGCCGCGAGCCCTTCCAGACCCAGCACGTCCACGAACATGAACTTCTGGGGCAGTGCGAAGTATTCCTGGAGATGCCGGTAACCCGGGAACGAGGCCGGCGGGTAGGGCAGCAGGCCCTGGTCCTCGTCGAACCCGACGGGCTCGAGCGTGAGCGGCGCGAAGCGCTCGTCTCCGGCCGGGGTCGCGCTCCCGGCGTACGCGCGCGCCGACTCGACGTGGCGGCACAGGTGAAGGTAGAGCGCGAAAGCGACCGCGGCCTCGCCGTGCAGGAACAGCCGCAGCCGGCCGAGGTTCAGGGTCGCGGGCTTGGCCTGGTGGTGCAGCTTGAAGCCGAGCTTGAGGCGCGAGGCGCCGGTGGTGCGGGTCTCGAGCGATACCTCTTCGAGCGTGAGCGGGTTCAGCACCACGTCGTAGCAGGTGCGAAATCTGCAGGCGGTGCCTTCGACCGGCACCGACTGCACCTGGCAGCCGCGCGGCACGAGCTGCGACTGCCGGAGCGCGGCGAGCGTGGGACTGAACTCGAGGATCGCCATGGACGGCACCGGGCGCAGGTAGTGCGGCCAGAGCAGGTTGATGAGCCCGTGGCTGATCTCGGGGAACTCGTCCTCCAGCTTCTGCCGGATCTTCGCGGAGAGAAAGGCGAAGCCCTCGAGCAGGCGCTCGACGTCCGGGTCACGGCCGGGTCCCGAAAGGTAGTGGGCGGCGTTGGGGTGCGCGCGGGAGAATTCCTCCCCCAGCTCGCGCAGGAACTGAAGCTCGTCCTGGTAGTACTTGTTGAACACAGGTGGCGCCCTAACCCTTCACGCGGACCTGCCCCGAGCCGTCGATGCGGGTGGAAATCCACACCGAGGCCTTTTCCTCCTCGGTGACCAGCTCGCCGGTGATCTCGAAGTTGAGCGCGAGCGCGTCGTCCGGCGTCTCGACGTGCTTGACGTTGATGCGCCGCAGGCGCGGCTCGTATTTCTCAAGCGTGGTCTTGATCGCCTTGCGCATGCCAGCGATCGCGTCCGGAAAGTTGTGGAGCACGTCGACGATCGGCGGAATACCGTAGTCCTCGCGGGTGAGCGCGATGCCGTGATGGGAGTTCAACAGCCGGCGGAGGTTCTGCATCACCGACTCCGCGAGGCGGTTGGTGTTCTCGTGAATGGTGCGCGCCGCGTCCGGTTCGGGCGCCCGGAAGCGTTCGAGCAGGCTGCGTTCGCGTGACATCCGTTCTCCGATGGACCGATGGAACCAGGAGGGCGCCGGCGAGCGGCGCCCTCCCGGCCGTGTTCAACGCGACGCTTGCCTCAGACGACCGGAGACTCCCAATCGTCGTCGGCCGTGATGCCGCCGTCGTTCCAGGTCCAGACGATTTTCTGGTAGGTGAATGCGATCTCTTCGTATTCCGCGAATCTCATGAGTTCGGGGTGCTTATTGTTGGGCATGCGGAACGCGATCGATGCGATGTTGGCGTTGGTGAGCTTGATCGTGTAGTGCTGCACCTCGACGCCACCGCCGGACGCGGCCTTGATCTGCGGGGTCCAGAACTGGAGCTCCCATTCGGTGACGTTCTCGTTGTTGACGAGGACGTTGTAGAGCAGCGGCGATGACTTGTCGAGCTCCTTGGTGATGACGAAGGGCTTGTGCTGGCGCTTGCCGGTCGGGAGGCCCGAGGCCGCGTCGCGGGGGCTGATGATCTCGTGAGAAACCGCGATCACCTGGATCTTCCCCTCGCGCCCCTTCTGGGTCACGCTCCCCTTGATTTCTCCCTGCTTCTGGCCCTTCAGCTTCAGATACGCGTTCAGTGCCATGTCCCTGAACCTCCCCTGTGAGTCGTGAGTCCGGCGGGGCCGGCACGTCACCGCGGCGCTCACCCCGCAGCGCCGCGATCACGCGCCGGGCACCCGGCCCGGGCGCACGCGGACTACTTCTTGTCGAGCTTGCCGACCAGCGACAGCGAGAAGAACGCTCCCATGTACTTGAAGTGCGGGCGCACCTTGAGACCGACCCGGTACCAGCCCGGATCGCCATCGACGTCCGAGACTTCGACCTCCGCCTGGCGCAGCGGACGACGGCCGCGCACGGAGTCGCTCACCACGTCCATCTCGGCGACGTACTGACCGATCCAGGCGTTGAGCTCGCGTTTGAGATCTTCCTTCTCCTTCCAGCTTCCGATGTTCTCCCGCTGGATGACCTTGATGTAGTGCGCGAGCCGGCTGATGATGAACATGTATGGCAGCTGGGTGCCGAGCTTGAAGTTGGCTTCGGCCTCCTTCCCTTCCTTGCTCTGCCCGAACGTCTTGGGCTTCTGGCAGGAGTTGGCCGAGAAGAAGCAGGCGTTGTCGCTGCCCTTGCGCATGGTCAGGGCGATGAAGCCCTCTTCGGCGAGCTCGAACTCGCGCCGCTCCGAGATCAGGATCTCGGTCGGGATCTTCTGCTCGGTCGCGCCCATCGACTTGAAGGTGTGGACCGGAAGGTCCTCCACCGCCCCGCCGCTGGTCGGACCGATGATGTTCGGGCACCAGCGGTACTTGGCGAAGCTGTCGGTGATGCGACTCGCCAGGGTGAACGCCGTGTTGCCCCACAGGTACTTCTCGTGGCCGTCGGTGACGGTCTCCTCGTAGTTGAACTCCTTGACCGGCACCGTCTCCGACCCGTAGGGCAGCCGCAGCAGGAAGCGCGGCGCCGTGAGACCGACGTAGCGCGCGTCCTCCGACTCGCGGAACGACCGCCACTTCGCGTACTGCGGGGCCTCGAAGATCGATTTCAGATCCTTGAGGTTCGGAAGCGAGAGCCACGAATCCTGTCCGATGAACTTGGGGCTGACCGCGGACAGAAACGGCGCGTGCGCCATGGTCGCCACGCTCGCGCAGTACTGCAGCAGCTTCATGTCCTGCGGGCCCGCGTCGAACTCGTAGTTCGCGACCATCGCTCCGATCGGCTCGCCGCCGAACTGCCCGTACTCCGCGGTGTAGACGTGCTTGTAGAGTCCGGACTTCATGATCTCGGGCGAGTCCTCGAAGTCGTTCAACAGGTCGCCCTTCGAGACGTTGATCAGCTCGATCTTGTTGTTCTCGCGGAAATCGGTGCGGTCCACGAGCAGCTTGAGGCCGCGCCACGCCGATTCGATCTTCTGCAGCTCCTTGTGGTGCAGGATCTCGTCGAGCTGGGCGCTCATGCGCTGGTCGAGCTGCGCGATCAGTTCGTTGACCACCGACTGATGCACCCGCGCCCCGGCCTGCTCGGGCCGGACCAGCTCCTTGATGAAGGCTTCGAGCCCGCGCTTCGCGATCGCGAAGCTCTCGTCCTTCGGGCTGACCTTGGTGGTGGCGACGATCTGGTCGAGAATGGACTCGCCGGCCTCGACCGTCCCGCCCGCCTGCTGTTCTCTCTCCTGCTCTGTCATCTCGGTCCTCCTTCAGGCTCCGTGCTCCGGGGGCGTCCGGCGTGGCCGTGCTTCGACCGCGTCCGGCCCCGACCCCCGCACGCGGGCTGGGTTCGTCATTGGCCGTCGCCACTCATGCCCAGCTCTTTCATGATCTTTTCGCGCTGGGCGGGATCCTTCAGCAGCTCCTCGATCTTCTTGCGGAACGCGGGGGTGTTGGCGAGCGGCCCCTTGAGGGCGGTGAGCGCCTCGCGCAGGTCGAGCATCTTCTTGAGCTCTGGCACCTGCTTCGCGACCTCGGAGGGTGAGAAGTCCTTCATCGAGCCGAACTTGAGCTCGACCGGTATCTCCTCGCCTTCCCTGCCGCTCAGCTTGTCCCCCACGTTGAACGAGACCGACAGCTTCTGCTGGCCCATCACCTCGTTGAAGTTGTCCTTGTCGATCTGGATCGCCTTGCGCTCTTCGAGCTGCGTTTCGTCGGCGCGAGATGTGAAGTCGCCCATGACCACCATCTTGAACGGGAGCTCGACTTCCGCCTGCGCGCCGCCGGTGGCCGGCTTGTAGACGATGTTCACGCGCTCCTTGGGTGCGACGGAGCCTTCCTTACCTGCCATGATCCTCTCCTTTCATCTGGTGCCTCGTGTGCTTCGCTTCTACCTTTTTCCATCGAGCGCGAGCGCCGCGAGCAGGTCGAGCCGGCACAGGCGGCCCATGAGCTCGCGCGCTCGCGCGACCTCGGCGGGCGCCATCTCGGTGCTGGCCGCGACCTTCTGGCGGCACTGGAGCAGGCTCTTCAGCACCTCCGCGTACATCTGCGGATCCCAGTCCTCGATCGTCGCCCGGCGCAGTTCCTCGTCCAGCGCCTCGAGCTGCGCGAGCGCCATCTCGTCGCGGCCGGCGTTCATGCAGAGCTTCGCGACCTCGAGCTTCCACGCGACCCGATCGTCCAGCCGCTCGGCGCGCTGTGCGCCCTTCTCGAGCAGGGCGAGCGCGTCCCCGAGCTTCTTCTGCCGCACCAGCTTCTTCGCCTCCTGAAGTGCCGCGGCGAAGCCCTCCCCGCCGCGCG
Organism: uncultured bacterium; assembly: GCA_964650245.1. Classification (GTDB taxonomy): domain Bacteria; phylum Eisenbacteria; class RBG-16-71-46; order RBG-16-71-46; family RBG-16-71-46; genus WS-2. The sequence continues at coordinate 8,816 of CAZYQK010000060.1, read as the reverse complement.
GGCGCGCCCCGGCCGCGACGGTCTCGTCCGTGGTCCCAAGCTCCACGCCGGTGCCCGCGAGCACCCGCTTGGTGAGCCACTTCCGCGTCGCGTCGTCGGCGAACGGGACCCCGCCCGAGGTCTTGAGGCCCGCGAGCCCGGGCACTCGCTTCAGGAGCGTGGCGAGCTCGAACACCACGGCCTCGACCGCGGGCGCGAACGCTTCGCCCTGCGCCTCGAGCGCCTGCACCGCGTAGCGGGTGAGGTCGAGCCACAGCGGGGCGCTCAGGAGGAGTGACTCGGTCTGCTCCAGCACCGCGGCGTGCTCGTCCGACGAGCGCAGCTGATCGAGCTGTTCGAGGACCGCGACGTCGAAATCGGGGAGCACGGTCATGCCGTCCTCGTTGGGCGGCAACTCGCGGCACTGCCGCCAGTAGACCATCCGCAGGAAGCGATAGCCGAACGGTTCGGCAGGCTCGCTCGCCCTCAAGAAACTCGCGGCGAGGTCGCCCAGCCGCGTGATCTCTTCCATCGCACGATCGAGATCCTCCGGGCTCGCCACGGCGTCGATCGGAGGAGGCCCGCTCGGCACGTACTCCACCGCCGCGGTCCCGCCCGCCGCCTGCGCCGCCGGAGGCGGCGCGCTCGCGCTCGCGAGATCTTCGAGCCCGCGCCGCAGCTCGCCCAGCATCGGCGGCGAGTCGAACAGCGGACCGAGCCGCTCGTCGAGCTCTGCGACGCGCTCGATGCACTGAGCGATCACCTCGGGCGCGGCGCGGCGCGGGCGCTGCAGCGAGCGCGAGCCGCGCTCGGCCAGCCACTCGAACGCCGCGACCCTTCCGCGCAGGCGCTTCACGTCCGGGAACAGCGTGTCCCAGTAGTTGGCGATCAGATCGCGCAGGATGGTGAGGCCGGTCGCGAACCCCGGGATCCCGTCGCGCTCGAGCAGCGCGACGCACAGGTAGGAGGCGATGAGCAGGTCCTTCGACTTGCCCGAGAGCAGCACCGACGAGCACTTGATCGCCAGGTCCCAGTTGACCGGGGGCTGCTCCGGCAGCTCGAGCTTGCGCACTTCGAGCTGAAGCGTCTCGAACTCCGGCGCATCGCGGCCCGGCTCGCCCGCGGGGGCGTCGGGTCGGATGGGCTTGGTTCCGAGCTCCAGAAGCTCCGTCACGCTCACGGGCGCCCTGGCCTCCCTTGAGGAACGGCGAGTCGACGCCGCTCCGCCGCCGTTTCGAGCAGCGAACCTGAGCGACCCAGAGGCACGCCGGGCGGGTCCCGGTACGGCCCCGGGTCGGGGACGAGCACGCACGATAGTCGCGCCCCGCCGGGGGCGCAACGTCAAACTCCGCCGGGACTAAGCCTCGCGTGTGCTCGCTACTGGAGCGACGGCGGGGGCGAGAACCGCATGAAGCGCGGCTTGAATGGGTGGTGGACCGAAACCGGCTGAAACTCGTAGACCACCCGCAGCGTGGTGGGCCCGGCCGAAAGCCGCCAGGTCGCCGCCGGGGTCGCCGTCTCCACCCCCGCGATGGTGGCGCGGTCGAGCAGCCGGAACAGCCCCCACAGCCCGGGCTCGCTCGGATTCTCCGCCGCCGGGCCGCCGCTGGTGTCGAGACGGAGCGCCGCGCCCGCGTTCGGATCCGAGCCCGGCCACTCGATCTCCTTCCACTCGCGGAGCCCCATGATGTAGGCCGCGAAGTCGCCGCCCAGGTCGAACGTGATGCGCCGCACGTTCAAGTGCGGGCCTTCTTCCTCGGGGGTGTTGGTGCGCACCGAGAACTTGAGCGAGGCCGCCGCCGGGTTGGACGCGAAGAACGCCTGGCGGATGGAGTACGCCTTGCGCAGGCAGTCGAGGAACGCGGGCGTCAACGGCACGCCCTGGTTTTCGCTCACCGGCGAGCCGTCCTCCCGCACGAAGTCCTTGAGGTACGAGTCGTAGAACGACCAGAACGTGCCGCCGGGCCGGAAGAACTCGGTGAAGTCGTACATCGAGAGGTCCGCACCGCCGTCGGCGATCGGGTACTTGCCCGCCAGGGTCTTCTGGAACGGCCCGTAGACCAGCAGGCTCCAGCGGTTGTTGAGATCGCTCAAGGTGGTGAAGTGGCTGCCGCCGATCACGGCGTTGATCGGGAGCTGGAGCAGCCGCACGGTGGCCTTGGCCGCCTCTCCGGTGTAGGGCGCGCCGATTCCGCCGATCCAGCCGTTCGCCGACGAGGTCGCGCTGCCCGCCTCGGCGAGCTTGCGCATCGCGCTCATCGGCTCGTTGTTCTGGGCCAGCTTCTGGACCTCGCTGAGCACGTTCTTGAGCTCGTCCTGATAACGCATACTCATGGGTGCCCCGGTGTCGAGCCGGCTCGGCTTCTTCCCGAACAGCGAAAGCCCCTTGCGCGCCGTGCCCGAGAGCCCTTCGGGCCCGAAGAACTGGCGCACGATGTCGAAGTCGCGCTGCACCGCGCCGACGTCCGATGCGTCGTCCACCCCGAGCGCGGTCTCGCGGCCGATCGCCTTCAGCAGCTTGAGAATGGGCGAGTCGTCCGGCGCCGCGCGCTTGATGAGCTCGGCCACCGCCGCCGGGTCGCGCGCCTCCTGCTCCCCCACCGCGTTCATGAAGTCCACCCACTGCTTCGTGTAGTCGCGCGCGTAGCTCACGCGCAGGTCGTGCACCAGGTCGGGCGGCCGGCCCTGGAAAGCATCGGTGATCACCCAGTCGCGCTGCATGAGGAGCTGCCAGGCTTCGATCCGCGGCTTGATCTGCTTCTCCCAGCCGTCGGCCGTGAACGGCCCCGCCACCTTGCCCTCGCCCGCCAGGAACCCCGGCGAGCCGATCAGCGTCCCGAGCGTGGCCTCCTTCGTCGCGGGCGCGGCCTCGTCCAGCATGTGGCGGTAGAACTGTGACGAGTCCCAGGTGTTGCGCACGCGCTCCGCGGCGCGCCGCACCAGGTCGGCGTTGGTGAGCCGGTAGTAGGCCGGCGCCAGCTTCACCAGGAAGTCGGGATGCGTGGCGATGAACTTCATCTGCGACTCGACCAGGCCCGGGAAGCGCGCCCGGTCCTCGGGCGAGGCCATCTCCAGCCGCGACGCCTGCAGCCGCGCCATCTCGCGGGTCAGGACCGGCGCGTCGTCGGGTTTGATCTGCGAGGGCTCCGAGAGCAGTCGCCAGGCCCGGAACAACAGGTAGTAGTCGTAGAACGTGCCCTGATTGGCGTCGGTGAGCCGGGTGAGCTCGGCCTCCATGCGGCCGACACCCGGTGCGACCAGCGACTCGAGCAGCTTCTCGCTGTAGAGCTGCAGCGCCGGGTCGCGCAGCCGGTCGCCCGCGTAGCCGCCCATCACCCGCCAGAAGGGCTTGCTGCGCACGAGGCCGTCCACCTTGCCGGTGCGCGCGCGCAGCGCTTCGAGCGTGGTGAGGCTCGACATGAGATCGGACTGGGCGGTGATGTTCTGCGCGGCGTCCTGCGCGGCGCGGCGGGTGTCGCGCACCAGGCCGCCGTTGACGATGGCGAGCGTGATCAGGGTGATGGCGATCGCGAGCAGCCCGATCCCGAGCATGGCGAACATCGCGATGCGCGCGCGGCGGCGGGCGGCCTGCTCGCGGGTCGAGACCGCGGCCAGGCCGGCGTCGCCGAACACGACGCGCCCCAGCAGATCCTGCACGAAGTAGGCACCCTCCGGCGGCGGTGGCGCCGGGCTCTCGGGTGCCACGACGCCGAGCGCCTCGGCGGCGGGCTGCAGCACGCGGTCCACGGCCTCGCCTTCCTGCACCGCGCTGGTCAGGTAGAAGCCGCGGAACAGCGCGGTCTCCTGCGCGGGATCGGGCTGGAACAGCAGCTTGACGAAGCGCCGCATGCCGGGACGCACGCGCTCGAGCTGGATCGGGAAGGCGAAGGCGCGCGCGCGCTGCACCGGGTCTGGCACGTCGGCGAGGCGCGCGATGCGGCGGTCGGAGAGCGCCGCGCGCATGTGCTCGAACTCGGCGTCGAAGATGCCGGCCGGATCCTCGTCACGCGCGCGCTCGGGCGCGACCGTGGCGCCCCACGGCTGCGGGCGGGCGCCGGCGTCGAAGTCGCCGAAGAACTCGGCGAAGCCCGCCAGCCGGTCGATCTTGGTGAACACGACGTAGACCGGGAACACCACGCCCAGCCGCTCGATCAGCTCGTGGACGCGTTCCCGCACCGCCAGCGCGAGCTTGTCCACCTTGGCGCTCTCGCCCTCGACCTGGTCGCAGGCGACCGCGACCAGCACGCCGTTCAGCGGCTTTTCCTTGCGCTGCTTGCGCAGCACGTCGAGGAACGAGAACCAGTCGTCGTTGTCCTCGAACTGGGCCGAGGCCCCCACCGTGCGCCCCGCGAGGTCGAGCACCACGGCCTCCTCGGTCAGCCACCATTCGAGGCTGCGCGTGCCGCCCACGCCGCGCACGCTGCGCGGGTTCTCGCTGCCGTCCTTGAGCGCGAAATGGAGTCCAGAGCGGCGGATGAGCGTGCTCTTCCCCGCGTCGCGCGGCCCCACCACCATGTACCAGGGCAGCACCGACAGCGCCCCCTGTCCGCGCCGGCCCATCTTCGACTTCTTGAGCGCCTCGATCGCCGCGAGCAGCTCGGCCTTCATGGTCTGCATCTCGGCCTGCTGCCCGGGCGACGAGCGCTCGATGTCGCGGTCGGCCTGGCTCGAGATGGTCTTCTCGATCTCCTCCGCGCGGCGCGCGGCCTGGAGCTGGCGCACCAGGATCACGATCACCGCGACCAGCGCGATGGTGACGATGAGCAGCACCGCGAGCAGGATGGACCAGCCCAGCAGCTTGAAGACGATGACGGTGGTGGCGGCGAACCCGCCGAAGATGCTGCCGGCGATGATCACCGGCCGCCGGACGATCTGGTAGTAGAGGCTCATGGCATCAGTGGGTGAGCAGCCCGCGGATCGCGCCGGCCGCGCGCCCGGCCGCCACGTTCGAGACCAGCAGCACCAGCAGCCAGACCAGCGTCACCGCGACCACGAACGCGGCGAGCGTGACCCAGATCGGGAACCCGGCCGCGACGCTGTCGACGCCCTCGTCCTGGCGCAGGGCGTGGGGGGCGAGCGGGCGTTTCCCGGTGCCGCGCACCGAGGCGATGTCGCGCTCCACCTCGGCGAGCAGCGCCTGCAGCCGCTCCGGCCCCGCGAGGCGGAGCTTGCCGCCGAACCCGAACGCCAGGCAGCAGTAGTAGACCTCGAGCGCCTCGATCCGGGTGTCGCGCTCGCGGCGCATCCGGTCGAGCCGGTCGAAGAACTCCTCCCCCGCCACATTCTGCCCGAACAGCTCGAGCTGGAGCGGCTTCGAGACCCACACGTCGCGCGCGGGGCCCGCGGAGTTGAGCACGGTCTCGTCAAGGAAGGCGACCAGCGCGAAGACCGCGGCTTCGACGTCGGCGGCGCTGAAGCCCCCGTCGCGCGCCCCGCTTTCGAGCTTGGCCTTGAGCTCGAGGGCCCGGGCGCGGAGTGCTGCGGCGTCCGGCAGGAGCGTGACGCGTTTCAGGGCGACGACGGTGCCGAGCCACTCTGCGGCGAGGTCCACCAGCCGCGCGCGCGGCGGCGGCGCGCCGCTGCCGCGCGAACCACCCCCGGCGACGATGGTCTCGAGGATCCCGCGGCGGGGCGGGCGCGCGCCGCCCGCCCTATTCGCGCGCTTGTCCCGGGAACTCTCCTTGGGCCGGGCGACCATGGACTATTCGCGCAGTCCGAGCAGCTCGAGGGCGATGCCGGGATAATCCGGCGGGGCGAAGATGGCCACGTTCTTGGCGCCCTTGATGGTCTCCCAGGCGTCGCTGTTCGCGTCGAGCTGGAAGTAGAGGAAGCTCGCCTTGATCGGGAGCGCCGCCGGCGGCACCCGCACGAAGTTGACCGGAACGCCGCGCAGGGCGTTCGCGATGAGGAAATCGATCTTGTCGAGCGAGGCGATCTTCACCTTCGCCGGCAGCTCGGTCACCAGCCGCTGCTCCTCGACCTCGGCGTGCACGCCCAGGAACAGGCCGGCCCCGGCTTCGAGCAGGCGCGGGTCCTGGATGCGGCCGACGTAGAGCGAGCCGTCCTTCTTCTCGAGCTCGATGCGCACCGCCTTGCTCGTCGCCTGCAGCTCGAGCAGCCGCGAGAGCGTGCCGTGGATCCCGGCAAACGTCCCGGCCAGCGCGCGGTGGTCATAGCCCGGCAGGTCCTTGGGGTTCAGGTCGGGCGAGAACGTGCACAGCGTCCCGGTGACCGCGGCGAGCGCCACGTAGACCTGCTCCGGGTGCGCGCGCCGGTGCGCGATGAAGTGCGAGAGCACCGGGATCGCGGAATTGACGGTCTGCAGCATCCAGAAGTTCAGGCTGTCCGAGCTGCTGAAGTCGGCGACGCCCCCGCGCTGCCGGCGCATGTCGCCCAGCGTGTTGCTCTTGGTGATGAGCATCTCGAGCTCGGTGCGCAGCTGGCGCATCAGGGTCTCGGAGGCGCCGATCGAGAGACAGGGCGGCACGTACGCCTCGCGCACGGCGTAGCTCCCGTCCGAGGTGCGCACGATCTCGGCGATCGGCACGACGTCGTGGTCGGCGAGCGCCTCGTCCGGAAACAGCAGCACCAGGTTGCGCCGCGCGGCCGTGATGGGCCGCTCGTCGGCGCCGGTGTTGCTGTCGGCCAGCTCGAGCGCCTCCGGGGCGTAGCGCGGCATCGGGGCGCCCGGCTCGCTCATGGCGCCCAGCTCGGGCCGGCCCGGGCGGGCGGCCGGCAGCCCGAGGTAGACCGGCACCGATTCCTGACGGGCGGTGAAGTGTCCCTCGATCGCGCGCGGCGCGGGGGCCGCGTCCTCCGCGGGAACCGCGAACGCAGTGCCGTCCGGAAAAACACCCCGGGCCTCGACCAGCGCGAGGCGGCCGTTGCGCAGCGCCTCGCGATCCAGCTCGAGTCCGGTGAGGCCCCATTCGAACGGCTGGGACGAGCGGAACCGCTCGCTCACCATGTGATGGACGTAGCGATCCCACTGCTGGAGGTGCTGCGGCGAGAGCAGCATGCCCTCGCTCCACACCACCGGGAGATGCTTGCTCAACGGGGGCTTCCTCCGAAGCTCAGCGCTTGGCCTCTTTCAGGCAACTCGCATCCACGGCCAGCGTGAGGTTCGTGCCGGCCGACACCGGGCGGATCACGCGCCAGCACGTGCCGTCGGTCTTGCAGAAGTTCCCAACCACCACGATGGTCTTGGCCGCGGTGTTGCGCTCGATCTTGATCTCGCGGCGCGACGCCGCGTCGATCACGTCCTCGCTCTTCGCCAGCAGCGCCGGCCCCAGCACCTTGTCCTCCTTGTCCCACAACTGCGCCAGCGACAGGCTCGAGATGGCGGTGGCGTCGCTGACCTGGAGGACGCGGAAGTAGAGCGAGTTCCCGGTGCCCCTCCCGCACGAGTTGGCGTCGGCGCTCGAGGAGAGCTTGAGCGAGATCTGCGGCTTGCCCCCCACGATCGGAACCTTGGCGCACGAGGCGAGTGCGGCAAGCAGGAGCGCGGCGGCGCACGCCGACGCGGCGCGCGCGGCCCAGAACCGCACGGTATCGAGGCGCATGGCCCGGCACACTATGTGGCGGAGGCGGGCGGCGTCAAGAGGCGCGGCGCGACACGCGGGGCTTCTCCGCGGCGACCCGCTCAGAGCTTCCTCCAGGTGAAGTTCACGGTCGTGGTCTCACGCGCCGCCACCTTCTTCTGCACCACGTTCTCGAGCGTGGTGTGGCCCTCGCGCGCGAGACGGATGTAGTAGGTGCCGGGCTTGAGCGCGTAGACCGCTGGCGCGGGCGCGTCGAGGCGCCGGTCGCCGCCCAGGATCACGACACCCGGCGCGCCATCGGTGGTCGTCACCTTGAGGTACCCGACGTTATCGGCGAACACCGCCCACAGCGCCTTGATCTTTCCGGGCTCGACCCGCACTTCGTTCTGGAACGGGCGGAACTTCGCGTTCTTGATCTGGATCTTGTGCACGCCGGGCGCGACGGCGATGAACGCGGTGTCGCGGTGGGACGCCTTGAGCACCCCGTCCACGTAGAAGTCCCCGCTCGGCACCGCCTTGAGCGCGAGGAAGCCGCCCTCGGCGCCGGCAGGAGCGCTGCCGGCGAGCGTGATTCTCACCGTGGAATCGTTCCGCGCGGAGAACGCGAACGAGACTTCGCGCGGCGCGAAGCCGCCCTTGCTCGCGCGCACCGCGTGATGGCCCATGCTCACGCCCCGGAAGCGCGCGGGTGAAGTCTGAAGTGGACGATCGTCGAGACCGACTGCCGCGCCGGGAGGGTCGGTCTCGACCCGGATCTCGCGCGCCGGCTGCGGGGCGCCGGGGACCAGTGACTGCGTGCTGTCGCGCCTGAGCCTGAGCTTGAACGTGGTGTCGCCCGCGGCGCCCAGCCGGATGGTGCGCTCGGCGATGAAGTAGCCTTGAAGCGTGGCGCGCACCCGGTGGCCGCCCTCACCGGTCCCGGCGAAGGTGGCGGGCGAGGGCTGCGCGGGGCCGCCGTCGAGCGTGACGCTCGCCGCCGGAGGCTCGGTCGCCACCCGGAGCGTGACCCCGATGGGCGCGACCACCGCCGCCGATTCCGGAACCACCGCGGGCGCGACCGCCGGCGATGGAGCGGACGCCGGCGTTCGGTCTGCCCGTTCGCCGGCCGGGGCGCCGCGCTTCTTTCCGCCGCCCGCGACCATCATCACGACCGTGATCACGGCAATCACGGCGAGCACGCCGGCCGCCGCGGCGATGAGCGTCCACGTGCGCGTGATGCTGGCGGCCGGCTTCGGCTTCGCGGCGACGGGAGCGCGCTTCGCGGGCGGGGCCGCGGGTGCCGGCTTCTGCGCTGTG
>CAZYQK010000059.1:0-19512 GCA_964650245.1 uncultured bacterium | reverse complement strand
CCGCCGAAGTTGCCGATCGGCGTGCGCACGCCGCCGGCGAGCAGCACGCGCGCCACGCTCACCGCCCGCGCCGCGTGACCTTCGCCGCCGCGCGCTTCACCGGGCGGCGCTTGCTCGCGTTCGCGGCCGCGCGCTTCTGGCTCGCGAAGGCCTTGCGCTCGGCCTTCCGCAGTCGCCCGATGGCGGGCTTGACCCGCGCCTTCTTCTCGTCCCCGGTCTTCTTCGGCCGCAGGCGCGCGTGGTCGGGCCCGGCGCCGCGCACCGACGCCACGCGCCGCGTGGTCGCCGACGGGCGGCGGCGCTTGGGCGCCTCGTGCGTCTTGAAGTTGGGCTTGAGCTTCAGCACGCTCACTGCGGCCGAGCCCTTCTTGACCGGCTTGCGGATCGCGATTCGCTGCGGACCGTCGTCCTCGTATGGCTCGGCCAGCTCCTCCTCGAGCGTGGCCGGCACCGGCGTTTCGCGCAGCACGATGATGCGTCCGTCGGGGTCGGCGACCTCGGCGTAGACCCCGAACTCCTCGAGCACGGGCGCGGTCACGAAGGCGATGCCGCGGCCTCGCATCGCGTCGGCCCAGCTCGTCAGGTCGTCGCCCTCGAGCGCGAAGGTGACCGACTCCTCCGCGTGCCTCGGATGATCGGCGCCCGCCGGCCGGCCGTGCAGGGCGAGGCGCGTGATGCCGGTGTCGAACTCCACCCAGTGCGGCGCCTCCCGCACGACGTGCAGCCCCATGCGGTCGCGGTAGAACGAGAGCGCGCGGATGAAGTCGCGGACGTTGACGATCACGGTGCCCATCCGGGGCCCGGCGCCGGAGGGCGCGGGCACCGCGGGCTCGAACACCTGGATCAGGTTGTCCTCCGGATCCCAGATGTCGGCGAGCCGCCCTTTCGAGAAGGCGATCGGCTCGCGGTCGAACTTGACGCCCCGCGCTTTCAGCTCGCGCATCGAGGATTCGAGGTCGGCCGTCTCGAAGCGCGGGAGCATCCCCTGCCTGGTCTCGTCGGGCATGTCGTGAAGCGCGAGCGCGGCGCCCGCGGTGTCGAACTCGACCCAGGCGGGCTCGGCGTGGCGCACCCTGAGTCCCACGCCCTTCTCGTAGAACTCGCGCATGGCGTCGAAGTTCTTCGTGAATACGACTGCGTACATGAGCCGGCTCATCGTCGTCTCCTCACTCGATGCGTCGTCCGTCGCCGGAGCTACTCGATGCTCACCCATACGCTCTTGACCTGCGTGTAGTCGCGCAGGCACTCGGGGCCGAGATCGCGCCCGAAGCCCGAGGCCTTGTAGCCGCCGAAGGGCATGCCGGCGTCGTAGAAGTTGTACGCGTTGACCCACACCGTGCCGGCCTGGAGCCGCTTCGCGACGGCGTGCGCCTTCTTGACGTCGCGGGTCCAGATGCCGGCGGCGAGGCCGTAGAGGATGTCATTGCCCTTCTTCACGGCGTCGTCGGCGTCGTCGAACGCGATCACGGACAGCACCGGGCCGAAGATCTCCTCCTGCGCGACCTTCATGCTGTTCTCCACGCCGTCCAGCACCGTGGCCTGCACGAAATACCCGCGGCCGTTGACCGGCTGGCGCTCGCCGCCCGCGACCAGCCTGGCACCTTCCGCGACGCCGGTCGCGACGTAGCCCAGCACCTTTTCCATCTGGCCTTTGCTCACCAGCGCGCCGAGCCGGGTCTTGGGGTCCATCGGGTCTGCGGGCGCGAGCTTCTTCGCGCGCTCGGCGAGCTTCGCCACGAATTCGTCGTGGATGCTCTTCTCGACCAGCAGCCGCGAGCCCGCGGCGCACACCTCGCCCTTGCCGTAGAAGATCCCGGTCGAAGCGCCGCGCACCGCGGCCTCCAGGTCGGCGTCGGCGAACACGATGTTGGGCGACTTGCCGCCCAGCTCGAGCGTGAGCTTTTTCATCGTGTCGGCGGCGCTGCGCATCAGGTGCTTGCCGACCTCGGTCGAGCCGGTGAAGCTGATCTTGTCCACCAGCGGATGCTTGACCAGGGCCTCGCCCGCGATCGCGCCCGGGCCGGGCAGCACGTTGAAAACGCCGGGCGGGAGCCCCGCCTCGAGCCCCAGCTCGCCGATCCGGATCGCGGTGAGCGGCGTCAGCTCGGCCGGCTTCAGCACCACCGTGTTCCCGGCGGCGAGCGCGGGGGCGACCTTCCAGCCCACCATGATCATTGGGAAGTTCCACGGGATGATGGCGCCCACCACGCCGAGCGGCTCGCGCAGCGTGTAGGTGAAGAACGCGGGGCTCACCGGCAGCGTCTCGCCCGCGAGCTTGGTCGCCCAGCCGGCGAAGTAGTGGAAGCAGTTCGCCACCATCGGCACGTCGATCTGACGCGACTCGAAGATGGGCTTGCCGTTGTCGAGCGTCTCGAGCCGGCCCAGCTCGTCGGCGTGCTCCAGAATCAGATCGCCGAGCCGGAACAGGATGCGCTGCCGCTCGGCCGGCTTCATCTTCGGCCACGGGCCGCCGTCGAACGCGGCGCGCGCGGCCCGGACCGCGCGGTCCACGTCTTCCACGCCGGCCTTCGCGACCGCGCAGATCGGCTCCTCGGTCGCGGGGTTCATCGTGGTGAAGACCTCGCCGGAGGCGGCGTCCACCCGCTCGCCGTTGATGATGAGCTTGCCCGGCTTCACCGGCGCGAGCGTCTCGGTCATGACTCGAACCTCCCGATGTTCAGGCGCCCGTCTCTGCGCGCCAGAGCTTGATGATGTCGGCGTGATGCCGGTCGTGATCGGGCAGCCGCTGGAACATCCAGCCGAACGCGTGCTCCTCGCTCCAGACCTCTGCTGGCTCCTCCGGGACGCTCTCCACGGCTTCGAGCATCTCCTGCCGGGTGAGGTGCAGGAGCCGGAGCGCATCGTCCCACGTGAGGGCACGCAGCGGCGCCATCAGCTCCTCGTTCTCTCGCGCCATCCGCGGGTCATCGAAGCCCTCCCACGAGGCGCGCACGCCCTGAAGCGCGGCTTCCATCTCGCGCAGGCGCGCCTGATCGCGCGTGACGAGGTGGAGCACGGTCTCGCGCGCGTTCCATTTGCCGGGCCCGAGCGGCTGCTCGGCCTTGCCCGGCGTGAGGCCGCCGACGGCCGCGTGAACCGCGGCCCGGGCCCGCACCAGCTCGAACAGCACGATCTGCTTGGCCGGAGCCCCGGCACGCTGAGGAAATGCGGGAGCGTGCGCGGCCCGCGGCCGGCGGCGCGGCGCGGGACGCGGCACGATGTGGAGCGCGGCGGGGCGCTTCTTCGCGGCGCGCCTCGTCGCGCGGCTCGTGCGCTTCGCGGTGCGCTTCGCAGCGCGCTTCGGGGCGCCCTTCCCGCGAGCGCGCTTCTTTCCCGCCCGCTTCGCCACGCGCCGCGCCGTGCGCTTCGCCTCGGCGCCGCGCTTCGACTTCTTCTTCCTGGCCGGGCTCATGACGTCTCGTATTCGTAGACGCCGCGCCCCGCCTTGCGCCCGAGGCGGCCGGCGGCGACGTACTGCTCCATCAGAGGGCACGGCCGGAACTTCTCGCCCAGCGTGCGGTGCAGGAACTTGAGGATCGCGAGCCGCGTGTCGAGTCCGACCAGGTCCACCAGCTCGAACGGACCCATCGGATGGTTCAGGCCCAGCTTCAGGGCCTTGTCGATGTCGCGCGCGCTCGCCACGCCCTCCTCCAGCATGTAGAACGCTTCGTTTCCGATCATGGCGTTGATGCGACTGGTCACGAATCCGGGCGACTCGCGGACCGTGACGCACTCCTTCCCCATCGCGGCACCCACCTCGCATGCGGTCGCGATGGTGGCCGCACTGGTCTCGAGCGCGCGCACCACCTCGAGCAGCTTCATGCGGTGGACCGGGTTGAAGAAGTGCATGCCCACCACCTGCGGCGCGCGGCCGGTGGCGGCGGCCATCTCGGTGATGGAGAGTGAAGAGGTGTTGGAGGCGAGGACCGCGTGGCCGGGTGCCGCCCGATCGAGCTTCGCGAAGATCTCGACCTTGAGCGCGATCGCCTCCGGCACCGCCTCGATCACGAGGTCGGCGCTCGCGGCGGCGTCCTCGAGCGCGCGCGCCGCGGAGAGCCGCTTGTGCGCGCCGGCCGCGGCCGCGCCCTCGACCTTGCCGATCGCCACGCCCTTCTCGAGCAGCGCCGAGATGTCGGCCATCGCCTTGTCGAGCGCCTCGCCGCTCGAATCCTGAAGTACGGTGCGGAATCCCCCCAGCGCGGAGACGTAGGCGATCCCGCGCCCCATGATGCCGGCGCCGAGAACTGCAACCGTGCGCACCGTCACGCGTCGATCCCGCTCCTGCGATGCGTGAAGCGCCACGCCGCCGGGAACGCGAGCGCGGCGAGTGAGGATTTGATGAGATCGCCCGGGATGAACGGCAGCAGCCCCGCGACGAGCAGCCCGTCGCGCGGCACGAAGCGCGAGAGCTGGGCCAGCCCCGCCGCGAAGATCACCGCGCTGCCGAGCAGCATGGCGGCGAGCATGGTCGCGAAGCGCCGGTCCCAGCCGCGCTCGGCGAGCGCGCCCGTCAGCGCGGCCGCGAACGGAAACGCGAGCAGGTAGCCGCCAGTGGGGCCGATCAGCTTCGCGGCGCCCGCGGCACCCGCCGCGAACACCGGCAGCCCGAGCGCGCCTTCAGCGAGATAGAGCGCCTGGGCGAGGAACGCCCGCCGCGCGCCCAGCACCGCGCCGCTCAAGAGCACGGCGAACGTCTGGCCGGTGATCGGCACCGGCGACCAGGGCACCGGGAGCGCGAGTTGCGCCGCGAGCGCGGTGACGAGGCTCGCGCCCGCGATCAGCGCCACGTTGTGAAGGACGCCGGCGCGCGGCAGCGCGACGTCGGCGAGAGTCAGCGTGCGAGCGGAGGACATGGGTACCTCGGTGGGTTTCGCGGGCTCACGGGCGGGCCGCGCAGGGCTCATGAACGATGTCGGATGCGTTGCGCGAGAGGCACGCTAGCACGGGGTACCGGGGGCGGCAACCGCAGGCAGAGCGCCCGCGGACGCCGCGTCAGGCGTTGTGACCGCCGGGCTCCACCGGCCCCGGCAGCGGCTCTCCCGTCACCAGCGAATAGAGCACCAGCGGGTCGAGATCGGCGCCGTTCGGCCACACGATCGTTCCGAGCCCGGCATCTACCCGGACACGACGGAAATAGGCGGGATCGCGGAGCGGTGTGAACACTCCGTCGAATCGCACGCGAGCCGAGACGTCCACATCACCCTCGGCGCCATCGTCGAAGCGGAGATGCAGCCGGTAACCGTCGAGCGGATGAACTTCCACGATGTCGTGCAACATCTGTCACTCCAGCGGCGAGATGGGCAAGAGAGGCGCTTTGGCCCTGGCGCATGCCCAGTTCGCGAGCAGTTCATCACGATGTGCGCTCGCCCACTCGACGACCAGCCCGCGCGGCCGGCCGGGCAGCGATCCACGAAGGAGGCTCAGCGACGCGATCTCGAACACCCCATGGCTTCCGCCGTAGCGAGCGTGGAAATGTGGCGGCTGATGATCCTCGAAGTACATGCTGATGGCGATCCCGAAGAAACGACTGACCTCTGGCACGGAGCGCTCCGCGGGGGCGGGTCCCGCGGGGGCTGACGCGGATCGCAGTATATCACGCGTCACCGATGGCCCCACCGCTCCCTGTGCTACCCTGCCGCCGCGTGCGGCCGCGTCGCGCGGCCCGCCGCTTTCCCCATGCCCGATCTCATCCGCATCGCGAACGCCGGCGGTTACTGGGGCGACGATCTCGCGCAGTTTCGGCGCCAGGTCGAGCTCGGGCCGGTGGACTACGTGACGCTCGACTTCCTCGCCGAGATCACGATGTCCATCATGCAGAAGCAGCGCGCGCGCGACCCGCGAGCTGGCTACGCGCGCGACTTCATCGCCCAGATCGAGGAGACGCTGCCGCTGCTGGTCGAGCGCGACATCCGCGTGATCTCGAACGCGGGCGGCGTGAACCCGCTCGGCTGCCGCGGCGCGATCCTCGAGATGGCGCAGCTCCACGGCCGCGCGCTCGAGGTCGCGGCGGTGGTGGGCGACGACCTGCTGCCGCGTCTCGGCGAGCTGAACGCGAACGGCGTGACGCTCGACAACATGGAGGACGGTGCGCCGTTCGTCGCGGTGCGCGACCGCGTCTCGTCGGCCAACGCCTACTACGGCGCATGGCCGGTGGTCGAGGCGCTGAGGACGGGCGCGCAGATCGTGGTCACGGGACGCTGCACCGACACCGGCATCACGCTGGCGCCGATGATCCACGCCTTCGCGTGGGCGCCCGACGACTGGGACCGGCTCGCCGCGGGTATTGTCGCGGGCCACATCGTCGAGTGCGGCGCGCAGAGCACGGGCGGCAACTTCTCCGACTGGCGGCGCATCCCGCGCTTAGAAGCGATCGGCTACCCGGTGCTCGAGGTGTTCCCCGACGGCTCGTTCGTCGTCACCAAGCACGCCGGTACCGGCGGCAGCGTGACGTTGCGCACGGTGAAGGAGCAACTGGTCTACGAGATGGGAGACCCGCGCAGCTACGTCACACCCGACGTGGTCGCTGACTTCGGGACCATCCGGCTCGAGCAGATTGGAAGGGACCGCGTGCGGGTGTGGGGCATCCGGGGCCGGCCCGCACCCGCGAGCCTCAAGGTGAGCGCGTCCTACTTCGACGGCTGGAAGTCGAGCGGCCAGCTCATCATCTCCGCGCCGGACGCGGCCGAGAAGGCGCGTGCGTTCGCCGCGCTGTTCTGGAAGCGGCTCGGTCTCGAGTTCGCCGCGACATTGACCGAGCTGGTCGGCCACTCGTCATGCTGGGGACCGCTGGCGCCCGAGTCGGATCCGCCCGAGGTGCTGCTGCGGCTCTCGGTGCGCGACACGGACAAGGCGAAGATCGAGGCGTTCGCGAAGATGGTGCCGGCCGTGATCCTCTCCGGCCCGCCCGCGGTCGCGGTCACGGGTGGCAGGCCGCAGGCGCAGGAGGTGGTCGCCTACTGGCCGGCGCTGGTGCCACGCGAGAAAGTGAGGCCGCGGCTGGTCACGCGCGACGGCGAGCGCACGCTGGATTGGCCGACGCCGCTGGTGCCGGCGCAGAAGCCGGCGACGCTCCCGCGCGAGAACTGGCCGAAGGCGAAGGGGGGCGCGAAGAAAGTGCGCGTGCCGCTCTCGGCCCTCGCCCACGCCCGCAGCGGCGACAAGGGCGACACCTGCAACATCGGCGTGGTGGCGCGCGCGCCCGAGATCTACCCGTGGCTCAAGCGCACGCTCACCTCGAACCTGGTCAAGCGCCGCTTCAAAGGGATCTGTCTGGCCCGGGTCGAGCGTCACGAGGTTCCGAATCTCTGGGCGCTCAACTTCCTGCTTCACGAATCGCTCGGGGGCGGCGGCACCGTGTCGTTGCGGCTCGACGCCCAGGGCAAGACGCTCTCGCACGCGCTGCTCGCGATGGAAGTGGAGGCGCCGCGCGCGCTGCTGGACGCTGCGACGCGTGGTGACCAGAGCGACGGACGGAAGGCGCCGGCGGCGGCACGACGGGGGTCGGCCCGTGGCGGCCGGCGCGGGTCCCCGGCTCGCGCACGCTAGCTTGAAGGGGCGGGTCGCCCCGCCCCTTCACACCTTGCTTCGTTCGGTCTCGGCGGAATCTGCCGCATCGGGGAGCCTCACTCGCTGCCGCCCGGCCAGCGGATCACGGGCAACTGCTGCCCGAAGTCCTCGTCCCACAGCCGGATCTTGCCGAGCACCGAGCCGAGCGAGGCCCGCAGGCTGGTGTTGGTCTTGCTCACGCTGCTGACCTGGCGCGCCCGGGTGTCGGGGAGAGTCTTGTCGCCGAGCGACATCTTGCGAACCGCCGCCGAAGCGGTGCCCGCCGCCATCACCAGAACCGCCGCGGCCATCGCCGTCACGGCCGCCCTCCGAACCAGTCCGTTCTTCCTCATGACCGCGACCTCCTCTTGGAACTGCCAGTCTCGAATCACTCGTGGGTTGCGATTGGCGTGGTGCCGATCTCGCGGGAGCTTCATATCAACCCCCGTGCCGGTCGCGAAAGCGGCTGGCGCGCGGCGGCCAAACTCGCTGCGGCAGGCGGGATTGCCGTGATTCCCAGAGCGCTGGTGGCGGGTCGCGCGCGGGTCGCGACCCTGCGGAACTACGCAGGAAATGCGGAAGCCGCGGACGCGGCGCGGACCCGGTCGCCGGGGGCCGGGCTTACATCTCACAGGATCTGAACGCCGCCCGCTCCTTTCGGGTTGAATCCATTTCGGTATCGGACCAGTATTCGGCCCTCACTTCGAAGGCTCCTCGGTGACCGACGAGGCCTTCGGTCATCCCCGCTCACACTCCATCCAGGAGGCACGACCATGACGAAGAAGGATTTCACCGGCCTGTGGGAGCATCTGCGGCAGGCGAACGGCATCGCCCTGCGCCTGATCGCGACGATCCCCGCCGACAAGATCGACAGCCATCCGATCACGAAGATGAGGACCCCGAAGGAGCTGGTGGTCCACATGTACGGCATGGTGGTGCGCGGGGTCGCCGAAGGCACGCTGCGCGGAGAGATCCAGGCCATCGACGAGCCTGCGCTCTGCGCGAGCATCAAGACCCGGG
The DNA here is from genome assembly GCA_964650245.1 of uncultured bacterium. Classification (GTDB taxonomy): domain Bacteria; phylum Eisenbacteria; class RBG-16-71-46; order RBG-16-71-46; family RBG-16-71-46; genus WS-2. The sequence goes on along the minus strand of CAZYQK010000059.1, from coordinate 10,947 downwards.
ACGACCTGCTCAGGTATTGCCGCGACGGCTGGAACGCGGCTGAGAAGGCGGTCGCGCAGATCACCGACGCGCACCTGATGGCGACGGTCAAGACGCCGTGGGGGATGGACTTCCCCGGCTTCGTTGCGATCGGCGTCATCAACGACGAGTTCTTCCATCACCGCGGCCAGCTCTACATCTACCTGCGGCAGATGGGGCAGGACGTGCCGATGATGTGGGACTTCGAGCACAACGCGCCGGAGTTTCAGCCCAAGGCTCAGGCCACGGCCTGACGTCGGGGTGGGCCGGTCACGCACCGGCCGGCGAAGAAGCTCGCGGCCCGGGCGCTGTGCCCGGGCCGCGAGTGTTTGATGCGCTTCGCCGAGCGGGCCGCCTCGGGCCCGTGGCAGCGGCTATTGAACGACCAGGGTCGGACGCGACACGGAGCGCTCTTCCTGCGTGAGGCGCACCAGGTAGTAACCGGGGCGCAGCGGGTCCCCGTCCCCGAGCCGCACGACGTGCTGGCCCGGAGCGCCGAAGTCGAGGTCACGCGATCGAACCCTGCGTCCTGAGAGGTCGAGGACATCGAGTCGCGCTCGCGCGTGGCCGGGCAGCGTGAAGTGCACCCGCAGCTCGCCCGCGTTCGGGTTGGGCAGGATCCGATCGATCCGCAGCGCGAGCCCGGCGACTTCCTTCACGATGGGGCGCGGCGAGCCATCGCCCTCGTAGATCCGGGCGGAAGCGCGGGGCTTGATCCGGATCGTGTTCGAGAGCACCGACCTGTTGGTGGCCTCGTCGGTGGTCTTCATCGCGAAATGCCAGAAAACATTCGGCGACAGCGGGGAAATGGTCGTGCTCTGGTCCGTTCCGGCCGGAGCCGGAGCGGGGGCCGATCCCCAGAGCGTGGCCGCGTCGAAGCTCGCGTCGTCGGTGATCGGTGAGGTCGAGTAGCGGATCTCGTAGCTGCACCCCGCGCCGGCGCCCCCCTCGTCGGCGGGCGCGCTCCAGCGCAGCGTCACCGCGCCGGGGGCCCCGCTCTGATAGTCGAGATCCGTGACCGCGGCGGGTGCCGCGGTGTCGAATCCGAGCGCCCAGACGTCGTTGAACGGCTCGCCCGCCTCGTCCTCGCCGCCGAACAAGTACATCGTCTTCTCGGCCGCGGCGAACACGGCCTGGTGATTGATGCTGGGCGGCGGGGGCGTGCCGCTCGGGGCGAGCGTGAACCACTGGAAGTCGTTGTCGCCCGGAAGTGAAAGGGCCCGGAGGGCGTTGGTGAAAGTGCCCGCCGCCCCGGCCCATCCGCCGAAGACCAGCATGCGCTGGCTGCCCGGTCCGCCGTTCGGGTCGTAGACCCCGGTGAAGTTGCTGACCACCCACGGCGCGTCCCCGATCTTGATCCACGTTCCGCCGTCCGACGCCAGCCAGGCGTTGCTCACGTTGAAGTCGCCCTCGTAGTCGCCGCCGAGAATGATCATCCTGTTATTCGTAGGGTCGTAGACGTGCGAGTGATACGCCCTCCGGTCCGGATTGGGCGTGGGGGGCCCGGTATCGTCGCAATTCGGGGGGCCGGACAGGTACTCCCAGCTGTTGTTCGAGAGGTAGAAGGCCCAGCAGTCGGGGAGGTAGATGCCGTAGGGATTCGACGTGCCTCCGAAGACCACCATCCGCGCGAGGTTCGGGTCCCAGATCGCCGTGTGGCCGGTGCGCTCGCACAGCGCCCCGCCGGTGGAGAGCGTGCTCCAGGCTGGCGTCGCACCGAGGGTCAGCTGGAAGACATCTCGATAGCGTCGCGGAATCCAGGCCCGACCGTCCCAGAAATTGTCGTTCCCCCCGAACACCAGCATCCGGCCCGGGGTGCCGGGGACGTACACCGCGCTGTGGCCTTCGCGCACGGACGGCGGCGTTCCCGAGGGCGCGAGCAGGGTCCACTCCGGATTGCAGCCCAGCGAGAGCGCCCAGACGTCGTTCAGCAGCACGTCGACACCCTGGGCATTCTCCGATTCGCCTCCGAATACGATCAGCCGGTTGTTGCCGGAGTCGTAGATCATGGAGGCGCACATGCGGGGCGAGGGAGGCGTGCCCGCCGGGCTCAACCGCCGCCACGCGCCGTCCTGGGCGTGAGCCGTCGCGACCCAGGACCCGATGCAGGCCAGGACCGCAACGCGGACGACAACGCCCGGTGAGGAGCGCATGGAGCTAAACCTCCCTGAAAACGAGGGCTCGAAGCTGGCGGGGGTGCCTGATGCGGACCCAAGGGTAGCACTCGGAAGCGGTCCGCCCTAGACCCTTTACCCCGGCGGATCCCCGCGGCGGGCATGCGCCGGGCGCGGCAACGCAGGGCCCGCGCCACACCCGTCCCCTGCGCCCCAACCCCAAGCCCGGCGGCACCTTCCACGCGCGTCAAATTCCTGCTGAATCTCCCTTCGCCGGTGTGACATCAGAGTGATATCATAATGACATCAACCCGGAGGAGGGCACGATGATTCGCGAGAAGGAAGCTTCGAGGGCGTCGGGCGGCTTCATGTTGTTGCTGCTGATCGCGCTGTTCATCCTGAGCACCGTCTGGTTCATCGCCGCCGTCCGCACCCAGGCGGGGCTCCCCAGCATCCTGGCGAGCGTCCTGCTGTGGGCGGCGAGCCTGGTCTCTGCGATCGGACTCACCATCGTGAACCCGAATCAGGCCCAGGTCGTGGTGCTGTTCGGCAGGTACGCCGGCAGCATCAAGGATCCGGGCTTCTGGTGGGTCAGTCCGTTCAGCGTGCGGAGAATGGTGTCGCTGCGGGTGCGCAACTTCGAGAGCGCCAAGCTCAAGGTGAACGACCACACCGGCAACCCGATCGAGGTCGCTGCGGTCGTCGTCTGGAAGGTGGTGGAAACGGCGGAGGCGATGTTCCACGTCGACAACTACGAGAACTTCGTCAAGGTCCAGACCGAAGCCGCGGTCCGCAATCTCGTGATGTCGTTTCCCTACGACGCCCACGCCGACGGCGAGATGTCGCTGCGCGCGAACGCGGCCGAGATCGCGGAGCAGATGAAGCAGGAAATCCAGGCGCGGCTGGCGCAGGCGGGCGTCGAGGTGCTCGAAGCGCGCATCAGCCACCTCGCCTACGCGCCCGAGATCGCGGGCGCGATGCTGCGGCGCCAGCAGGCGAGCGCGATCGTCGCGGCGCGCCAGAAGCTCGTGGAGGGCGCGGTGGGCATGGTCGAGATGGCGCTGGCGCAGCTGTCGGAGAAACGGATCGTGGTGCTGGACGACGAGCGCAAGGCCGCGATGGTCAGCAACATGCTGGTGGTGCTGTGCAGCGATCAGCACACCCAGCCCGTCATCAACACCGGCACGCTGTACCAGTAGAAGAAGGGTGTCGTGGCGGAGCGCAAGCCTTTCCTGCTACGGCTCGAGCCGCAGACGTTCGACGCGCTGCAGCGCTGGGCGGCCGACGATCTGCGGAGCCTGAACGCACAGATCGAGTTTCTGCTGCGGCGCGCGCTGCTGGACGTGGGGCGGCAGCCGCGCGATTCGACGGCCCCGCGCTCCGCGCGGCGCGCGCGGGACTAGACGATTCCAGCCACCGGGGGAGCGGCCTCTTCCCGGACGCAAAGTCACCGGTCTATGCCGGAGGGAGTGACGAGAATGCAGATGGCTCCGTCGAACTGTTCCAGCTGTGGGGCTTCGCTCGAGCCGGGCTTAATCCAGGACAAGACCGACCACGGCGTCGGGCGCGCCCGATGGATCGAGGGCGCGCCGGAGAAGTCGTTTCTGGGCGGATTGAAGCTGCGGGGGAAGAACAAGTACGACATCCGTGCGTTCCGCTGCTCCAGCTGCGGACACCTCGAGCTCTACGCGGACGAAACCGTGGGCTGAGCGATGCCGACCCGCCCCGGCCGCCACTCCGGCACGGCGGTGGCGACGGTAGGGCCGGGAGCCGGTGAGTCCATTCACCGCGTGGTTGACTGCCAGCTTGACTCCGGGCGCCCGAAAGGGTAATTAGCGCGAGCTAATTGTCATTAGGTCGGACTAATTCACTCGAACGAGGGGCCCCCTGCTCTCCGGCAAGCACACCGCGGTCCGCGACCTCTCCGCCAGTCACGAGCACTACCTGCGCGCCATCTGGGAGGTGCGGAGTCGCCGCGGCTACGCGCGCCTCACCGACGTCGCGCGCGAGCTGGGCATCGCGCCGCCCACGCTCTCGGTCGGGCTCAAGCCGCTCGAGGCCCGCGGGCTGGTGGCCCACGACGACCACCGCTTCCTCGTGCTCACGCCTTTGGGCGAGCGCGCCGCGCGCGAGGTGCACCACCGGTTCGCGGTGATGCGCTCGTTCCTGCGCGACGTGCTCGGCATCGCGGAGCCGGAAGCGCTGAGCGAGGCCTGCCGGCTCGAGCACGACGTGAGTGCCGCCACCACCGACCGCGTGCTCGATCTCTTGAAGCTCCTGCGCGACGACGCCGAGCTGCGCGCGTTCTTCCAGAAGCGCTTCGCCGAGTTCCGGCGCCAGTGCCGGCCGGCCGCCGAGTGCGCGACTTGCGATCTCACCTGCTTCATCGCCTCGGACGGCGCGCCGGCGTGACGTTGCTCCTGGTGGTGGCCTTGGCGCTTCCCGCCCCGCCCGCGCCCGCGGCCCGTGCCGAGCGGGCGCGCGTGCTGATGGGGACGGTGTGCACCGCGGTGGTGGATGCCGCCGACACCGCGGCGGCCGCCGCAGCGATCGCGGCCGCCTTCGACGAGATCGCGCGGCTCGAGGTCGTGATGAGTTCGTGGCGGAGCGACAGCGAATTGTCGCGGTTGAACGCCGCCGCCGCGGCCCGGCCGTTCGCCTGCTCGGCCGACCTCGACGCAGCGATCGACTCGGCACTCGCCGCCGCCCGCGAGACCGATGGTGCGTTCGATCCCACGGTGGAACCGCTGAACCGCGCCTGGGACCTGCGCGGTCGCGGACGCGTCCCGCGCGCCACCGAGCTCGACTCCGCGCTGGCGCGGGTGGGCTGGCGGGGCGTGACGCGCGATCCCGCGACGCGCTCGGTTCGATTCTCGTCGCCGGGGATGGGCCTCGACCTGGGCGGCATCGGCAAGGGTTACGCACTCGACCGCGCCGCGGCGCAGCTCGGCGAACGCGGCGCCAGGCGCGCGCTCGTTAACTTCGGCGGCGAGGTGCTGGCGCGCTCGGACGGCCCGGCGTGGACGGTCACGGTCGCCCATCCCAACGACCGGTTGCGGCCGGTGGTCGCGCTCGAGATTGCGAACTCGGCGGTCTCGACTTCGGGGCAGTCGGAGCGCGGCGTCGAGGTGCGCGGCCGCCGCTACGGCCACATCCTGGAACCGAGCACAGGCCGCCCGCTCGAGCGCGCGGCATCGGTCACCGTGGTTGCAGCGAGCGCCACGCGCGCCGACGCGCTCTCGACCGCGCTGCTGGTGATGGGCCGCGAGCGCGCCGCCGAGTTCGCCACGCGCAATCCCGAGCTCGGCGTGCTGTGGCTCGAGCCCGCGGGCGACGCCGTCCCGGCCTGGAAATGGAACCTTCCGTCGGCCGCGGCTCTGCCGGGCGCGGCCGTGCGGTGGATGAACGACACCTCGACCCAGAGGACTTCACGATGAAACGTGCGTCGATACTGCTGGTGACGATCGCCTTCGCCGCCCCCGCCTTCGCTGCCCCCGCGCTCGCCGCCGACGAGCGCACCGCCGAGCTCGAGCGCAAGGTGGAAATCCTCGCGCGCGAGATCGAGCAGCTCAGGCTGGGCGCCGCGGCCGACACCACGCGCGCGGTCTCGCGCTTCGGCTTCGCTCCCGCGGCCTCCAAGGTCTACGGAGCGCCGGCCGGGGTCTCGATCGGCGGCTACGGCGAAGCGCTCTACGAAAACTTCGACGACGCGCGCGAGGACGGCAAGCCCTCGGGCGCGCTCGACCGCGTGGACTTGCTGCGGCAGGTGCTCTACGTCGGCTACAAGTTCAACGACGAGCTGCTGCTCAACACCGAGCTCGAATTCGAGCACGGGGGCGTGCTGGACGAAGCCGAGGTCGCGGTGGACACCACGACCGGCGCGGGCGGGGCCGAGCTTTCGGGCGAAGCCACCATCGAGTTCGCCTACCTCGACTGGGCGCGGCGCCGCGAGATCGGCCTGCGCGCCGGCAAGCTGCTGGTGCCGCTCGGGCTGGTGAACGAGATGCACGAGCCGCCGGTGTTCATCGGCGCGCGTCGCCCCGAAGTCGAGACCCGCATCATCCCCAGCACCTGGAGCGCGCTCGGCGCCGGGATCTTCGGCGAGCTGCCGTTCGGACTGGGCTACCGGGCTTATCTCATGGAGGGGCTCGACGCGCGGCACTTCGCCGCGGACGCGGGCGTCCGCGGCGGCCGCCAGCACGGCGCGCAGAGCCTCGCGACGCGGGCGGCGTTCACCGCACGGCTCGACTATTCGGGGCTGCCGGGCGTGCTGGCCGGCGCCGCGATCTTCACCGGCAACGCCTGGCAGGTGGAGCAGCCCGCGGGCGGCGGGCTCGAGCCGGTCGTCACGCTGGTCGAGGCGCACGCTCGGCTGGAATGGCGCGGGATCGAGGCGCGCGCGCTGTACGCCGGCGGGCAGCTGCGCGACGCGAGCCGGCTCTCCGACGCGCTCGGCCTCGCGGGCAAGGAACGCATCGGGCGGGAGTTCTTCGGCGGCTACGTCGAGGCGGCGTACGACGTGATGCCGCTCGCCTATCCGGGCACGCGCTTCGCGTTTCTTCCCTGCCTGCGCTACGAGGAGAGCGACACCCAGCGCAACGTGCGCGCGCCGGGGATCGACGACCCCGCGAACCATCGCACCACGCTCACGGTGGGCGCCGCCTTCAAGCCGCATCCCAGCGTGGTCGTGAAGGCCGACCGCCAGCGGCGCGAGAACGATGCGGACACCGGCACCAGCCAGTGGAATCTCGCCGTCGGGTACCTGTTCTGATCCCGCGCGCCATCGCGGCTCCGGCGCTCGTCTTCGCGGCGCTTTTCACGGCATCGCCCGCGCGCGCCGCGGTCTACATGACGCAGCCGCAGGCGCTGGAGCAGGCGTTCCCGGGCGCCCGGATCGCGCGCCGCGCGTTCGTGCTGGACGACGCGCAGGTGAAAGCGGTGCAGTCGCGGGCTCGCGTCCGGCTGCCGTCGAAGCTGGTCGCCGCCTACTGCGCGTGGCGCGGCGACACGCTCGCCGGCACCGCGTTCTTCGACACCCGTACGGTACGCACCATGCCCGGGGTGTTCATGGTGGTGGTGGCGCCCGACACCACGGTGGCGCGGGTGGACGTGCTCGCGTTTCACGAGCCGCCCGATTATCGTCCGCCCGCGCGCTGGCTCGGGCTCTTCACGCGCCGCAGGCTCGACGAACGGCTCTGGCCGCAGCGCGACATCCGCAACCTCTCGGGCGCGACGCTGAGCGCGCGCGCCGTGACCGAGAGCGTGCGCCAGTCGCTCGCGCTCTACGAGATCGTGGTGCGTCCCGCGCTCGAGGGCGCGAAGGCGGAGGGCCGCTGAAGTACCTCGAGTCGGGCCGTTTCGAAAACCAGCCGCTCATGCGGCTCACGCTGGGCCTGGCCCTGCTGCTGCTCGCGGGCTTCTGGGCCACGAACTGCGCGCTCTACTTCGCGCACATGAGCCTCGATCCCGCGAGCGTCGCGGCCTACTACCGGGGCGACGAGGCCGAGTTCCTGCCCCCGCGCTCGGCCCAGAGCATGCTCGAAGTGACGCACATGCACCTGCCGATGTTCGCGCTGGTGCTGCTGCTCCTCACCCACCTGCTCATCTTCGCGCCGCTGCGCTTCGCGGCGAAGGTGGCGTTCATCGCGCTCGCGTTCGGCTCGGCGCTGTTGTCCGAGGCCGCGGGCTGGATGACACGCTTCTGGCATCCCGGCTTCGCGTGGCTCAAGGTGGCGATGTTCGTGCTGTTCCAGGGTTCGCTCGCGTTCCTGATCCTGGGGCTCGGCGTGTTCCTCGCCTCCGCCGAGGCGCTGCGGCGCCGCAAGCACGCCGCGCGGACGCGGGGGCACGCGCCGCACGAGCGCGGCGCCCGCCCCTGACCAGGGGGCGCGCCCCACTGCGTGCCCGAAATCCGCACCGCGTCGGTTCAGGCTCCGTAAACACCGCCGCGCCGGGCCCAGCACGCGCCCGAGGCCTGCCGGACCCTGGCCGCGCGCGGGATCATCAACAGGACACGCTCCCCGGCCGCAGACCGGGTCTTTCACCTGGAGACTCTCATGCGGCCCACACGCATCGCTCGATCGATCACGGTCGCGATCATCCTGGCCGCGCTCGCCGCCTGCTCCAAGAGCTCCAAGCCCACGTCTCCCTATGGCGGGGGCACGGGCGGCACGGGCGGAACCAGCTTCAGTCACGGCCCGTTCCAAGCCGGCCAGTCGGCGCAGCGCACCTTTACGGCCGCGGCCAACGTTGGCTACCACTGCGCCCCGCACCAGTCGTCCGGCATGGTGGGCACGGTGCAGGTGGACGCGATGGGGTCCGACTCGCAGGTGGTGAGCATCGGCCCGGCGAACACGCTCACGTTCTCGCCCAGCCCCGCGCACATCAAGCCCAACGGCTACGTGCGCTGGGTCAACGTGAGCGCCATGACCAATCACACCGTCACCAGCGACTGACGCGCCGGCCGCGGCATCCCCGCCGCGCGGCCTGTGGCAGGGGCGCCACAGCCCGCCCCGCCGCGGCCGACCCGTCGGGCTCCGAATCCGTTCAACCGCTTGAAACGCCTCGCGCTGATGGTGCGAGCCCGCGTGGCATGCGGCCTGCTTCGGGGTAGGTCGAGCGGCACGTTCGCGACAGGAGGAAACCATGAAGATCAGGACCCCGAAACGCTGGATCACAGGCCTCGTGCTCGCCGCCATGGCGGTGGCCACCGTGAGCCCCGCGGCCCAGGCCGGCCACGGCCGCTGGCGCCGCTACAAGGACGTGCCCGGATATTGCCCGGCCCCGGTCGTGCGTCACGTCGTCTACTCGCCGCGGCCGGTCTACGTCCGGCGCCACTCGGACGCGGCGCCGCTGTTCGCGGGACTGATCGGCGGCCTCGTGATCGGCACCGCGATCGCGAACGCATCGCGTCCGGTCGCGGTCCATACGTCCTACAGCTACTACGACCCCTACTGCGGCGACAGCTTCGCCACGCTCGGCCTCTACCGCTCGCACCTCTACCGCCATCACCACCCGCGCGTGGTGCGCGTGATCGAGGTGGACAGCGGCGCGTGCGTCGACACCTACCGCTGGCACGACGGCGACTGGCGCTCGTGGGACGGCGGCGACGACGACTGGGGCGACTGGGACGATTGAGTCACGGCGTGTGAGTCCGTTCCCGGCGCGGTTGGAGACGGGGAGCGTCCAAGGCTGCGCAGGCGGACTCACCGAAGCACGACGGGCGGCGTCATGGAGACGCCGCCCGTTCGTGTTCCTGCGCAGAGGTCGCGCACGGCCACGGCGCCGGGTGACTGAATGATCACCCTGAGGGGCCGCTCCCCGCGCGGACCACGCGGTCACGAGCGGCCTGCGCCTCCTCTATGGTCCGAAACTTGAAGACGCCCCGCGGATAGCGCCGCGGGAAGATGATCCGATAGCGGCTGCAATGACGGACGAACCGGTCGAACGGGTTCCCCACCACGGCCCGGATCGGCGCCGCATTCATTTCCTCTCCCGAGCGGAATCTCTCGACCGGCATGCTCAGTCACCGTCCTTCAGATCGAACCGCGCGGCGAGCGCCGCCGCGTCCCGGCGGTCCATCGGCCGGACGGTGTCCTTCTTGAGGCGGTAGAGCGCGCGGGGAGTCGCGACACGCACGTGAATGCCATCGACTTCCTTGATCTCGGCCTCCACCGTGTCGAAGTTCGCGGCGTCACCAAGACGAGTCATCACGTCGAGGAAGAGATCGCCGCTCGGCGGGTAGTATCGCACCGACGGGTAGTCTCCGAGGAGATCAGCATCACGGATCTCGTCGATGCTCGAATCGTCCGCATAGGCGGCGCGGAGCGCCTGCCTGAGCCGAGCGAGGTTCTCGGGGGTTGCCCGGACGAAAAGATCGACATCCTCGGTCGCCCGGATGACGCCGTGAAAGCCCATGGCGGTCGCGCCAATCAGGACGTACTCGAGACCTGCCGCTTCGAAGGCCCGCAGGAGTCTCAGCAGCTCATCGCGATCCACGCCGGCACGCTACCGCATCCACCACAGAGCGGCCAGCCGAGGGAGGCGCGAGCCGCGGAGAAACACAGGCGTGAGGGGAGCCGGATTCGGCGCTCGCCGTCACGCTGTTGCGTTTGGCTGCGGGGGGGGTGCGGCGCGTCGTATCGTACCCGCCACCTCAAGCGTGCCGGATCAGACCGGAGTCGCGGCCAGGAACCGGCAGGAATTTCCGGAATCATCCCGGCAAGAATTTACGGAACCCGCACCGCCGTGCACCGCGCAAGAATTTACGGAACCCGCACCGCCGTGCACCGCGCGCGGCGCGTCGCGCGCGCGATCGCTGACCTCGCGGGCGAAGATCGCGTCACGGCGTTGCGGTTCGCCGAGGCGTTGGAGTACCGGGCGTATGAGGTGAGGTGGTTTGCGGTGCCATAGGGGTGGCAGCCGAACGCGAGATCAAGCCTCTTGGCTCGGAGCGCGCTGCCGGATAGAGTACCCGCATGAGTACGTCAGCCCCGACCCGAGACCAGACGGTCCAGCGCCTGCTTGCTGCCGAACCGGAGATTCGCCAGCTCGGCGTCCGGCGCCTTGCGCTCTTCGGCTCCGTGGCACGCGGCGAGGCCCGCCCGGATAGCGACGTGGACCTTCTCGTCGAGTTCGCCCCCGGCCAAAAGAGCTTCGATCGCTTCATGGCTCTTTCCGATCTCCTCGAGAGGCTCGTGGGACATCCCGTCGAGCTGGTCACGATCGAGGCTCTCTCCCCCTTCATCGGCCCCCACATCTTGGCTGAAGCGGCGGATGTCCTTCGAGCCGCGTGAGTACCTTCGCCATATCCTGG
>CAZYQK010000058.1:0-19620 GCA_964650245.1 uncultured bacterium | reverse complement strand
CGACATGTAGATCACCCTGAGCCCGGGCCGCGCGCGCAACAGCAACTCCGCCAGCTCGCGCCCCCCCATCTGTGGCATGACCACGTCGGTCACCAGCAGGTCGATGACGCCCGCTTGCTCCCTGGCGACCGCCAACGCCTCCGGCCCGTGCTGCGCCTCGAGCACGGTGTAGCCGGCGTTCCCGAGCACCTCTCGCGCCATGGAGCGCACCGCGTCCTCGTCTTCGACCAGCAGGATGGTCTCGGTGCCGCCGTGCCCGTCGGAGCGAGGGCGTTCCGGCTCGCAGGCCGCCGGCACATCCTCGATGCGCGGCAGGTAGACCTTGAACGTGGTGCCGATCCCGGGCTCGCTGTAGACCCCGATGTGTCCCCCGGCCTGCTCCACGACCGCGTACACCGTCGAGAGCCCGAGCCCGGTGCCCTTGCCCTGCTCCTTGGTGGTGTAGAACGGCTCGAACGCGTGCTGAAGAGTCTGCGCGTCCATGCCGCAGCCGTTGTCGCTCACCGTGAGCAGGACGTGAGGTCCGGGATGCACCCGCGGATGCTGCTGCGCGAACGCGGCGTCGAGCTGGATCGCGCCCGCTTCGATGGTGAGGTGCCCGCCGCGCGGCAAGGCGTCGCGGGCGTTCACCGCCAGGTTCATGATCACCTGTTCGAGCTGCCCGCGGTCGATACGCAGCCGGAGCGGCGCGTCGTAGAGCGACGTTTCGAGCTCGATGTCCTCGCCGATCAGGCGGCGCAGCATGCCCTCCATCTCGGCCACCACCAGGTTGAGGTCGAGCTCGCGCGGCGCCAGCACCTCCTTGCGGCTGAAGGCCAGCAGCTGGCGGGTGAGCAGCGCCCCGCGCACCGCCGCCTTCTGGACCTCCGCGGCGTTGGCGTGAAGCGGGTGGCCGGTGTGGATGCGGCTCAGCATCAGCTCGGAGTGACCCATGATGGCGGCGAGCAGATTGTTGAAGTCGTGCGCCACGCCGCCCGCGAGCCGGCCGATCGCCTCCATCTTCTGCGACTGGCGCAGCTGTTCCTCGAGCCGGCGCCGCTCGGTGACGTCGGTCGCCACCCCGATCAGGCCGGTGACCAGGCCCCCGGAGTCACGCAGCGGCGTGTAGCGCGTCTCGAAGGCGAGCTTTCCGACCTCGAGCACCGAGGCGAACTCCTCCCCCGCCAGCACGCGCCGCACGTTGTCATGGATCTCCGGGACGTCGCGGTAGACCTCGTACACCGAACGGCCCACCACCTCGCCGGGCTCGAGGCCCAGCGCCTCGAGTCCGCGGCCCTCGGACATCGTGAACGTGCCGTCCGCGTCGATCGCGAACATGACGAGCGGGGCGTTGGAGACCACGGTGTGCAGGCGCTCCTCCGCGGTGCGCAGCGCCTCCTCGACGTGCCGGCGCTCGGTGACGTCGGTGTACTCGAGCATCAGCATCTCGCGGCCGTCCAGATCGGCGGACGTGCCGCTCACCGTGGTGATGCGCTCCATGCCCTCCCGCGTCCGGACCCGGCACTCCTGGCTGCCCAGGCCGCGCTCGGCGAATCCGATCGCGTAGTGCGGCTCGATCCGCGCCCATTCCTGGGGGGCGTGCAGCAGCTCGAGCGGCGTACCGACCAGCTCTTCGCGCGAGCAGCCCAGCAGCCGGCTCGCCATCGGATTGACCAGCACGATGCGCCGCGTCACCGGGTCGACCATGACGATCGCCTTCGCGCTGCGCTCGAAAAGCAGCCGGTAGCGCGACTCCGAGCGCCGCAGCACCTCGAGGTCGCTCAGGTCCTGAATCATGACCATGACTTCGTGCGGCTGCCCGTCGGGCCCCTTGATCGGGAGCGCCGTCAGGTAGTGGTTCCGCACCGACGCGCCGTCCGTGCGGCGCAGCTCGCCGTGCGCGACCTGGTTGTGCCGGAGCACGCGCTCCACCGGGCAGTCCTCGCAGGCTCCGCCCTCGGCGCGCCCGCCGAACTGCGAGCACACCGCGTGGCACGGCAGCCCGACCCAGCTCGAGCGCTCGGGGTCCGCCGGGGTGGTGGAGGCCAGCACGCTGTTGGTCCAGCGGATGGCGCCCGCGGTGTCGGTCACGAACACCGAGGCATCGGTCTGGTGCACCATGGCGGCGAACTTCTGGCGCTCGCGGTCGAGCACGCGCACCTGATCGTCGAGCGTCTTGAACCAGCGCTCGTACTGCGCCCTGAGCGCGGTCGCCCGCGCCGCGTCCTGGTGGGAGGCGATGCGATGCGCGAACAGACCGAGGAGCCGGGCGATCCGGGGATCGTCGGTCGCGTGCTCGCCGCCCGGCGCCCGCTCGGCCGCGATGCAGGCCAGCCCTACCGGCCGGGCGGCCGCCACCAGCGGCACGATACGCGGTGGGAGCCCGCCCTCGGGCGGAGCCGCGCCCGGCACCGACTGGGAGCCCCGCGCGGCATCACGCGCCACCCGCAACATCTCGTTGCGCAGCGGGTCGCGCACCCCCGACCGATCCGGGTGCCACACGCCGCCCGCGAGCTCTGTGCCTTCGAGCGGAAAGATCGCGACCGCCTCCGCCCCCGAGAGCGACGCCAGCAGTTGCACCGCGCGTTCGAGCGCGACCTCGAACAGTTCCTCGTCGAGGATGGACTTGAGCCCGGCGAATCCGGCCTCGGACCCGTCCGCGGAATTCGGCGTGAGCGTCATGGCGAGACGGGAGGCTACTCGGTCGCGACCCGCGACTCGTAGACCCGGGCCAGGTAGTCGGCGACCCGCTGCACACCCGCGACCGCGTCGTCGTCGAACGCGGCGACCTCGTGGCTGTCGACGTCGATCTGCGCGTGAATCCGGTCGCCGGAGCGGATCAGCACCACCAGCTCGGAGCGGGTCTCGGTGCTGCACGCGAGGTAGTTCGAGATGCGGCGCACGTCCGGGATGTTCATGTTGCGCTTCTCGGCCACCGCGGTCCCGCATACGCCACGCCCGACGCCGATGAACACGTGGTCCGTGGGAGGGCCGACGAAGGGCCCGAGGCGCAGCACCTGGTCGGGGAACAGCTCGTAGATCCCGGTCCAGTGAAAGCGCGGGTCGAGCTCATGGACCCCCTGGACCGCGGCACCCAGCACCGCTCCGAAGCCGGCGCCGCGCGCGACCATCGCATCGAGTTTTTCGAGCAGCGGTTCGAGGTTCATGACTGCGGCTCCCCGGGAGCAACGCGGCCGGGAGCCCGCCGACGATCGGCGGCCCCTGGGAGGATGGCTCGTGAAGTTATCGGCCCGCGGGGGGCCGGGCTTGACCCGGGGCCCGAGGGGAGCCGCGGCGCACCGGTGTGGGCCGGAGTCCCCGCAATCTGGTTCTAAACGCCGGCCTCCGGTGCACGACTTGGGAGGCAGTAACCCATGGTCGGCGGCGGCTCTACGCCGCGGTTCTGGCTGCCACGAACACCCGGGAGCCCGAGGGAAGCCGTGTTGCGGAACGCCGAAGTCGAACCGTTCTCGAGGATCATGTGGCCCTTGCAACTCCATGGATGTCGGCACTAGCCTCGCTTCTCGCGCGCTGGTCCAACCGCAGCCTCGAAGAGATCACGGCCGCTATCCGGGCCCCGACATCGCCGAGCCGCGCGGTCAGGAATCGGATGCCTTGCGCGCCGGGCCCAATCGGCGCCGGAGCGGACGACCGGGCGCGGTCATCGTGCCCGAGCACAAGACCGACTACTCGAAGATCGGATGAAGGGCTGGGCCGCGCGCGCTGCGGGTCGCCGAGGATCCATGCCGCCCGAATGGGGAGAATTCCGTCATGAAGTTCGCAGCAAAGCTGCTTGCTCTCGCGCTCGCCGTCGCCGCAGCGTCTCCTGTCCACGCCCAGCTCCTCCTGAAATCACACTCAACATCCGATGCGCGATACGCCCCGGACCGCCTGATCGTGAAGCTGCGCGACGGCGGCGCCCCGCTCCGCGTGCGGGCGCTTGCCGACGCCCACGGTGCGACCGTCTTTCGCCCTCTCACACGCACCGGGCTCGCCGTGCTGCGCCTTTCCCCCCCGGCGCGGGTGGAAGAAGCGAGGGAGAGGCTCGCGCGGGATCCGGGAGTGGAATGGGTGGAGTTCGACTACTACATCCATCTGGACGGGCGTGCGGCGCCCGACGGTGTCAAGAACGATACGCCAGTCGCGGTGGGAACCTCGCGGCGTGTATCGCGGTGGGCCGCCGACCCGGGCGACCCGAGCATGCTCAGCCGCCTTCCCAACGATCCGCTTTTTTCGAGCCTCTGGGGTCTTCACAACCTGGGCCAGACCATCGAGGGAGCGACGGGAACCGCCGATGCCGACATCGACGCGCCGGAAGCCTGGGACCTCACCCGAGGCAGCAACCAGGTGGTCATTGCGGTGATCGACGGCGGGGTCGCCTACGACCACCCGGACCTCCGGGATAACATCTGGGTCAATACCGACGAGACGCTCGACGGGCTCGACAACGATGGCAATGGCTACGTGGACGATGTCCGCGGCTGGGACTTCGCGAGCAACGACAACGATCCCTGGGATCCGGGCGGACATGGCACGCATGTCGCCGGCACGATCGCCGCGAGCGGCGACAACGGCATCGGGATCACCGGTGTCTGCTGGCGGGCCAGAATCATGCCGGTGCGCTTCATCACCGCTGCCGGCTCCGGGCTCGAATCCGACGCGATCGCCGCGATCGATTACGCCGTCGCGAACGGCGCCCAAATCATCAACGCCAGCTGGGGCGGACCCGATTCCGTCCAGGCGCTGAAGGAGGCGATCGCCGACGCCCGCGACGCCGGCGTGCTGTTCGTTGCCGCGGCCGGCAACTCCAATCCGGGGGTCAACAACGACGTGAGCCCTCATTACCCGGCCAGCTTCGACCTCGACAACATCATCGCCGTCGCCGCGAGCGATCCACGCGACTTCCTCGCGTCGTTCTCGCACTACGGCGTCACGAGCGTGGACATCGCCGCACCGGGCGTAAGCGTGCTGAGCGCCGGGCTCCCGGCCGGTAGCCCGCTCTTCTCGGACGACATGGAGTCCGGCGGGAGCAACTGGTCCGCGGGTTCCCCCTGGACCTTGATCACGGGACCGGCTTCCACCGGCACCCACAGCTGGACGGACAGCCCCGGCGGCGACTACCAGAACAATGCGAATGCTTCGCTCACGCTGGCACGCCCGCTGTATCTCGTCGGAAAACACGGGACGAAGCTCGAATTCGTGCTGCGGCTCGACACGGAACTGGACAGGGATTGGCTCTACGTCGAGGGTTCGCGGGACGGCAGTCTGTGGTTCCTGCTGTTCGGCGTATCCGGTTCCACAGCCGGACAGTTCGAGCGGTTCGATGCGAATCTCGGTGACCTGGACGGTGCGCCTCAGGCGCGCTTCCGGTTTCGCCTTCAGTCCAACGGCATCATCACCCGTGACGGTGTTTACATTGACGACGTGGTTGTGACCGCGAACGATTCCGCGGCCGCAACCTACTCGGACACCGAGTACCGCTTCGAGGACGGCACTTCGATGGCCGCGCCGCACGTGTCGGGCGTCGCCGGTCTGGTGCTCGCCCTGCATCCCGCATTCAACTACCGCGAGGTCCGCGACGCGGTGCTCTATGGCGCCGATCCCAAAGCGAGTCTCGGCGGCAGGGTCGCGACGAGCGGGCGCCTCAACGCCTTTCGCGCGCTTCAGGTGCTGCCGCGGCTGCACTTCACCTGGTCCGAGATCACGACCCCGCAGTGCAAGGGAGCCCCGGTCGAAGTCGGCATCGCCGCCTCGGACACCTCTTTCGAGCGCGCCGTCGACATCTTCGGCTGCGCGGGCGACACGAGCGGCAACCACTTCCACGAAAACTGGGAGGACGGCAACTCCACCGGCTGGACCGTGGTGACGACGTTTTCGGGTGTTGCGCAGGTCGACTCCACGACGGCGGCGGCTTTCTCGAAACGCAGCTTCTCCATGAGGGGGTCGACGTTCGACAACTACGCCATACGCACGCTTCCCGGCGGCAGGCCGAGGTTCATTCGGTTCTACGTCAGGGCAAACGGGACCACCAGAAGCACCGGCTATCTCTTCGCCGGTGCGGGCCCGAGCCCTTCGGAAAGGGCGATCGAGTTCGTGATGGGCAGCAACGGTCGCATGGGTCTCTTCGACGGGGCGCAGGCCCACGAGACCACTTACGTCGCGAACCGCTGGTATCAGGTACTCCTCGACTTGGATTGGACGACGCGGTCCGTGAAGTTCTACGTGGACGGCACGCTAGTCCAGGCCAGCATCCCATTTCGGGGATCAGCCTCGTCGCTGACGAGACTCGATCTGGACGGCGGCAGCGATTCGGATGCGCGCGCCTGGTGGGACGAGATCATCCTCGACGACTGCCTCCCGGTCGTCGTCTCCCCATCGCGGACGGCCCGCTTCGCGCACGGCGTGTGGACCGGAAACGTCATCATCCACGACGAGGCCGCGGGCGTCGTGCTCTATGCCGACTCGAGCGGCCACCGAGGACGGAGCAGTGAGGTTGAAGTGGTTTCCAGCGCCTGCGACTGCCGCGGCGCCGCCAGGTCTCTCGACATCGCCGATGTCCAAGGCCCGCGGGGCTACGCCTATCCGGTTCCCGTGCTTGCACGCGGGATCAGCGGCGCCGCGGGGACTGAATTCCACATCGATTTCGACCCGGCCGTCATGAGCGTGGATTCGGTGACTTCGCGCCACCTAGTGGGAGCCGACGTGGGTTTCGCCGGGAACCAGTTCCACGTCGTCTGGTCACCGCTCAGCGTGTCGGATTCGCTCACCTTCGCTGACGACGACACGCTGTTCACCGTATGGGTGACTTCGAGCGGCCCGCTGTCCACCGCCTCCCTGCTGAAGTGGACCGGCAACAACGAGATCGTGAATACGGCGGGCGATCCGGTCCCCGGCTTTCTCTACTGCCACGGCGGCGTCACCGTCGTGGAGCCACTGCACGACTTTGCGGGTCGGGTGGTCTACTACGATGGGGTGCGACCGGTCCCTGACGCTTCAGTGGACTTGACCGGCGACGATCGCCGAAACGTGACGACCGATCCCGGCGGCCGGTTCAGCTTCGCGGAACTGTTGCCGGGACGGTACCGCCTCTGCCCATCGAAGAGCGATGGATTCAGCGGCCCCTCGGTCTCGGACCTCGTGAAGATCCGCCGACATCTGGCGCGGCTCGATACGCTCCCCGCCCAGGCCCTGTTCGCCGCGGACGTGGACACCTTCCCGGGCGTGAGCGTCGCCGACGTCAGGAAGATCACGCGCTACCTCGTACGGCTGGCGCCGCTACCAAGCGGTAACTGGGCCTTCCTCGGGGCGCGGGATCCGGTCCAGAACCGTCACTGGAGCGACGCGGCCGGATGCCAGCTCGCGACGATGGAATTCTCCGATTTGAGCGATCTGGATTTCGTGGCCTTCCGGATGGGCGATGTGAACGCGAGCTGGGCACCCGCGGGGCCGGGCCCCATGCGCGCCGAGCCGTCCGAGCCGCTGGCAACTCTCCGCCTGGGCGACGCCTACGGCCGCGTGGGCGACACCGTGGCCCTGCCCGTGGTTCTGTCCGGATCCGGAAGCGCTGCCGGGCTGGAGGTCCACGTCGGGTACGACCCCGCGTATCTCGAATTCGTCGGACTGTCCTCGCCGCGGATGAGCGGCATCACGGTTCACCGCGCCGCCGACGAGATCCATGCGGTCTGGGAGAACATCGCGTCGCCGCTGTCACTGGCGGGCGCCCAGAGCATCGCCAGCCTTGAGTTCAGGATCCTAGCCTCGATTCGCGATTCGGTGCGGGTGGATCTTGCGGCGGCCGAACTGTCCGACACGCGGGGCGCGCCGATCGGTCTGAGCCTGCACGGCGGCGCGGTCTTCGACCTTTCCTCCTATCGGCCCGCGGCCTTCGAGCTGCAACCGAATCGTCCCAATCCGATGAACCTGAGGACCAGCTTCCGGGCGGCCTTGCCCGTCCCCACCGAGTATGCGCTCGAGATCTTCACCGTCACGGGCCAGCGAGTGAGAAGCTTCGCGGGCCGATCCGGGCCGGGGATCCTCGAGATCGTATGGGATGGGAGGGGCGAGGTCTCCACGGTACCGCCGGGTGTGTATTTCTATCGATTTCGCGCGGGTACGTTCGAGCAGACCCGCAGACTGGTGAGGCTGAACTGAGGCCCGGACGCCCGGGTTCGGGCTCCCCACCGCGGGGACGAAGCGCCGATCGTGCTCATCTCCAGTCCCCCGCGGCCACGAACGCGCCCCAGTAGAACGGATGGGTGCTCTGGCCGCGCGCCCGGCGCTCGCGCAACACGGCGAGGCTCGCCTCCCGCACCGCCGCCGCCGTGCTCAATCCCCGCACGAGCCGCCCGGCGTAAAGCGCCCGCATCCAGCGCCGCGCCGCCTCGTCCTCCACCGACCACAGGCTCATGATCACCGTGCCAGCACCCGCCACCTGGAAGGCGCGCCGCAGCCCGAACACTCCCTCGCCGGCGCGCACCTCGCCGAGGCCGGTCTCGCAGGCTGAGAGCACCGCCCACTCGCAGCCGGAGAGATCCAGGGCGGCGATCTCCTCGGCGGTGAGGATGCCGTCCTCCTGATCGGGGCCGGCCTGGTCGCGGCGGTTGGCGCCGGCCAGAGCGAGGCCGGAGAGGAGCAGGGGGTTCTCGCCGGTCGCGAGGCGAGGGGCCCCGTTGGACGAGCCCGGTCGTGCCGCGGGGCCGGAGGCGACGGCGCCGCTGGCCGCGCCGGCAGCACTGGTGCTCGCGCCGATGTCTCGGACACTCTCGAGCGCCGACGGGCAGCGACCTCCGAGGAAGAACCCGTGCGTGGCGATGTGCAGCACGCGACGGCCGGGAGCGAGCGCCTTGAACTCCGCCTCGCTGGCTTCCATCCCGGTGAGTTGCAGCCCCACCGGAATGTTGTCGGAATCACCGGCCGCCGAACCCTTCGACGAGACCCAGACCCGCGTCACCTCTCGAGCCTCCGCTGCTGAGGCCGGCAGGGCCGGGAAACGAAGCGAGCGGAAATCGCCGCAGCCCGAGCGCTCACCCCGATAGGCGCCGCTCGCGCCGCCCGATGCGAGAGCGGTCTGGGCCCGCGAACGGCCCCGCGCCGCGACCGCCACGAGGGCGGACGGCCGGGCGTCGAAGTCCGCACCCCCCACCGCAAGAAGCCCCGCAGGCCGCGCCCCGAGCGTGTCGGAGGGCACCAGATCCCGCTCCGCGGAGAGGGTGTGAAGGAGCGGCCCGCCCTCCACCAGATAGCGCCCCGCGCCAGCGGGCAGAGCCGCCATGTTCACCAAGTGCAGAGCCCCGTCCGGGACGATGAACACGCGCGCTTCTCCCCGCAGCGGCGCCCCCACCGGATCCCAGACCCGCTTGCGCAAGGCCTCACCCGCCACCGCGCAGGGCCCCTCGGCCTGGCGGAGTCCTCTTCGACGGGCTCCCCAGCCTGCCTCCTCGGCCCATCGGGAGACCAGCGAATCGATCTCCGCCGCCCGGCCCAGCGGGACCAGGACCGGATCCGCCACGCCGGATCGGAGAACGAACGCGAGGTAGGAGGGTATCGCTCCCCCTGCCGCACCCTTCGCGTCCGAGGCGTAGCGCGGGTAGCGGGCGTAGGAGACCAGGGCGCTGCCCGGGGGAAGCGCCGAGGCCACCTCCGCCAAGTCGATCTGCCGCTGCCGTTCCCGCGAGCGGAACGACGCACTCCGTTCGGCCAGCGCCCCCTCGGCCTGCTCTTTCTCCCGGCGAGCCGCCTCGAGCTGCCCCCGGTATCGCTCTGAGTGTTCCGAGTCCGGCCCCCGCACCAGCAGGTTCGCGTAGCGGGCGCTGGCCGAGCGCAGCCGCTCCGCCAGCGCCGCCAACTCGGGATCCCCGCTCCCGCGCAGGGCGTGGCGGCGTGCCCCCACCTCGTCGAGCACGAGCGCCCGGGAGCGGACCAGCGCGTCGAGCGCCTTGCTTCGCGCACCCGCTGGCGAGAGAGAGTCGAGAGAAGAAAGGGCGACGCCCAGGCCGGAGGCGCGGATCTCCGCGTACCGGAGCGCCTGCCGCTCGGGCAGCGAGCCGATCGTGAGCCGTAGGTGATCCCGACCGATGCTCTCGGACCGCAGAGCGTTCTCCAACGCCAAGGGGCGCTCGCCCGTGGCCAACTGCAGCTGCGCGAGATCGTTCAGGCTCGACGCCACGTCTGCGTGGTCCGGCCCCAGGGCCTTCTCCCGGATCGCCAGCGCGCGCTCGAAGAGGGGGTGCGCCGCGGCGTAGTCCCCGGTGTCCCGGAGCAGGTTCGCCAGGTTGTTCAGGCTCGACGCCACGTCGGGATGGTCCGGTCCCTGGGCCTTCTCCCCGATGGCCAGCGCGCGCTCTAGGAGCAGCCGCGCCCCCGCGTGGTCCCCCGTATTCCAGAGCAGGTTCGCCAGGTTGTCCAGGCTCCACGCCACGTCGGGATGGTCCGGCCCCAGGGCCTTCTCCCGAATGGCCAGCGCGCGCTCTAAGAGCGGCCGCGCCGCCGCGTAGTCCCCCGTGTCCCGGAGCAGAGCCGCCAGGTTGTTCAGGCTCGACGCCACGTCGGGATGGTCCGGCCCCTGGGCCTTCTCCCCGATGGCCAGCGCGCGCTCGTAGAGCGGCCGCGCCCCCGCGTAGTCCCCCGTGTTCCAGAGCAGAACCGCCAGGTTGTTCAGGCTCCACGCCACGTCGGGATGGTCCGGCCCCAGGGCCTTCTCCCGGATGGCCAGCGCACGCTCCAAGAGCGGCCGCGCCCCCGCGTAGTCCCCCGTGTCCCGGAGCAGGTTCGCCAGGTTGTTCAGGCTGAAGGCTACGTCGGGATGGTCCGGCCCCAGGGCCTTCTCCCGAATGGCCAGCGCGCGCTCGTAGAGCGGGCGCGTCCCCGCGTAGTCCCCCATGTCCGTGAGCAGAGTCGCCAGGTTGTTCACGCTCGACGCCACGTCGGGATGGTTCGGCCCCTGGACCTTCTCCCGGATGGCCAGCGCGCGCTCGAAGAGCGGCCGCGCCCCCGCGTAGTCCCCCTTGTTCCAGAGCAGAGCCGCCAGGCCGTTCAGGCTCTGCGCCACGTCGGGGTGGTCCGGCCCCAGGGCCTTCTCCCGGATGGCCAGCGCGCGCTCTAAGAGCGGCCGCGCCCCCGCGTAGTCGCCTGTGTTCCAGAGCAGTTTCGCCAGGCCGTTCAGGCTCGACGCCACCTCGGGATGGTCCGGCCCCAGGGACTTCTCCCGGATGGCCAGCGCGCGCTCGTGGAGGGGCCGTGCCCCCGCGTAGTCCCCCGTCGCTATGAGCAGAGCCGCCAGGTTGTTCAGGCTCGACGCCACTGCCGGGTGATCCTTTCCCAGCGTCTTCTCCTTGATCTGGATCGCCCTCTCCGCGAGCTCCCGGGACTGGGCCTCCCTCGCCTTGCCTCCCCGCCACAGAGCCTCGACCAGGATGTCGAGCACATCGGCAGCCTCCAACGATTCGCGGCCTGAGGTCTCCTCCACCGCAGCGAGCAGCGCCCGGGCAGCCGTCTCGGCCTCGGCATAGCGACCCTGCTTGACCAGACGCCGGAGGCTCTCCAGGGTATCCCCTGCGACCGGACCCGCGATCGGTTTCCCGGCCGCGGCGGCTGAGCCGGCCCCGACAGCTCCGTTGCCGCCGACCACGACGGGCGCAGACTGAGCCGAGGCCGCCCGCGTGCCGCTTCCAGCGCCGGACACCAAGAGCAGCGCGCCCGCCAGGCCACAGAGCAGCCACACCGTGCGCCCCCGCATGGTCATCACCCCTCGACCAACCGCTTCACCTTCACCGCGCGTCCTCCTCCCGCCAGGGTCCGCGCGCAGCGACCGCTCTGCCCTTCCACGGTCCACCGCCCCATCATCCTGCGAATCGTTTTCATGCAGTTGAACACGTGCGCCCGCATGGTCGCCTCGGCACGTTTGAGCCTGTTCGGAGCCCCGTCTCCTCGCAGCTTCTCCATGACGGGAGGCATCGAGCCCTACTTCCAGTCACCCGCGGCCACGAAAGCGCCCCAGTAGAACGGGTGGGTGCTCTGGCCGCGAGCGCGGCGGGCCCTCAACTCGCGCAGGCTCGCCGCCCGCGCCGCCTCCGCGGTCCCGAGACCAGAGTGGAGCCGCTCCTCGTAGAGCGTCTGCATCCACCGGCGCGCCGCCCGATCGTCCACGGACCAGAGGCTCATGATCGTCGTTCGCACTCCCGCTACCTGAAACGCCCGCCGCAGTCCCAGCACGCCTTCGCCCGCCCGAACCTCCCCCGCGCCGGTGTTGCAGGCGGAGAGCACGGCCCACTCCACGCCCCGGAGATCGAGGGACGCGATCTCCTCCGCGGTCAGGATTCCGTCTTCGTCGTCTGGACCTGACGCCTCGCGGCGGTTCGCCCCCGCCAGGGCCAGCCCCGAGAGGAGCAGTGGATTCTCCGCCATCGCGGCGGGCGGTCGGATTGCGGCTTTCTGCGCAGACCGCACGACACTTGAGCCCTCGAGGGCCGAGGGACAGCGGTCACCCAGAAAGAACCCGTGCGTCGCCAGGTGCAGCGCTCGATGCCCGGCGGCCCGCGCTTTGAATGCGGCCTCGTTCGCCGCGGTCCCTCTGAGCTCTGCCGCCTCTCGTTGCGGAGCGCTCTTCTGCTGTCGCCAAAGACGCACGATTTCGCTGGCCTCCCGCGCCGCCTCGGGCAACGCCTCGAAGCGAAGCGACCGGAAGTCGCCGCACCCCGAGCGCGGGCCTCGATAGCGCCCCGCAGATCCCGTCGCGGGCGCGGCTGCCTCATCGCGAGCGGGGGTCGTGAGGGACGCGGAAGCGTGCCGGGACGACGCGGCAGGCGCTCGGGAGTGCGTAGCCAACCTGGTGGCCACCGGATCCGTGAGCGCGGTCGCGTCGTCGAATGCGGGTCCCCCGACGGCGAGCAGCCCGGCGCCCGGAGCCTGCAAGTCTTCACCCCGAACCAGATCGCGCTCGGCCGACAGGTAGTGAATCAGTGGGCCCGTCTCGATGAGGTAGCGCGGATCATCCGCCGGGAGCGCTGCCAGGTTCACGAGGTGAAGCGCGCCTTCCGGAACCACGAAGATCTGCGTCGCGCCAACGAGCCGGGCCGCCACCGGGTCCCATATTCTTCGCCGCAGCTCCTCACCTGCGCTCCGATATCGCGACTCGTCCCGGCGCCACTGGGGTCCCCCGATCTCCCGCCCCGCTTCGGCCCGCCATCGAACCTCCTGCTATTCAACCGCGCCTGCGCCCCCGAGAGGAAGTACCCCGATCGTGCCGTCACCCCCGCGCAGGAAGAAGGCAAGGTAATCGCCGGCGGTGCGGGACTCGCCGGACGCGGGGGCGTCGGCGGACCCAACCCCGTCGTGCTTTTCGCGGCGCCGGCCCGCCTCGTCCGGTACTTCCGGGCGCCGGATCGCGTACGCCACGAGTGCGGCACCCGGCGGAAGCGCGGCCCGGACCTCCGCCAGTCCGGCCCGGCCCTGAGCCAGTTCCTCCCGGAACGCCGCGCTGCTGGCGGCGAGCGCGCGTTCGGCGCGTTCCTTTTCTTCCCGCACCTCCTCGAGGATGCGCCGGTAGCGCTCCGGAGCGTCGGCGCCCGGCCCGCGCACGGTCAAGTTCGCGAGCCGCTCCCGCTGGAAGGCGAGCAACGCGCGAAGGCGAACGAGGACAGTGTCGTCCGACCCCACCACGCCGCGATGTCGGGACGCCATTTCGTCGAGCACCAGCGCACGAGACCGGATCAGGGCGTCCCACGCCTTCTCCACCCCCTCCTTCTCCGCGTCTTCGGCCAGCGACAGCACCAAGTCGAGGCCCGGGCCTCGTGCAGAGGCGTACGCAAGCGCCTGTCGCTCGGAGAGCATTCGGGCGACCAGTCGAAGGTGCTCCCGAGAGACGCTTTCTCCCCGGCACGCCAAATCCAGCGCGTGCCTGCGCTGGTCCGTCCGTATGCACACATCCACCAGATTGTTGAGCACGGGCACGAGGTCCGGGTGATCCGGCCCGAGGGCCTTCTCCAGGACGCCGAGCGCGCGCTCGTGCAGCTCCCTCGCGGCCGCCAGCTGCCCGGCGGCCACGAGCATCGCCCCCTGGTTGCCGAGGACACCCGCCGCCAGCGGGTGCTCGTCGCCCACCGCCGTCCGGACGATCGCCAGCGCCCGTTCGAGAAGGGGCCTCGCGGCCTCGATTTCCCCCAACTCGATCAATGCCCCG
Source organism: uncultured bacterium (assembly GCA_964650245.1). GTDB lineage: Bacteria > Eisenbacteria > RBG-16-71-46 > RBG-16-71-46 > RBG-16-71-46 > WS-2. Next base: position 5,465 of record CAZYQK010000058.1, on the reverse strand, counting down.
GCGAGGTTGTTGATGCTCACGGCGACGGAGATGTGCCCGGGCCCGAGGGCTTTCTCGCGCAGGGCGAGTGCCTGTTCGTGATAGCGCTTCGATCCTTGCAGGTCTCCACTCAGGTTCAGGAGCACGGCGATGCTGTTCAGCGTCGACCCCAGTCCCGCCCCCCCGCCCTCGGAAGATGCCTCTTGAATGGATCGCGCCCGCTCGTACGCTGCCCGCGCCGCCGCGAAATCCCGGAGGTCCAGAAAAGCGTTACCGATGTTCACGAAGGTCTCGCCCACCAGCCGGTGGGTAGCGCCGAGTTTCTCCTGGCGGATCGAGAGTGCCCGCTCGTAGAGTTGGAGCGCCTCCGCGTGCTCCCCGAGGGTATTCAGCACCGCCGCGAGATTGTGCAGACCGGTGGCGACTGCAGGGTGACGACCGTCGTACAGAGACTCCTTCATCGCCAGTGCCCGCCGCTGGAGCTCCTCGGCCCGGTGGTAGTCGCCCAGCTCGTAGGCAAGGTTTGCCATGTTGTTCGTGACTTCGGTGAGCAGCGGATGGTTTGGCGCGAGCTTCTCGCGGATGCGTAGAGCCTGATCGAGCCGCGACGCGGCCCCGGCGAAGTCGCCCTTCTCCGTGTAGAGGAGTCCGAGATTGTTCAGGCTTCCCGAGACTTCGATGGCGTCCGGTCCGAAGACTTTCTGTCGGATCGCGAGCGCGCGGGTGTACAAGGACTCCGCTCCCGCGAAGTCCCCCTGATCCGCCAGTACGCTAGCCAGGTTGTCGAGGTTGTTGGCGACCTCGTAGTGATCCGGCGACAGCGCCTTCTCGTTGACGGCGATCGCTTTCTCGTACAGTTCGCGTGCGCGCCGGAGATCTCCCTGCTCGCGGAAGACGATTGCCAGGTTGTTCAGGGTCTTTCCGACTTCGAGATGGTTCGGGCCCAGGGCTTCCCGCCGGATCTCGAGAGCCTGTTCGTAGAGTTCCCGCGCCCGGTCGTACTCGCCCAGATCCTCCATCAGACTGGCGTAGGCGTCGAGACTCGTCCCCAGCGCGGGATGCCCCGCGGGGAGCCGACGCCGGTTGATCTCCAGAGCCCGTTCGTACAGCGGTCGGGCGGCGGCGAAGTCGCCTCCGGCCCGAAGGAGGTTCGCGAGATTGCCCAGAGTTCCAGCGATGTACGGATGATCGGGACCGAGCGACTTCTCCCAAATCGCGATCGCCCGCTCGTAGAGCTCCCGAGCCCGAGCCTTCTCCCCGAAGTCCTGCACCGCGTTCGCCAGATTGACCATGGCCGCCGCGACATCGGGATCCTCCGGGGGCAAGAGCTTCTGCCGGATCCGGAGGGCATGCTCGTACAACACGAGCGCCGTGTCGCGCTGGCCCAGGTCCGACAGCACGTGGGCGAGGCCGGTGACCGAATTCGCGACCGCGCGGTGTTCGGGGCCGAACACGCCTACACGAATCGCGAGCGCTCGCTCGAACAGCGGGAGGGCAGCCGCGAAGTCACCGGACCTTCGCAGGAGCGTGGCCAACTGGTTGAGGCTCTTGGCCACCTCCTCGTGTACGGGCGGAAACAGCGCCTCCTTGAGCCGCACGGCCCGCTCTGCCAGCAGCCGGGACTCGAGCTTCGAGCTTTTGCCCGCGTTCACGAGCGCGGCCACCAACTGGTCAAGGACCCGGGCCGTCTGCACCGAGGCAGAGTCTCCCGTCGCCTCCGCATCCCGCAGCCGGCGGCGCGCCTCCACCTCGGCCTCCGCGTAATTCCCCGCGTCCATCAGCTTCTGCACCGTGTCTACCGTGTCGGGGGCACTGCGGGTGGATTCGGCCGGAGCGGACGCGCCGATCGCCACGGCAATCGGGCCCGAGGCGGTCCGTGAAGGCGGTGCGTTCAGAGCTGCCGAGCTCTGTGCCCGGGCTGGCGCGGAGACAAGGCACCCGAGAAGCGTGGCCACGCCAAGGGTCAGGAGCCAGCAGCGGCGGCTCAGCCGGGCCAGGGAGAGAAAAGCCTGACGATCACATCCGAGCCTCCCCCGCCCGAGGATTCCGACCCGCGCGCACGCCACTCCGCAGACCCCGGCACGCTCAGGATTCACTGCCTTCCTCGTGCGGAATCATCATGAGCCTTCGGAGTGCCTTCATGCAGTTGAACATGTGAACCCGCATCGTCGCTTCAGCCCGTTCGAACTGCACCGCGATCGCGGCGTAGCCCAGGTTCTCGAAGAAATGCAGGCGGACGATCTCGCGGCACCGGTCATCGAGCTTCCGAATTGCCGACACCAGCCGCGCCTGTTCATCGCCTTGTTCCAGAGTTTCGAGGGGCCCGGGGCGCGGGTCCGGCGCCGTATCGTCCAGCTCCTTCGCCGGCCGGTAGCGCCGCAGCCATTCCACGCATCGCCGCAGCGCCACCGTCCGCACGAACGGGCGGAGACCCTTCCGCAATTCGAAGCCGCTTCGGGAGGCTGAGCGCCAGACGGCGGTCACCGCCAGTTGGAGAATATCCTCTCGTTCCTCACGGGGAATTCGGTAGAGCCGGTACCGAATCACCTCCGAGGCCCAGCGCTCGACCGTGCGGTATGCGGCGGCATCACCGACCAGAAAACGCCGCAGCAGGGGCTCCTGCTCCGGGACCGGACCTTTGGACTCCTCGACACTCATGGAGAGCCTCGGCGTGCGGCCGTTCGCCGCCGACTGGGCGTCAGTGCCCTCACGTGGAACGGCCCGCTTCGCTACCGCCTCGGGTCGGACCGGTCCCTGGGAATGCGTGCCGTGTCGCGGATCGGAGCGCGGTTCGCCGCAGACACGAGCGGCGGCATTGTAGTCAATGCGATTGCGGCCGGCCAGGGCCACCGACCGGTCTCTCATCGGTTCGATATCCGCCTGCGAGTGGATGCCGGCTCCGGAACGGTCCGGAGGCCGGCTTCGGGACAGCCCGTTGAAGCTCTAAACGATTCGCCGGCGTTCGCGACATAGCCGTTGCGGCCCGGCCGGCCCGTTCGAGTCGAACCCGCGGGACGCGATTGCCCCGACGGCTTCGCGATGGCTGGTGGACCCGGCCCCGGCGAGCGAGCCTTTGACTCCACGCACGCTTCTGTGTTGCCGTTTGCAGTAAGGGCGCATCGCGGCAAACGCAGTAGTCCGGCGCCGGCAGCGGCGGACCGATCGCGAGGAACGAATTGGACCACGAAACGGCAGCCTCACTCCTTTCGGAATTCCATTCGGGCAGGCTCGGTCCTGCGGCGTTCAGCGACGTCCAGGCACATGTCGCGACCTGCACGGAATGTCAGCAGGTCGCCGACACAATGCGCATCGTTCGCGAGGGGATCGCGGCACAGGGCGTGGCGCTCTTCGAGCCGCATCCGGGGCCCAAGGAGATCGTCCGGTACGCGATCCGGGACGAGACGCTCTCGTCCGAGGATCTGGCGCGCATCGGCGCGCACGCGCGTGCATGCCCCGCCTGCCGGAGGGAGATCGAGCTCACCCGCGGGGCGAGTTCCCGGGCCGGAGGCTGGTCGCAGAGAGCCGCGGAGCTGCTGTTCCCTGGCGAGCCACACGGCGCCTGGTCGGCTCTTCGACCGGCGCTGGCCGCGGTGCTCCTAATCGCGGCACTCTTCCCTTCCTACCTGGGCCTGGTGGAGCTTCCGAAGTCGCGGGCGCTCAGCGGAAACGCCGAGCGCGAGGCCCGGTCGCTGCGCGAGCAGAAGATGCGACTGCGATCGGATTTGGAAGCCTCCGAGCGCCGCCTGAGCGCGATCGCTCGCGCCGCTGGCGGCGTACGTTTCCTCTACCTGGGTGGAACGAGACGCGGCCTGCCCGCCGCCACCCCTGTGATCCCGATCTCCACCGGGCGGCTGTTCCAGCCGGTTCTCGTTGAATTCGACCTCGCAGACGACGCTGAAAAGCATCCCGATGGACTGGTACGGATCAGCGTGTGGAGCGTGGCACGCGACACGGCGACCTGGATCTACGAGGCCAGGATTTCCGATGTGTGGGATCCCGCGACCCAGATGATCGGTCTGCTGATCCCGACGGACGCCGTGCCCCCGGGAGACTACCGGCTGGAACTTCGTCACGCGGACCGGCCGAGCCCGGCCTACTCAGGGCGGTTCAGGACGATCGCGCCCTCGGGCCGCTGATCACGCGAGCCGGCCCTTCGATTCATCAGTCGCCCCTCCGATCATTCTCGAACTAATGCCTAAACACTGGCTCGCTCCGCGCGACTTGAGTGGGTGACACCGCCGGGACCTCAGGCCCGGACGGAAACGGACGCCACTCACCTACGTAACCGGAGGAGCGAACCATGAATACTCGTCCCGTCTTCAGGCTTGCTGCGCTCGCACGACTGACCGTGGTCGCTGCGCTCGCTGTCGTCGGGTGCAAGGGATCCGAAGGTCCGCAGGGCCCGATGGGACCCGCGGGCGTTTCGGCCTACAACGATCTCTGGGAGGATTTCGAAACGAGCGTGATCCCGAACCCCCCCTGGACAACCGCCTCGTCCATCCCGTGGCAGGTCGCGACCGATCGGATTCGCTTCGGCGCCAGGGCGGCTGCGAACGGCCCGACGTCCCATCTTCAGACTTCCTCGATCACGCTTCCGCTCAACCTGTCGCGTGCGAGCCTGGTGAGCTTCCATTACTCGGTCTCGAGCGAGGCGGGCTTCGATTGGATCAAGTGGGAGCTGGACGGGCGGGTGGTCGATGGGCTTTCGGGCGTGGGCTCGAGCACGTCGTGGTTCCAGTCCACGTTTTCGGTGCCGCCCGGGAACCACACGATTCGGTGGCTCTACACGAAGGACGGCTCGATCTCCAGCGGCCAGGACAAGGCGTGGCTGGATGGAGTCCTCGTCACGAACTACTCTCGAAGCTCCTCAGCGTATTTCGTCCAGCCCCCGCTGCCGGAGGGGTTCGTGCTGTGGAGTCAGCGCGATGAGTCTGCTGCCAAGTAGCCGGAGGCATCCGGCATTTCCGCTGACGGCTCGGCGGCGGGGCGTCCCGCCGGCGAATCGCGGCAGGGCGCGGAACGGACGAGCTGAGCCGGATGGCGGGCGAGCACGGGGCGATTCGCACCTGTCCCAGCGCTCCACACGACTTTCCTCGGTCGTACGCTCTCTGTTCGGGGTGAGCCTCGCAACGGCTCTTTTGCTCGTCACGGAGGAAGCGCTCGCGCGGCGCCGTTGGACTCCTGAGGCGTCGATCGGCGGCGGCCAGTCGAGCTACTCCCAGAACGTGCACCCCAACTACGTCGTCGGGGACCACCCGACCTGGTCGGGAATGCTGGGCCTTTCGAGCTCCACCCCCGACAGCCGCCTCTGGCTGGGCTTCCACGCGGTCTTCGGCCGGGGTCAATCGGATGTGGGCGGCGTGGACTACCAGGTGCTCTCGCCGATCCCGCCGGGGTTCGAATCGCCCTTCGGGGACACGCGGGTCTCGGTGAGCCACTTCGACGTCTCGTGCGTGCTGGGGATGGTGCTGGGTCGACTGCCGGCC
>CAZYQK010000057.1:0-19658 GCA_964650245.1 uncultured bacterium | reverse complement strand
TGCACCCCGCGCGCCGCGACTGCCCGGACCTCGACATCGACCTGTGCTGGAAGCGGCGCGACGAGGTCATCGCGCACGTCTACCAGACCTACGGCCACGATCGCGTGGCGATGATCGCGACCCACGCCACGCTCGGCGCGCGCTCTGCATTCCGCGAGACCGCGAAGGCGCTCGGGGTGTCGAACGCGCGCGTCAACGCGCTCGCGCGACGCATCCCGCGCGAGATGGGTCCGCCCTACCGCGCGCGGCTCGAGTCGGTGCCCGCCGCCGCCGACGTGGACTGGGACGAGCCCGCGCTGGCGCGGGCGCTCGAGCTGGCCGAGCGCCTCGCGGGCGCGCCGCGCCATCTTTCGGTCCACTGCGGCGGCATCGTGATCGGCGACCGTCCGCTCACCCACTACCTGCCGCTCGAGCGCGCCGCGAAGGACGTGGTGGTGTCGCAGTTCGAGATGCGCGCGATCGAGGCGATCGGGCTGGTGAAGATGGACCTGCTCGGCAACCGCGCGCTCTCGACCATCGGCGAGTGCGTGTCGCTGGTGCGGGAGCGGCGCGGGGTCGAGATCGAAGTGGACGACATCCCCGAGGACGACCCCGCGACCGCGGCACGGGTCACGGCCGGCGACACGCTCAACTGCTTCCAGCTCGAGTCGCCCGCGATGCGTCACCTGCTGCGCATGCTGGAGGCCCGCGACCTCGACGACACCATCGCGGCGGTGGCGCTGGTGCGGCCCGGGGCCGCCGAGTCGGGGATGAAGGAGGCCTACTGCCGCAGGCGGCGCGGGCTCGAGCCGCCCGCCTTCGCCCACCCGCGGCTCGAGGCGGCACTGGGCGCGGCGTACGGCGTGATGCTCTACGAGGAGGACGTGATGTGCGTCGCGGCGGCGATCGCCGGGCTCTCGCTGGCCGAGGGCGACGACCTGCGGCGCGCGATCGGCGCCGCGCGCGGCGACGGGGAGTTCCGCGCGCTCGAAGCCGGGTTCGTGGCGCAGGCGCTGCGCGCCGGCGTGGACGAGCCGTCCGCGCGCGCCGTGTGGCGCGACCTCACGCGCTTCGCAGGCTACGCGTTCTGCAAAGCGCACGCCGCCGGCTACGGCACGCTCGGCTGGCAGAGCGTCTACTTGAAGACCCACTTCCCCACCGAATACGCGGTCGGCATTCTCAATCACCACGCCGGCATGTACGCGACCTGGGTGCACGTCGAGGATTTGCGCCGCCGTGGCGTCACGTTCCTGCCGCCGTGCGTGCGGCGATCGGGCTGGGACACGACCTGGCAGGAAGGCGCCGTCCGCGTCGGCCTCTCCCGCGTCTTCGGCCTCGCGCACGCGACCGGCGAGTGCGTCCTCGCCGCGCGCGCCGCGCGGCCGTTCGCGAGCCTCGCCGACTTCGCCGACCGCGTGCGGCCTCGGCTCGACGAGCTCGAGACACTGATCCTCGGCGGCGCGCTCGACTGGACCGGGCGCACGCGTCCCGCGCTGCTGCTCGAAGCGCGCGTGACCGACGCGCGGCTGCGGCGCGCTCCGACGCGCCCGCGCGCGCGCGCCACGGACGCGAGCGCGCTGCTCCCCGACGCGGTCGCGCCGCTCGCCATGCCATCGCTTCCCGAGTTCGATCCCGCCGAGCGCGTGCGCGGCGAGTGTCGCGCGACCGGGCTCTGGTTCAGCGCGCACCCGCTCGACGTGCTGATCGATCCCGCCGCGCGCCGGGGTGCGACTCCGGCCGCCACGCTCCCCCGGCTCGCGGGGCGGCGCGTGACCGTCGTGGGCCTCCCGTGCGCGACGCGGCGGGTCGAGACGAAGCAGGGCGGCCACATGCTCTTCCTGACCCTCGCGGACGAGAGCGGGCTCGCCGAGTGCGTGCTCTTCCCCGATACCTATCGGGCGCTCGCGCGCGCGGTGCGCGGGCAGATCGTGCGGATCGAGGGGCGGGCCGAGGAGACGCTGGGCGCGATCACGGTCACGGTGACGGGTGCCGCCGAGGTCGCAGAGCCGGCGGCCGCGTGCCCGCAGATCGCGCAGAGCCGCAACACCATGGCTGGGAATCCCGGGCCTGCCCACGGCGCGAGACCGGAGGCCCCGGCGGGCGGCGCGGAGTCGGTCTGGAAGGGGGAAGGGCGCCCCGCGCAGAGGGCAGGAGTCACCCATTGAAACTCGGCGCGGTTGGTCTACCATTGTTGCGGGCGGACACCGCCCCACGGTCCCCGCAGCGAGGGGCTCCCGCGGAACGGACTGCCCGTTGCCTCTGGCGCACTGGCTTCCACCCCGAGACCGCTGCGCCGCGTCTCCCGAGGCTCGACATCACTGTGTGGAATGAGACGCACCGGCCCGCCGCGAGGTCTGCCAGCCGCGGTGCCGACAGCGCCCGCCGCATCGAGCGGCGGACCGGCGCCCCATCCCGCGGACGAAGCGGATACCGACATCGAGTTCGGGCCGCCACACGAAAGGGGCAATGCCATGAGGTCGCACACCAGACTCTTCCTTCCAGTCGCAATGGGCGTCGCGCTGCTCGCGCTGAGTACCTACGAGGCGCAGGCAGCGGACTCCCGAGTCATCGCGTTCCACCGGCCGGGAAATATGGCCCCACAGTCCAAGGCGGGCCAGCGCATCCTGGGGCCGGGCGGCGCGACCAAGATGAGGGCCGTCCTGGACGAGACCGGACCCGTGCCGCAGTTCTCGCCGATCTCGATCGCGAGTGACGGCTTCTTGACGGCGACGCTGGTCACCAACGCCGCGGGCTGCGCCGGCACTCCCTCGGTGACGGTCACGGTGGACACGGTGGAAGTCGACTGGGGCACGGCCTGCGTGCTTCCCGGCGACTGCGTGACGCTCCAGTTCGGGACGACCAAGGGGCCGTTGGCACTGCGGCGCTCGTACTTCACGAACGGCCTGGGTGACAGCATCGCGCCCGCGACCCCGAACGCGGTGCCGGGCGTGAGCCCGTTCGGCGCGGGCGCACTCACCGCGCTGCTGGCGCTGGCGGGAGCGCTGGTGCTGGCGCGGAGGCGCAAGGCGCGGACCGAAGCCTGAGCGCCTGATTCCGGAACCACGCCCGCGGCGGAGCGGTCAGCCCGCCGCGGGCGTTCGCGTCGGCTCGCGATCGTCGCGCTCCAGCCAGTCGATCGCGTAGTCCACGGCGGACTCGAACGGCAGCGTGCGGCCGGAGGCCCAGCGCCGCGCGAACGGCGCTTCGCCCAGGGCCCGCTCGAGCCCGGCCACGATCGCGGCCTGCGACTCGCGCCACGAGAGGTCGGCCGGAGCTCCGATGGTCTCGCGCAGCGCCCCGGCCGCGCCGTAGAGGCGGGTCGCGCGCCCGCGTTCGCCGCGCGCCGACGCCAGCGCGCCCGCCGCCTCGAGCGCGTAGGCGCCGCGCAGCTTCGCTCCCAGCTCGCGGATGAGCCGCAGGCATTCGAGCAGGCGCGCGCGCGCCTCGTCGAGGCGGCCGCTCCGGGTCGCGACCCAGCCGACGCCGGTGAGCGTCACCACCACGAGATCGCGATCGCCGGCCTCGCGCCCGATGGCGGCGCCTTCCTCGTAGAGCGGCCCGGCCGCGGCGTAGTCCTCCTGCGCCCAGGCGATCGCGGCCAGGTTGTTGAGCACGGCGGCCACGCCCCGCTTGTGACCGATCGCGCGATAGAGCGCCAGGCTCTCTTCGTAGAACGCGCGCGCCGCCGCGTAGTCGCCTTGATCCTTCGCGGCGAGCCCGAGACCGCTCAGGCTCAGCGCCATGCCCTGCCGGTCCCCGATCTCGCGCGATATCGCGAGGCCCTGCTCGAATAGCGCGCGCGCCTCGGCGTCGTCGCCCTGCCACAGCGCGAGGTAGCCGTCGCCGTAGAGGGCGCGCGCCCGCGCCAGGCCGCGCGCCGTGGCGCCGGGGAGCGCGAGCGCCTCGCTCAGCGCGCGGCGGCCGAGGCGGTAATGGCCGTGGATCGACCAGAAGCGCCAGAGCGAGCCGGCGAGCCGCAGCGCCATATCGGCTCCGCCCTCGGCCAGATCGCACCAGGCGAGCGCCGCGAGCAGATTCTCGTGCTCCACTTCGAGCCGCGCGAGCCACGCGCCCTGCTGCGGACCCCAGAGCTCGGGCTCGGCCCGCTCCGCGAGCGCCAGGTAGAAGCCGAGGTGGCGCGCGCGGGTCGCGGCCCCTTCGCCCGCGTCGTCCAGCTTTTCGAGCGCGTACTGGCGCACCGTCTCCAGGATGCGATAGCGGGAGCCCGGGCCCGTGGCGCGATCCACGATGGCGAGCGACTTGTCCACCAGGTGGGTGAGCAGATCGAGCACCTCGAATTCGTCCCGGGTAGCACCGCACACGGCCGCCGCCGCCTCCAGCGTCCAGCCGCCCGCGAACACCGCGAGCCCTCGCAGCAATTGGCGCTCGTCCCCGGTGAGATGGTCGTGGCTCCACTGGATGGTGGCGCGCAGCGTCTGGTGCCGTGGCAGCGCGGTCTTGCTGCCCCCGGTGAGGAGCCGGAAGCGGTCGTCGAGCCGCGAGCGAATCTCCTCGACCGCCAGCACCCTGACGCGCGCCGCGGCCAGCTCGATGGCGAGCGGGATGCCGTCGAGGCGGCGGCAGATCTCGGCCACCACCGGCGCGTTGCGGGCGTCGAGCTCGAAACCGGACTGGACCAGTCGCGCGCGCTCGACGAACAGCCGCGCCGCCTCGCTCGCGGCGATCGCGTCGGGATCGAGCGCGCCCCCGGCCGGCGGCAGCGACAACGTCGGCACCGCGTAGGCTTGTTCGCCCGCGACCGCGAGGCCCTCGCGGCTGGTCGCGACCAGCTTGAGCTCGCGGCAGGCCGCGAGCAGTGCTAAGGCGAGCCCGGCGCAGGCCGGAAGCAGATGCTCGCAGTTGTCGAGCACGATGAGCGCCCGCCGGGTGGCGAGGAACGCGGCGAGGGTCTCGGCCGGAACCTTGCCCGGCTCCTCGCGCACGCCCACCGCCGCCGCCACCGCGTGCGGGACGCGCGCCGCGTCCGCGAGCGGGGCGAGGTCCACGAACCACACGCCGTGCGGGAAGTCATCGAGCAGCCCTTCGGCCAGCCGGAGCGCGAGCCGGGTCTTGCCGCAGCCTCCGGCGCCGGTGAGCGTCAGCAGCCGTGCCTCGGCGAGCAGCCGCCGGCAGTCACCCACCTCGCGCTCGCGGCCCACGAAGCTGGTGAGCTGCGGCGGCAGGTTGTGGCGCGGACCCGCGGCGACCGGCACGGCGCGCGCGGTCGCGAGCGACGGCGCGCCGCTCGACTGCTCGATCGCGTGGCGCGCCTCTGCGATGTCGTGCAGCCGCTGCTCCGGATCCTTCGCCAGGCAGCGCTCGATCAGCGCGCGCAGCGGCTCGGGCAACCCGTCCGGGAGCGCGCTCCAATCGGGCTCGCCCGCCAGCACGGCGGCCGTGACCTGCGCCATGCCCTCGCCGCCGAAGGCGCGCCGGCCGGAGAGGCACTCGAACAGCAGGCAGCCGAAGGCGAACACGTCGGCGCGCCGGTCGTGCGGCTGCGCCAGGATCTGCTCCGGGCTCATGTAGCCCGGCGTCCCGACCACCACGCCGGCCTCGGTGAGGCGCGAAGCATCGGTCACCGTGGCGGCTTCGTCGCCCGCGCGCCTGGCGACGTGCTTGGCCAGGCCGAAGTCCAGCACCTTGACCCGCCCGCGGGACCCCAGCATGACGTTGCTCGGCTTCAAGTCGCGATGGATGACATCGCGCTCGTGCGCGGCCTCGAGCGCCTCCGCGATCTGCGCACACACGCCGAGCGCTTCTTCGACCGCGAGCGGGCCGCGCCGCAGGCGCTCGGCCAGCGTCTCGCCCTCGAGCCGCTCCAGGATCAGGAAGCGGTCGCCGCGCTCCGACTGCTCGAGCCCGTGGATGGTGGCGATGTTGGGATGGTTGATCGAGGCCAGCAGCCGCGCCTCGCGCTGAAAGCGGGCAAGCTGCTCGGGATCGCGCGCCAGCGCCTCGGGCAGCATCTTGATCGCGACCGCGCGGTCGAGCCGGGTGTCGCGCGCGAGGTAGACCACGCCCATCCCGCCGCGCCCCAGCTCGCCCTCGATGGTGTAGGGACCGAGCGCGGTAAACCGCGGTGTCCGCGCGCCTTCGCCGGCCGCGCGTGCGGTTGAATCGTCCGCCCTGCTACCCACGACCGCTGTCTCCTTCTTCGAGCGTGGCAAGTAATCCTACCGAGTCCGGGGAGAGTAGAGGCACGGGGGGTGCTACGCACTGCCAATCCGGCGCCCGAAGATTTCCGTTGACGCGGGGTGGGACCGGGCGTGGAATAGCGTCAACGCACGGGGGCAGTAGGTCCCGGGCGTGAACTCCGCCCATTGACACAGTGGGTGCGGCCGAGTGCGGAACCTCTGAGGGGGACCGCCGGCCGGGAAGAGACGCAGTACGCCGACGCCGGATGGGGTGCCTCCGGGACGTGAAGTACCCGGGCAGGGTTCTCGATCGGGCGCCGGCCTTTTTCGGGCCGCGTGAGCCTCCCGCGCGCCGCGGGCCCTGGCGCCGCGGCCCTGCTCCTAGAGCCCCAGCTCGCCCTTGATGCCGCGCAACGCATCCCGCGTGAACGCGATGTGCTCGTCGAGCTCCACTCCCAACCCGGCCGCGCCGTTCACGATGTCGTCGCGGCTCACGTTGCGGGCGAAGTCGGCGCGCTTCATCTTCTTCTTGACCGACGCCACCTCGACCTGGTCGAGCGACTTGCCGGGCTGGACCAGCGCGCACGCCACCAGGAAGCCGGTGAGCTCGTCGCAGGCGTAGAGCGCGCGGGCCATCAACGTGTCGCGCGGCGCGCCGGTGTGCGGGGCGTGGCCCAGCACCGCGCGGCACACGTCCTCCGGCCAGTTGAGGGAGCGCAGCACCTCGACCCCCTTGACCGGATGCCGCTCGAGATCCGGGTGCCGCTCCCAGTCGAAGTCGTGGATCAGCCCGGTGACGCCCCAGCGGTCCTCGGGCTCGCCGTACTTGCGGGCGTAGGCGCACATCGCGGCTTCGACCGCGTAGCAGTGCTTGCGCAGATTGGGGTGCTGGATCCACTCGTGCAGCAGCGAGAGGGCCTGCTCGCGGCTCGGCAGCGCTTCGACCGTCACGGAGCGTCTCCCTTCGAGCGAAGCGGCGGCGCCGGGAGACGCCGCCTCGCGCGGAGCGCCGCTCGGGCGTTCCGCGTCATTTCTTCACGAAGAACTCGCGGTTCTTGTCGATGAAGCCCTTCCACTTCTCGGGCACGCCGTTGTCCGGGAAGATCGCCTGCACCGGGCACGCCGCCTCGCACGCCTGGCAGTCGATGCACTCGTCGGGGTGGATGTAGAACATGTCCTCGCCCTCGTAGATGCAGTTGACCGGGCAGACCTCCACGCACGACTTGTCCTTCACCCCGATGCAGGGCTCAGCGATGATGAACGGCATTCAATCCTCCATCTATGGAACAGGCCGCGACACGTGTCGCGCGCGGCCGAGAGAAATGGCAGACTGAAGGCGCCAGTTTAGGCCGCGGGGTGGGCGAAACGCAAGAATCCCGGCCCCTCGCGGACTCGCGACACGTGGCCCCGCGACTCTGGCGGCACGACGCGCCGGCCGCTAGTATCGCCCGCATCATGAGCCGCCCGCAGGACGCACTCGGCGCACGGACGTTCGCGCGCCGCCCGGCGCTGCCGCTCATTCCAACCGCAATCCTCGCGGTCGCGTTCGCCACGTGGGTCGCGATGCTGGCACTCGCGTGGCGCTCCTACTTCGGCATGGTCCCCGCGACCGGCGTGGTTGCGGGCCTCGCGGACGCGGTGCTGCGCGGACAGGCCCCGGGAAGCGAGGATGGCCGCACGCTGCTCGCCACGTTCTACTTGCCGCCATTTCCGCTGCTGGTCGCGGCCGGACGCGGCCTGGGGCTCGAGTGGCTTGCGGCGTTGCGCGGCGCCGCCCTGGTGGCCGCGCTGCTGGTGCTGGCCGCGTGCGGCTGGCTCGCGCGCGAGATGAACGCCGGGCGGGGCGGCGTCGTGCTCGCCTGCGCCCTGGTAATGGCGAGCTACACGTTTCGCGCCTCGAGCCTCGGCGGGCGCGCCGATCTGCTCGCGGCCGCATTCTCGATCGCCGGCCTCGCGGCGTGGACCCGCGACGAGCGGCTGCGCGGCTGGGCGACGCCGGCGCTGGCCGCGGCGTCGTTCCTCACCAAGGCGACCTCGCTCACGCTCCCGCTCGCGCTGGTGTGGTGGACCCTGCGCCGCCGCGAGGGCCGCGCCCTGCTCGGCTTCGGCGCGCGCTTCGCCGCGTGCGCGCTCGCCGGGATCGCACTCACCCTTCCCGCGCACGGGCCGGGCTGGTACTGGGACGCCTTCCACGCGCTGGTGGTCGCCACGCCCAGCACCTTCAACTCACTGCGCGGTCCCGCCGAGCTGCTGCGTTACCTGGGTGCGTTCTCCGAGCTCGCGCTCTTCGCGGCGATGGCGCTGGCGCTCGTAACCGGGCGCGTGGCGCGCGGCAAGCCGTGGAGCGCCTTCCTCGGAGCCTCGCTCGCGATCACGAGCTACGTCATGACCAACTTCGGCGCGGGTCCCAACCATCTCGACGAGATCACCTGCGCCGCCGCCGTGTGCGCCGCGGTGTGGGCCGCGCGGCGCCTCGCGCGCGCAGCGCGGCTTCCCGCCTTCGCTCTGGTCCTGGTGGTGACGGGCGCCGCGTGGCGCGATCTGATCCCGGTCGCGCGCTACGCCTCGATCCCGGTCAATCTCCGCACCGAGGCGATCGCGGCGGTGCGGGCCGAGCCGGGCGAGGTGCTCACCGAGGACGCGCTGCTCGCGCTCGCCGCGGGCCGGCGGCCGGCGATCACGGATCCCGGCGCGCTGCGCTCGATGTCGCTCGCCGGCGACCCGCGCGCGCTGCGCATCATCCGGCGCATCGAGCGGGCGGACTATCCGCTGGTGATCATCAACGAGGACCTGGATCAGGCGGCGACCTGGTACCACACGGTTCACCTCGGCGACCGTACGATCGGAGCGCTCCGCTCCCGCTACCGCGAGGTCGCGGTGCTCGACAACTACCATCTGTTCCGGCCCGTGGAGCGAGCACCGTGAACCGGCGTCTGGCCGTTCCGGCGTTCATCGCGGCGTTGCTCGCGGTCGGGCTGGCGAGTTTGGCGGCTGCGCTGGCCGCCGTCTGGCACAGCTACTATGGAACGTATCCCGCCACCGGTGCCATGGCCACACTGGCGGACGCGGTGGTGCGCGGGATGGCGCCCGGCCACGACGACGGCCGCACTTTCCTGGCGACGTACTACTTCCCGCCGTTTCCGATCCTGGTCGCGGCGGCGCATCGCCTGGGGCTGGGCTGGCTCCAGGCGCTGCGCGCGGGCTCGCTCGTGAGCGGGCTCCTCCTGATGGTCTCGGCCGGCTGGGCGGCGCATGCCCTGGGCGCGGGACGCCGCGGCGCTCTGCTCGCCCCCGCCCTCGTTGTCGCGACCTACACGTTCAAGCTTTCTGCCCTCGATGGCCGGGCCGATCTGCTGGCGGCCGCCTTCTCCCTCGCCGCGCTCGCGGCGTGGAGCCGCGACCATGACGCGCGTGGCTGGGCGGTCCCGGTACTCGCGGCGGCCGCAGTTCTCACCAAGGCCACGTCGGTCGCCGTGCCGCTCGCGCTGGTCGCGTGGACGCTGCACCGCCGGCGCGGCGCGGGGCTGGCGCGCTTCAGCGTGCGTTTCGCCGCCTGCGTGCTGGGAGGCGCGCTGCTCACGCTGCCCGTGCATGGCCCCGCCTGGTATGTGAGCGCTCTGCACGCGCTGATCACCCACGCGTCCGGCCGGACCAACCTGCTGCGCGGGCCGGCCGAGCTGGTGCGCTACCTCGGCGTGTGCGGCGAGCTCGCGGTGTTCACGACGCTCGCCCTGATGCTGCTCGCGAGTCGCCGCGTGCGGGAAACTCCGGTCGCGGCCTACTGCGGCTCCTCGCTCCTCATCACCCTGTACGTGATGACCAACTTCGGCTCCGGTCCCAACCACCTGGACGAGCTCGCCGCTGCCGCCGCCACGTGCGCGGCGGTGTGGGCCGCGCCGCGCCTGTCGC
Source organism: uncultured bacterium (assembly GCA_964650245.1). Lineage (GTDB taxonomy): Bacteria > Eisenbacteria > RBG-16-71-46 > RBG-16-71-46 > RBG-16-71-46 > WS-2. The sequence continues at coordinate 9,633 of CAZYQK010000057.1, read as the reverse complement.
GGCGCACCCTCCTGCCCGCGCTCGCGCTCGCGATCGCGGTGCTCGGGGCTTCATGGCGCGACCTCGTCCCGCCGGTGCGCCACGCCTCGGCCCCGGCCAACCTTCGCTCCCGGCTGCTCGACACGGTGCGCGCCGAGCCCGGCGAGGTGTTCACGGAAGACGCGTTGATCTCGATCGCCGCAGGCCGCAGGCCGGCGGTCTCGGACCTGGACGTGCTGCGTTCGATGGCGCTCAGGGGCGATCCGAGCGCGCTCCGGATCATCCACGGGCTCACCCGCCGGCGCTTCGGTCTGCTGGTGCTGAACGACGACCTGGGGGCGACCGCGCGCTGGTACCGCGTCATTCACTTCGGCGACCTTACGATCGGGCCCATCGAAGACCACTATCGCAAGACCGGCACCCTCGACGAGTACCACCTCTATCGGCCGCTGGCGGACTCGGTGCGGGGAGTCGGAGACGGGCGATAGCTCCGACCCGGAGTTCCTTGACCACGGCCGCGACGCCCGCCTAGTCTCGCGCGCTCGTGCACGTTCCCTGAGACCGCAATGACCACATCCCCGCCCGATCTCGCCAGCCTGCGCATCAACCGTGACGACCCCGCGCCGCGGCGCCGGGGTCCGAAGCGTCACCTGCTCTGGATCGTGCCGGTGCTCGCGCTGGGTGCTACCTACCTGGGGCTCACGCTCGTCCCGCGCGCCCCCCGGGTTCGGACCGCGCTCGCGGCGGCGACCGGCGGCGGCTCGATCTCGAGCGAAGGCATCTCCGCGAACGGCTACGTCGTGGCGCGCACCAAGGCCTCGGTGTCGGCCAAGATCCCGGGACGACTCGCCTACCTGGGCGTGACCGAGGGCTCGCGCGTGACGGCCGGCGAGGTCATCGCGCGCATCGAGAGCGGCGACTTCGAGGCCCAGCTCGCGAGTGCCAGGGCCACCACCGCCCAGTTCGAGGCCCAGCTGGCGCAGGCGCGCCGCGACCGCGAGCGGGCGCGCGCGCTGCGGCGGCAGGGCCTCAACTCGGACGCCGACCTCGAGAACGCGGAGACCGCGGTCGGCGTGCTCGCCGCCCAGCTCGACGCGGCGCGCGCGCAGGAGAAGCTGGCCGAAGTCAACCTCGAGAACACGCAGGTGCGGGCGCCGTTCGACGGCACCGTGCTGCGCAAGGACGCGGAGGTGGGCGAGATCGTGGCGCCTTCCTCGGCGGGCGGCGGGCTGACGCGCACCGCGATCGTGACCATGGCCGACCTCGGCACGCTGGAGGTCGAGGTGGACGTCAACGAGGCCTACATCGCGCAGATCGCGAACGGCCAGCCGGCGCGCACCACGCTCGACGCATACCCCGACACCTCGTTCGCCGGACGGGTTCGCCAGGTGGTGCCGACCGCGGACCGCCAGAAGGCGACGGTGCAGGTCAAGGTCTCGATCCTGGACCGCGACCCGCGTATCCTGCCCGAGATGGGAGCGAAGGTGGTGTTCCTGCGCGACGGCGGCGCGCATCCGGCCGCCGCGCCGCCGCACCGCGTCACGGTGCCGGCCGCCGCGGTGGTGAACGGCAGCGACGGCGCGCGGGTCTGGGTGGTCGAGAACGGCAGGGTGTCGGCGCGGCCGGTCGAGACCGGCCCCGGGCGCGGCGATCAGGTGGAGATCCGCAAGGGGCTCCTGGGCGGCGAGAGCGTGGTGCTCGACCCACCCGCGGGGCTCAAAGATGGCGCGAAGGTGCGCGCCGCCAGCTCATGAGGAACCGCCATGGCAGCGATTGAGGTGCGAGAGGTCCACAAGGAATACCGGCGCGACACCCAGCGCATCCCGGTGCTGTCCGGCCTCACGCTCGAGGTCGAGGAGGGCGATTACATCGCGCTCATGGGGCCGTCGGGCAGCGGCAAGACCACGTTGCTCAACCTGGTCGGCGGAATCGACCGGCCGACCCGTGGAACCATCGTGGTCGGCGGCACCGACATCGCGAAGCTCGACGGACGCAAGCTCGCCCGCTGGCGGTCACGACACATCGGCTTCATCTTCCAGCTCTACAACCTGATTCCGGTGCTGACCGCGCTCCAGAACGTGGAGCTTCCGCTGCTGCTGGTGAAGATGAGCGGCCGGGAGCGGATCAAGCGCGCGAAGACCGCGCTCGAGCTGGTGGGCCTCGCGGATCGGCTCACCCACTACCCGCGCCAGCTCTCCGGCGGGCAGGAGCAGCGGGTCGCGATCGCGCGTGCGCTGGTGAGCGACCCCTCCGTGCTGCTGGCCGACGAGCCGACCGGCGACCTCGACCGCAAGTCGGCCGACGAGATCCTCGCGCTGCTCGAACGGCTCAATCGCGAGTACAAGAAGACCATCGTCATGGTCACGCACGACCCGCACGCCGCCGAGCGCGCGCACCGCATGGTGCACCTCGACAAGGGCGTGCTGTCGAACTAGCGACCGCGGGAGAACGGAATGAATCTGATGTCGCTGGTGCTCGTCAACCTGGGCCGCAACAAGCGGCGCACGATCCTCACCACGCTGAGCGTGGTGATCGCGCTGTTCCTGTTCTGCTCGCTGCGCGGGGTGCTCGACACGCTCGCGGCCTCGATCAAGGTCAGCAGTGAGGCGCGGCTGGTGACGCGCAACGCCACCTCGCTCATCCTGCCGCTGCCGCTCTCGTACAAGCAGCGGCTGGAGGCCATCCCCGGCGTGAAGCACGTCGCATACGCCAACTGGTTCGGCGGGCGCGACCCCAAAGACTCCGGAAACTTCTACGCCCAGTTCGCCGTGGACGCCGAGAACTACATGCCGATGTACGCGAACGATGTCGAGATCGTCGCCGCCGACCCGCCTCAGCCCGGAACGGCGCTGGCGCCGGACGCGAACCCGAAGCTCGCGTCATTCATGTCCGAGCAGACCGCCTGCATCGTGGGCGAAAAGCTGTTCAGGCGCATGAAGTGGAAGCTGGGGCAGACCTTCACCATCTCCGGCACCATCTTCCCGGGCGATTGGCCGTTCACCATCCGCGCGGTCTACCACGCCAGGAACCCGGCCTTCGGCGAAGAGGCCATCCTGTTCCACTGGCGCTACCTGAGCCAGCGTGGCATGGGCGGCCAGGGCATCATCGGCTGGTACATCCTGGAGCTGTCCGACCCCTCGCACGCGGGCCGGGTCACGAAAGCGGTGGACGCCATGTTCGCGAACTCCGGCGCCGCCACCCGCACCGAGACCGAGCGCGCGTTTCAGGCCGGCTTCGTGAGCATGTACGGCAACGTGCCGTTCCTGATCGGGATCATCGGGCTCGCCGTGGTCTTCGCCATGCTGCTGGTCGCGGCCAACACCATGATGATGGCGACGCGCGAGCGCACCACCGAGTACGCGGTCCTGAAGACCCTCGGCTTCCCGGACGGCGCGATCTTCAACGTGGTGCTGGCCGAGGCGGCGATCATCACGGTCGGCGGCGGCCTGGCCGGGGCGCTGCTCGCCAAGTTGGTGTTGGAGGGATCGGGCTTCAACGCAATGGGGCTGCTGCCGCCCATGACGGTGAGCTGGAACACCGTCGCGACCGGTATCGGTCTCGCGCTGCTGATGGGGGCGAGCAGCGGGCTGCTGCCCGCCTGGCAAGCCTCGCGGCTCGACATCGTCGACACGCTCCGGCGCGTGCAGTAGAAAGGAACGCCATGGCGATTCCGCTCTCGTACAACGTCCGCAGCATGATGCAGCGCCCGCTCTCGACCCTCGCCACCGCGGCGGGGATCGGGCTGGTCGTCGCCATCCTGATCGGCGCCTTCGCGCTGGCCTCCGGCTTCCAGGCCGCGCTGCTCGAGACCGGCTCGCCCGCGAATGCCATCGTGCTGCGCACCGGGGCCGACAGCGAAATTTCGAGCGGCGTCTCGCGCGACGCGGCGAACATCATTCGCGCGCTCCCCGACGTGGCCACCGATGCGCAGGGCCGCGCGCTGGTGAGCGCGGAGACGGTGGTGCTCATCAACCTCGACCGGCTCGGCCAGCCCGGCTCGTCCAACGTGCCGGTGCGTGGCATCGACCCTTCCGGCTTCGCGCTGCGCCGCGACGTCAAGATCGTCGCCGGCCGGATGTTCGCCCCGGGCACCGACGAAATCATCGTCGGGCGCCGCGCCGCGCGGCGCTTCGCCCAGTGCGCGATCGGAGACCGGATGCGTTTCGGTCAGCGTGACTTCACCGTGGTCGGACACTTCACCGCCGGGGGCACCGCGTTCGAGTCCGAGGTGTGGGGCGACGTCGCGGTGGTGGGCCCCGCGCTCGACCGGGTGGACACGTTCGAGAGCGTCACCTTCGCGATGCGCGACACCGCGCGCTTCGCATCGCTCAAGCGCCAGCTCGAGAAGGATCCGCGGCTCGGCGTCCAGGTGCGGACCGAGCGCGACTGGTACGCGGAGCAGTCCCAGGTGCTGGCCGGCGTCATCCGCGGCGCGGGCGTGGTCATCACGCTCATCATGGCCGTTGGCGCTATCTTCGGCGCGATGAACACCATGTACGCGGCGGTCGGCGCGCGCACCCGCGAAATCGCCACCATGCTCGTGCTCGGCTTCTCCCCATTCGCGATCATGGTGTCGTTCATGTTCGAGTCGGTGCTGCTCGCGCTGCTGGGTGGCGCGATCGGCTGTGTGCTGGCGCTCCCCATCAACGGCATCACCACCAGCACCACCAACTGGTCGTCGTTCAGCGAGGTGGCGTTCGCGTTCCGCGTGACGCCGGTCGGAATGGGGATCGGCATGGTCTTCGCCGCGCTGATGGGGCTCGCGGGCGGCTTTTTCCCCGCGCTCAAGGCCGCGCGCTCGAGCCTGGCGGCGAGCCTGCGCGAGGCGTGAGAGGGAAACCGGGGTGCCGCCGCGGGTTCGTTGCGCCGGCGCGCCGCCCGCGGCCTATTTCAGCCTGAGCAGCCGCACGCTCTGCGCCGCGCGGTTCGCGCGCTCGAGCCGCGCGAGGTAGAGCCCGGGCGCGACCGGCGCGCCCTGATCGTCGCGGCCGTCCCACGCGATGCGGCTCTCGCCCGCCGGAGCCTCGCCATCGAGCAACCGCCGCACGCGGCGGCCGCCGACGTCGAAGAATTCGAGCCTGACCGCCTCGCGCGCTGGCAGCCGGAACGACAGCTCGGTCGCGCGCGCGAACGGGTTGGGAGCGCCGATCAGCGCGCGCGGATACACCCCCTCGTTCGCCACGCCGACGACGACGCCCGTGTAACGGATGCGCTGCAGGCTGCCGGTCGTCGGGTTGAACACCGAGTCGAACTGCGCCATCCACCACAGGCTTCCATCCGGACCCACCTGGAAGTCCACCGCCGAAATCAAACCGGTCGCCCAGTCATTGGTATTGGGCTGACCGTAAACCGGATTCGCCGCGCTCCAAACGCCGGCCTGCCGCTTGAGCCGCCGCAGGAAACCACTGTAGTACTCGCCGTAAAACACGTCGCCGTAGAAGCCGTAGTAGGCTGAGGGCCAGTTGTTGCTCCCGCCCGGCACTGGCCGGTACATGCCGGCGCAGAGGAACGCCATGAGGTCCGGGCCGCGAGGCATCGCCACGATCGGGTCCTTGAACTGGTTGGACCCGCTCCCGCCCGGCTCGCCGCACGACGGGCGGAGCAAGACCGCCAGACCTTCGCGCCACGGCCATCCACAGAAGTCGCCCGGGAGCACCTCGTCGATCTCTTCCTGGGTGTTCCCGCCGACGTCCGCCGAATAGATCGCGCCGGTGTTCTGGTCGATCCCGTAGCGCCAGGGATTTCGGAAGCCGTAGGCCCAGACCAGCCGCGCATTGCTGTCCGGGCTCCAGAACGGGTTGCCGGGCGGAATCAGGAGCGCGCGCGGCACGGGCCCGCCGGGTCCCGCCGGCAGCCGGCTCACGTCGAGGCGGAGGATGGCGCCCTTCAGGGAAGTCGAATCCCTCGCCCCGCAGAAGTCCCCGTCGTCGCCCACGCTCACGAACAGGTAACCGCCGGGTCCAAAGCGCAGGCACCCCGAATTGTGGATGGGATTGTCGTCGGGAATGTCGTCCATCAGGATCAGCGGGTTCGCGAGCGCGAGATTCTCGCCGCCGGGGTCGCTGAGATCACCACTGGCCGTGTAGCGCACCAGGCGGATGAAGTCGCCGAAGTGGTCGTAATAGAGGTAAATGTAGGGCCTCGCGGGCCAGCCCGGGTCCACCGCGATCCCCTGCAGCCCGCGCTCGTAGTCGAGGGCGGTGACATTCGGCACGACGAGCACGGGATCGGTCGCGGCGATGTGGCCGTTGGCGAAGAGCCGCACGTACCCGTTGCGCTGCTCGGTGAAGAGCAGGCGGCCATCGGGCAGGAACGCCATGCTGTTGGGCTGCTTGAGGCCGGTCAGCAGCGTGTCGTCGACGAATCCGGCGGGGAGGTGCACGAAGGCCGCGCCGGGAGCGGCACAAAGGGCCAGCCCGACAAGCGTTGCGACCGCGGCGGCGATGTCGAGGCGACGATGCAAGAGCAGGCTCCGGAGCGGTCGAGATCTCGACCGCGCTGCGGGCACGGGGCGAGCTCGCACCAAAATGGGCTTCAATTCTAGCCCAGAAGCGAAGCGGAGCGCACGTGGGGTGGGACGGGCGGCCGCGGTGACGCGCCTGCCGCGCTTCCCCGCCCGCTCCGCACTGGTCTAGTATCGGGCGCCCTCATGGCTGCCATCTCGGGCGCACATCGTGGACCTGCCTCACCGGCAGGCGGAATCCGGGCCCGCCGGACGCGCCCGGCGCCGCAGCCCGCGCTCGCCCCGGATGCCGCCGCTCACGCGACGCTCACGATCTGGATCGTGCTGGCCGCGCTCGCAGTGGCGCGCGCCGCCTTCGCGTTCGCGCCCTCGACCTGGTTCTGGGGACTCGACGCGCAGCGCTTCCTGGCCCCGCTGCCGGGCTGGACGCTATGGGCGCTGGGGGCGCTACCGCTCCTGCCTGCGCTCTCGCGTCCGCTCGCGCCGTGGGTGGAGCGCCTCGGCGATGCCGTCGGGCGCGCGCCGGTCGCGCGCACGCTGGTCTGGGCGGCGGCGGGGACGCTCGTTACATGGGCCATGCCCGACCGGCTCCACTTTGTCGGCGACTTCCAGCTCCGGCTCACGGCGCTCGAGAGCGAGGTGGTCTCGATCGCGAAGTGGTCGCACGTCGCGCTTCCGCTCGACATGCTGCTCCACGACCGGCTGGTGCGCCTGTTTCATGCGGCGCTCGGCCTCGCGTGGATCGATGCCACGCGCCTGCTCGGCACGCTCGAAGCCGCGGTGCTCGGCGCGCTCGCGGCGCAGTTCGCGCGCGTGCTCGGCCTGCGTGGAGCCGCCGCATTCGCGGCGAGCGCAATCGTACTGTTCGGCGGCTACCTCACGCTCTTCACCGGCTTCGACAAGGCCTTCATGGAGACCTGCCTGATGACGGCGGCGGTCGGGGTGTTCGGCCTCACGCTGGTGCGCGAGGGCCGCGGGGGCTGGCCGCTCGGGCTGGCGGCGGCGGCCGCCTTCGCGTCCCATCGCTCGGCGCTTGCGCTGCTCGTGCCGCTGATCGCGGCGTGGCTGATGGCTTGGCGGCAACCCGGGCGCCCGCCGTGGTGGCGGCGGCCGGCGAGCGTCGCCGCCCTGGCGCTGCCGTTCGTCGCGCTCGCCGCCATGGTCCCCGGAATCCTCGCCGCGATGCGGCAGTGGGACCGGCCGGTGTTCTCGCCCACCGGCGGCGGGGCAGCGATTCTCGCGGCGGCGTTCGAGCCGCGCCGGCTTCTCGACCTGATGAACCTCGTGGTGCAGCTTGCTCCGCTCGCGATCGCGCTGCCTGCGCTCCTGCTGGTCGGCCGCGCGTGGAAAAGCCGCGAGAGCCTGTACCTGCTGGCGATTCTGCTCCCCAACTTCGGGCTGATGCTGTCCGTCCACGCCCGCCAGGGCATGTTCCGCGACCTCGACTGCTTCGCGGCCGCGGGCATGGCGCTCGCGATGCTCACCGCGTCGCTCGTAGGGCGCGCCATCGAGGCGGCGCCCGCCCGCGGCTGGATCGCGGTCGCGGTCGCCCTCGGCGTCGCGGCGCCCGCGGTGCAGTGGCTGCTGCTCCCGACCGACCTCGAGCGGGGCTTCCAGCGCGCGCACGCGTTCGTGTCCGAGCCGCCGCGGCGCGGCGACGGCGAGCGCGCCGAGACCTGGGATTTTCTCGGGCTGCGCTATCTCTATCTCGAGCGCTGGGCCGAGGCCCGAAATGCCTTCGAGCACGCTGCGGAGACCGCTCCCAGCCCGCGCATCCTCAAGCAGTGGGCGATCTGCGCCGAGCACCTCGGCGATTACCCGACCTCGCTCGCGCTCTACCGCCGCGTGGTGGCGGTGAACCCGGGGGACGCTTATTCGTGGCGCGGCGTCCTGGGCGCGGCGTACCAGCTCAAGCAGCTCGAACTCGCCAAGGCCTCGGCCCGGACGTTGCTCACGCTAGTGCCCCGTGATCCGGACGCGCTCCACATTCTCGACGTGATCGCGCGCTTCGAGCGGATGCAGGGCGAGCCGCCGCGATAGGGGCGCGGTGCGACCGCGCGCATGACGCCGCGACGCGGGCCGCCGCACCGCTTCGCGCGGCGCTCGCATCACAAGGGCTGTTTCGATCGCCTTCGGGTGAACAGCGATTGCCTTTCTCGGAGCCCGCCCGCTGGTCTAGAATCGCCGCCGCTCGTCCCAACCTTCAGCCGGGAGAACACCTTGTCACGCGTTTACGAAGTCCTGATCCTGGGCGCCGGCCCGGCCGGCTACACCGCCGCGCTCTACGCCGCGCGCGCCAATCTCAAGCCGCTGCTGCTCGCGGGCTACCAGCCCGGCGGCCAGCTCACCATCACCACCGACGTCGAGAACTATCCCGGGTTCCGCGAGGCCATCCTGGGACCGGAGCTCATGGAGCGCATGCGCGACCAGGTGCTGCGATTCGGCACCGAGATCGTGCCGGCCGCGGCGGAGCGCGTGGACTTCACCCGGCGCCCGTTCACGGTGTGGACGGACGGCGCAGAGTACAGGGCCAACACCGTGATCGTCGCGAGCGGCGCCTCGGCCAAGCTGCTCGGGCTCGAGAGCGAGTCGAAGCTCATGGGCTTCGGGGTCTCGGCGTGCGCGACCTGCGACGGCTTCTTCTTCCGCGGCAAACGCGTGATGGTGGTGGGCGGCGGCGACACCGCGATGGAGGACGCGAGCTACCTCACGCGTTTCTGCGAGGAAGTGATCGTGGTCCATCGCCGCGACACGCTGCGCGCGTCGAAGATCATGCAGGAGCGCGCCCGCGCGAATCCGAAAATCCGCTTCGTGTGGGACACCGAAGTCGTCGAGGTGCTGGGCACCGAGCAGCAGAAGGTGCGCGGGGTGAAGCTCAGGAATCTCAAGACGGGTGCCATGGCCGAGCAGGCCACCGATGGAGTGTTCGTCGCGATCGGACACCAGCCGAACACCGACTTCCTGAAGGGCCAGCTGCCGATGGACGCGCGCGGCTACCTGCTGGTCGAGCCCGGCACCGCGCGCACGCGGATTCCGGGGGTGTTCGCCGCCGGCGACGTGGCGGACGCCGTCTATCGCCAGGCGGTGACCGCTGCCGGCACCGGCTGCATGGCCGCGATGGAGGCCGAGCGCTGGCTCGAGGCCGAGGCGCACGCCGCGGCCACCCGCGCGGCGGCGGCCGCTTCGCCCGC
>CAZYQK010000056.1:0-19805 GCA_964650245.1 uncultured bacterium | reverse complement strand
CACGAGGTTTGAGCCTCACGGGATTTTGAGTCCCGCGCGTCTGCCAGTTCCGCCACTCCGGCGAGCGGGGAAGGACCGTAGCAAAGAACGCCCGCGCCGACCAAGCCGCGCCGCGCCGTCAAGCCTGCCCGCCTCCCTGCCGATAACCCCCTCCGCACCCCGGCCCCGGCGCCCGCGCGGCACCCGATCCCCTCTCCCTCGAACTCAGGAGGATGACATGAAGCGCCTGATCGTCATTTCGCTCACCGTAGCCCTCGGTCTCTCGGCCGTGACGCCCGCCTTCGCGCGCCGCGGGGTGGTGCGGCACCGTCCGCAGCGCACCGTCGTCGTCGTGCACCGCGGCTTCCCGATCCATCGGCCGCTGCCGGTGGTGGTGGTTCATCCCGCGCGCACCGCAGTCGTGACGCCGGCCGTGTTCCTGGCACCCGTGCTGTGGGCGGCGGCGATCGCGAGCCTGCAGCCGCAAGACGCGCTGGTGTGGGAAGACGCCGAGACGCTGTCCAGGACGGACGGCTGGACCGAGTTCACGCTCAACGTGAACGACCGCGGAGTCAGGCTCTACTTCGAGATCCAGGGCTGGGCACAGCTCAACTTCGCAGAGGTGGTGTTCGCGAACGGCGAGGCGCAGGTGGTGGACTTCCGCGAGACCGACCGCGGCTCGGGCGTCTACTCGCTCGTCAATTTCGCCGACGGCCGCAAGGTCTCGCACGTGCGCATGGTGGCGCGCGCCAAGACCGACGGCACCAAGCTCATCGTCCGGATGGCGAAGTAGTCTCGAATCCCGGCAGGCGCGCGGCGGCGGGAGCAAGTGCCCGCCGCCGCCGTGTTTTCGGTCGCCACGCTCAGCCGGTAGCGAGCCGTGTGCGGGCTGTTCTAAGATGCCGGCCGTCAGTCCCTGCCCGGCACGCGACCCAAGGAGGATGCGATGAACCGCCTCATCACGTTGTTTCTGATTCTCGCTGTTGGCTTCTCGGCCGTCGAGCCCGCGTTCGCCGCGCGCCGAGTCGTCGTGCGCCGCGGCCCGCACCGCCGCACGGTGGTCGTGGTGCGCCGCGGCTGGCCGCTGCGGCGTCCGATGCGCACGGTGGTGGTGCGGCCCGCCCGGGTGGTGGTTCGCGTCCAACCCGCGCTGTTCCTGGCGCCCGTGGTGTTCGTAGCCGTCCTGGTCGCGACCGCTCCGGCGCGCGACGTCCTGGTGTGGGAGGACGGCGAGACGCTGACCGGGGACGAAGGCTGGACCGAGTTCACGCTCAACTGCGACAGCCGGGGTACGAAGCTCTGGCTGGAGGTGGTCGGGGGAAAGGTGCGGGTGGACTGGGCCGAGGCGGTGTTCGAGAACGGCGATACGCAGGTGGTGGACTTCGCCGAGAAGACCCACGGCCCCGGGCTCTACTCGCTGCTCGACTTCCGCGACGGCCGGAGGGTGGATCACGTCCGCATGGTGGCGCAGGCGAAGACCGGCGAGGCGCGGGTCGTGCTCAAGATGGAGAAGTAGCGGGTGGACGAGAAGCTGATCGAGGCGGCGCCTGCTCCTACGTTTCCTGCCCGCGTCGCCTGGCCCGGTTTGACGGGGCCTCGAAGCCTGTTGTAAACACGGCGCGGCAAGCCTTCGGTGGGGCTGTAGCTCAGTTGGGAGAGCGCTTGCATGGCATGCAAGAGGTCGACGGTTCGATCCCGTTCAGCTCCACCACTACCTGAATGAAAGCCGACCAACTGGCCCGCCGGCAACACGCTGGCGGGCCTTCTCGTTCTCAGCTCGGGAGTGCGGAACGCGGCCGGGGTCGCGGCGCTTCGGCCAGCAGGGAGTCGAGCGCCGCGCGCGTGTCCGCCGCGAACCAGTCCACCTCACCGGGCTGCGCGACCGCGATCCGCCCTGCGGCGTCGAGCACGTAGGTGAAGGGGACACTCGGGCAGGGGAGTGCCTCGCGCAGCGCGCGGCCGTGGTCGAGCAGCACGCTCAAGCGCAGGTGGCGGCGCGCGACGAAGCGCGCCACCGAGGGGAAGGGATCGAAGCACACCACCACCACGCGCAGCCGCTCGAGCCCGGTTGCCTTGCGCAGCGAGTCGAGCAGCTCCGCCTGCGCGCCACCGTGCCGCTCCCACGGCGCCCAGTAGTGGACGAGCAGCACGCCGTCGCCATCGCGCAGCCGCACCATCCCGACCGGCACCGCGGGCAGCACCACGTCGAACGCGGCGGCGACGCGTGCGGCGGACGCGAAGAGCGCCAGCGGCCTCGGGCGGTCACCGGGACGACTCACGGTGAAGAGCTGGGCGCGCCAGATCACGAAGGCGAACACCGCGACCCCGACCAGGACTACGCCCGCGCGACGGCTCACGATCGCGCGCCCGCCGCCTCGGGCACCGGCGTGGCGGCACTGGCGACCGTGGCGCGCCGCCCGCGGAGCACCGCCGCCCAGCGCAGCAGGCTGTCCAGCATGACCACGATCAGCAGCGTCATGACCGAGAGCGTAACCACGCACTGGATGCGGGCCGGCGCTGGTGCTGCCGCGAACGCGGCCCACAGCGACGGCGCGCCGGCCCTGAGCTGGGGTGCCAGGTAGTTGACCCCGATGTTCATCCATCCCGCGGTCAGCGTGTTCACGCACATGAAGGCGAGCGGGACGAGCGTGCACCAGACATAGCGCGCGCGCCCCATGTTGATGAGCACCGAGGTGCCGATGGCGAGCGCGAAGGCGGCCAGCAGCTGGTTGCTGACGCCCAGCATGGGCCAGATCGCGCTCACCGTGCCGGTCCACACGAAGTAGCCCCAGCCCGCGACCGCGAGCGCGCTGAACGTGACGGCCGGGGCCAGGCCCTTCCAGGCGCGCAGCGCCGGGAACGCCATGCCGCCCACCTCCTGCAGCATGTAGCGCGTCACGCGCGTGCCGGTGTCGATCAGCGTGAGCACGAACATGGCCTCGAACATGATGGCGAAGTGGTACCAGAACGCCATCAGGCCTTTCAGAAACGGCAGCGACGAGAAGATCTGCGCCATGCCCACCGCCAGCGACACCGCGCCGCCCGGGCGCCCGGCGAGCGTTTCGCCGACCTGCGCCTCGAGCCTCGGGAGGCTCTGCACCGCCATCCCGAGCTTCGCAAACACCTCGGGGCGCGCGTTGATCGCGAAGTAGTCCGCCGGGTGGAGAGCGCAGGCCGCGATCAGCGCGATCACGCCCACGAAGCCCTCGAGCACCATCGCGCCGTACGAGATCGGGAGGATGTGGCGCTCGCGGTCGATCATCTTGGGTGTGGTGCCGGAGGCGATGAGCGAGTGGAAGCCCGAGATCGCGCCGCACGCGATGGTGATGAACACGTAGGGGAAGAGTGTCCCCGGGAACACCGGGCCGCCACCGTGAACGTACGGGGTGAAGGCGGGCATCTGGAGGCGCGGGTTCACCAGGATGACGCCGATCGCGAGCAGGACGACGGCGCCGATCTTCATGAACGAGGAGAGATAGTCGCGCGGGCACAGCAACAGCCACACCGGCAAAACGGAAGCGATGAAACCGTACGCCATGATCCCGAAGCCGATGCTGTCACGCGGATGGTCGAACCAGACGTGAAGCGGGGACTGTTGAATCCACGCGCCGGCGCCGACCGCGACCAGCAGCAGCACCACCCCGAAGGCGGTCGCGATCTTGATCGATCCCGGGCGGATCCGATAGCTCCACAGCCCCATCGCGAGCGCGATCGGGATGGTGCAGGCGATGCTGAACACGCCCCACGAGCTGTCCTTGAGCGAGTTGACCACCACCAGCGCCATCGCCGCCAGCGCCACCGTCATGACGAACACGATGGCGATCGCGGTCGCGCCGCCGGTGAGCGGGCTCACCTGATCGCGCGCGATGTTGGCGAGCGAGCGGCCGCCGCTGCGCACCGAGGCGGTGAGGATCACGAAGTCGTGCACGCCGCCCGCCATCACCGAGCCCACGAGCAGCCACAGGAAGCCGGGCAGGTAGCCGAACTGGGCGGCCAGCACCGGCCCGATCAGGGGCCCGGCGCCGGCGATCGCGGCGAAGTGGTGCCCGAACAGCACCCATTTGTGGGTGGGCACGTAGTCGCGGCCATCTCTGAGCGTGTGGGCCGGGGTCGCGCGAAGGTCGTCGAGCGTGGCGACCTTGGCCGCCAGGAACGCGCCGTAGGTGCGGTAGGCGATGATCGCGACCAGGGCCGAGACGAGGACGAGGTAGAGCGCGGGCAACTGCGGATTCTCCGGGACCGTCGAAGGCGGATAAGTCCGGAGCGAGTCTAATGCGCCGCGCGAGCGCCCGGCAATAGCCTACGCGGCCTGCTGCGCCTCGGGTTCGGCGGCGTCGGCCGGCACGGCGTAGAGCCTCATGAAGATCTCGACCACCTGCGGGTCGAACTGGGTGCCGCTCGCCTGCTCGATGATCCGCATCGCCTGCTGCTGCGTGCGGCCCTTGCGGTAGGCGCGGTCGGTGACAATCGCGTCGTAGGTGTCGGCCACCGCGATGATGCGGGCACCGAGCGGGATCTCCCCGGCCACGAGGCCCTTGTAGCCGGTGCCGTCCCAGCGCTCGTGGTGATAGACCACCATCGGGATGACGTGCTTGAGGATGCCACCCATCGAGCGCACCAGGCGCTCGCCGGTGTCGACGTGGCGCCGCATCTCCGTCATCTCGTCGGCCGTGAGGCCGGCCGCCTTGCGCAGGACATCGGTGCTGATCTCCACCTTGCCGATGTCGTGGAGGAGCGCGCCCACGCGAACGTCCTCGATTTCGGTTTCGGAGAGCTGCATCGCGCGCGCGATCTCGCCCGAGTAGTCGGCCACGCGGCGCGAGTGGTTCTCGGTATGGTGGTCGATGGAGTCGATGAACTTGGCGATGAGCTCGAGAATGCCCTGATAGGCCTCCTGGATCTCGCGCAGCTGGTTCGCCTTCTCCTCGTAGAGCGAGCCCACGACATAGGAGGTGAGCACCAGGAAGCAGCCCCAGGTCGCCAGGTCGAGCCAGCGCATCCAGCTTTCCGAGTCCGGCGCGAGAAACTGGACCTCGTTCATCGCGGCGATCCCGAACACGATGGCGCACGACAGCAGCGCCGAGTAGACGCCCCGGCGCAGCCCCAGGGTGTATGCGCCGAACACCACCGGCAGGTAGTAGAAGTTGAGGAAGGCGCGCTGGTTGACGACGAAGAAGTTGATGACGCCGGTGACCGCGACGATGCTGAGCAGCACCAGCAGGCCCCGGTTCACGCGCCACAGCCCCTCGAGCCGCCGGGTCACGACGCCCTCCGCATCGGCGGCTCGGCCGCGGTCCGGATGCGTTGCCGCCGCCGACGCTCGGGCGGAGCTCCACTCCCGAGGCCCGTGGGTGGGCCGGGGCTGGCGTTGTCCCCGCAGAACGGGCACCACTCCCAATCGGGGTTGAGCCGCCGCCGGCAGCTCTCGCAGTGCTCGCCGACGAATTCCCCGCACTTCGGGCAGTACTCGAATTCCTGGCTCAGGATGTTCTTGCACCCGGGACAGAACTTGGCCGCCTGCTCCTCGAGGTAGACCATGCGGGTCACCTCCTCGAGCGTGGTGCGCCCGGCCAGCACTTTCTGGAGCCCGTCTTCGCCGATCGAGCGCATGCCGGATTCGATCGCCGCCTGCCGGATCGCCACGTCCGGCGCGCTGCGCACGATCAGGCCGCGGATGTTGTCGTCCACATCGAGCACTTCGAAGATCCCGGTGCGGCCGTGGTAGCCGGTGTCGCGGCAGTGGGAACAGCCGCGCCCGCGCCACAGCGTGACCCTGCTGTCGTCGTCGCCGTCGTGGCCGAAACGGTTGAGGCTCGCGGCGCCCGCTTCATAGCTCTCCTTGCAGCGCGGGCACAGCGTGCGAGTCAGCCGCATGCTCACCACCCCGATCAGCGACGAGGCCACCATGAAGGGCTCGAGTCCGAGATCGATCAGGCGGGTCACGGCGCCGGCGGCGTCGTTGGTGTGGACCGTGCTGAGCACCAGGTGTCCCGTGACCGAGGCGCGGAACGCGATCTGGGCGGTTTCCTTGTCGCGGATCTCGCCGATCATGATGACGTCGGGGTCCTGGCGCAGGATGGCGCGCAATGCGATGGGGAAGGTCTTCTCGGACGTCTCGTTCACGTGCACCTGGTTGATTCCGGCCAGCTCGTTCTCGACCGGGTCCTCGACGGTCACGATGTTCTTGGTCACGTGCTGGATGTGGCGCAGCGAGGCGTAGAGCAGCGTGGTCTTGCCGGAGCCGGTGGGACCGGTCACCAGCACGATGCCCTGCGGGCGGTCGAGGTAGCGCTTGAATCGCGTGAGGTCGTCGCTCTGCATCCCCAGGTCCGTGAGCGCGACGGTGGTCGACCGGTGGTCGATGACCCGGATCACGACCTTCTCGCCGCTCGTCACCGGCAGGGTCGAAACGCGCATGTCCACGCGCCGCTCGCTGATCTGGAGCACCAGTCGCCCGTCCTGCGGCAGGCGCTTCTCGGCGATGTCGAGATTCGACAGCACCTTGATGCGCGACACGATGGCGCTCTGCGTCCACTTGGGCAGCTTCTGCACCTCGTGCAGCAGGCCGTCCACGCGGAAGCGCACCATCAGCTCGCGGTCCTGCGGCTCGATGTGGATGTCGCTGGCGCGCTCTTCCACCGCGCGGTGGAGCAGCCAGTTCGTGAGCCGCACGATCGGACGGCCCTCGGACTCGCGGATCAGGTCGTCGATCGCCGCGACCTGGTCCTCCTCCTGGATGGTGGTGATCGCAACTTCGTCTTCGTTGGTGATGATGTTCTGGATCAGCTCGTTCATCGAGCTGTCGATGTGGTAGTAGCGATCGATCGCCTCGAGGATCGAGGAGGGGGCGGCGAGCACCGGCTGAATGAACATGCCGCTGTGGAAGCGGAGGTCCTCGAGCGCTGCGACGTTCAATGGATCCGCCATGGCCACCACCAGGGTCGAACGACCCTCGATCTCGATCGGGAGCGCCACGTACTTCTTGGCCAGCTCTTCCTTGACGCAGGCCAGGACCTGCTCGTCCACCACGACCTCGTTCAGGTCGACCAGCGGCAGCGAGAGCTGCTGCTGGAGGAGCCGCAGCAGGGTCTGCTCGCTGACGAAGCCCAGCTTGACCAGCGTGGCGCCCAGCAACTGGCCGCTCCGCTGCTGCTCGGCGATCGCCGCGTTCAGGTCGTTGGGAGTGATGAGTTGTTCTTCCAGCAGCAGATCGCCCAGTCGTTTGTGATCCTTGGCCATGCGTCGCTCCGGGACGGTGCTGGATAGAAGAGGTGGGTGTACGGATGATATCGGCGGAGGCTCGTGCAGGTTTTATGCCTTTTGCACGCGGCGCCGGCCGAGCGCGTGGGCGCCGCATCGTGCCGCTCCCGGCGCCGCCTCGCGCGCCCAAATCGCGCGTCGCGAGCGGCGCGATCGTGCACTCTGCAACGCGCGCGGCGGCGCCGGTGACGGCACGGCGAGCGGCGGCGCGCGTCTCGCGTCGCGGCGCATCGCGGGGTTTGTCGGCCACCGGAGCCGATGTTAGGGTGCGGCGGTCATGTCCGAGCCCACGTTGCCGGCTTCCACGCGCGAGAGCGCCGCCTCCGCCTCCGATATCGCGCTCAAGACCATCTCCGCCCTCGGCACTCCGTCCGCGGAAGTGTTCGGCGACACCGCGAGCTTTTCGGACCTGCTGCGTTCCGCGGGCCGCCACTGCCGGCGGCTGGTGGACGCCGAGCGCGTGCGGATCTGGGTGGCGCGCCGCGGCGGGCGGCGGCTGGTGGCGCGCGAGTTCGGCGCCGACGGCGATCGTGGCGGCGTGGAGCTTAGGCTTACGCCGGGCGAGGGACTCGCCGGATGGGCGATCGCGCACGGGCAGCCGCTGCGCCTGGGTCCCGGCGACCTCCGCCCGGAGCTCATCGGGGAGCTGCCCCGGTTTCAGGCGGCGCTCGTCATGCCGCTGTTCCGGCGCGGCGACGCATTCGCCGCCATCGAATGCCTGGACAAGCGCGGCGGCGCGGCTTTCACCGACGCCGACTTCGACAACCTGGACGTCGCCGGCGAGCACGTGGCGTTCGCGCTCGACAACGCGCTGCTCTACCAGGAGACGGAACGGCGCGCGCTCGAGAAGGAAGTGCTGCTCGAGGTCGCGAAGACCTTTTCCGCGCCGCTCGACCTGGACGAGGTCATCGAGGCGATCTTCAAGTCGTTGCGCCAGGTGGTGAACTACGATGCGGCCGCCATCTACCTGGTGAATCGCTCGTCGCTTGCGCTCGAGCTGGTGAGCCAGACCGGCTACCCGCCGGGCGCGGACGACGCGTTCCGGCTCCAGGTCGGCCAGGGCATCGTGGGCTGGGTGGCGAAGACCGGCGACTCGCTCATCGTGCCGGACGTGAAACGCGATCCGCGCTACGTCGCGGCGCGTCCCCAGACCCGGAGCGAGCTGGCGGCGCCCCTGATCGTCGAAGGGCGGACCATCGGCGTCTTCAACCTGGAGAACGATCTCGACGACGCCTACCACGAGGGTCATCTCGAGCTGGTTTCGGCGTTCGCCTCGCAGGCTGCGGTCGCGATCGAGCGCGGGCGGCTCACGCGCGAGCTGCTCGAGCGCCGGCGGCTCGAGAAGGAGCTGGCGATCGCCCGCGACATCCAGCTCTCGTTCCTGCCCAAGCGCGACCCGGAAGTCCCGGGCTTCGACCTGGCCGGGACCGCGCAGACCCACGACGAGGTGGGCGGGGACTACTTCGACTTCATCCGGGTGAGCGAGACCCGGCTCGGGATCGCGATCGCCGACGTCTCGGGCAAGGGCATTCCGGCCGCGCTCATCATGGCGGGCTTCCGCATGAGCCTGCTCGCCGAGATCCGCAACGAGTTCGCGATCCGGGCCGTGATGCGCAAGGTGAACTCGCTGCTCCACGAGAGCCTGGAGCGCGACAAGTTCGTGACCGCGTTCTACGGCGTGCTCGACTTCAAGAACCGCATGCTCATCTACGCCAACGCCGGCCACAATCCGCCCATCCTGATCCGCCACGAGGGTGGGATCGAATATCTGGCCCAGGGCGGCGTGGCGCTCGGGGTGCTCGCCGACGCGAGCTACGAGGATTGCCCGATGGAGCTCCGTCCGGGCGACGTGCTGGTGCTCTACACCGACGGCGTGTCGGAGGCCGAGTCGCCCACCGGGGAGCAGTTCGGCCTGCGCCGCATCGAGCACTGCGTGGCCCGACTCGCGGACGCGAGCAGCCGGCAAATTCTGCAGGGGCTGGTGCGAGAGGTCGAGGACTGGGCCGGCGAGCGCGGGCCCAACGACGACCTCACGCTGGTGGTGGTGAAGGCGCTCGCCGTCTAAATGGCTTCGCCTGATTCGGCAATGCCAGCTATGAACCCAACTGACTTCCGCTTACGTTCGTGCGAGGTCCCGGGTGGCACGGACCGAGACCCCGTCGCACGGGGAGGTCGAGCGCCCCGACATCGCGCAGAGGCGCGGCCCGCGGGCGAGAAAGGCAGGCGGTGGCGCCACGGCATCGAACACGCCCTGGCGAGGCTCGCCCCGCCAATAGCCGAATCCTTGCAAACCCTTGCCACGGCAGGCGGACCTCCGACCTTTGCCGAATCAGGCGAAGCCATTTAGTTTGCCGAGATCCGCCTGCGCCGCACCAGACATGCGCCCGAGAACACCAGCGCCGCGACTGTGCGCAAGCGAAAGTGGAGATCAAGCGGGGGGCGCTCGAGAAGGTTGATCGCGACACGAAACCGGCGCTGCCGCCGCGGTGGAAGCATGCCCCGGCGCCGCAGGCGTGGCTCGATTCGCTTTGAGATCTCGAAACAACCACCGCCCGGGAGAGAACGATGGTCGATCTATTTGACGACCACCATTTTCCTCGTGGCGCTCAAGCCCGCAGCCTCCAGGCGGTAAAGGTAGCATCCCGACCGCCAGCCATCCGTACTCACGAGGACTTGGTGTGGACCGGCCATCTGTGACGCGTGTGAGAGGATTGTGGCGACACGGCGCCCAAGCAAGTCGAACACGGCGAGGCTGACGTCTGCATCACTAGGCAGCGAGTATCGGACGACCGTGCTTTGCCTCGTCGGATTTGGAGTATTTTGGCTCAAATCGAGCGCCACGGTGGTGCGGGGCGCGGGGGCCGGTGCGTCGGCTGGCGTGATCGCAGCAAAGCTGGCCTGGGGCCAATTCCCCATTCGCGAGAATGCTCCCCCGGCGTAGACCACGCCATCGCTGACTGCGACCGACCAGACGACACCGTCCGGTGCCGGGTACCAGTCGCGGACGGCGCCTGTGCGCACGTCAAGCGCGGCGATGCAGAAGCGCGGCTGCCCGCCGATAGCCGAAAAGCCGCCACCCGCATACACCGTGCTGTCGCTCGCAGCCAACGCGAGAATCTGGCGGCTAGCATTGGCCACCCACGTTGTCGGCATCCCCGCTGCGTCGATCGCCGCGATGCCATCGCGCTGGAGCCCGTTGACGAAGTTGAAGTCCCCACCGACGTAGGTAGTACCACGCAGCACCGCGATCTTCCTGACAATCCCGTCAGTGCTGGGTGCCCAAGGCGTGGCGATCCCGGTCACCGGGTCAATCGCCGCCAGCGAGGCGCGCGGCTGCCCGCCGATGCTGCTGAACCATCCGCCGACGTAGACTACGGAGTCTCCCGGCGCGATGGAGTACACGATGTCGTTCGCGTCGGGATTCCAGGGCGTCACCATACCGGTGGCCGTGTCCAGCGCAGCAATGTTGTTGCGAGGCAGTCCGCCGATGCTGCCGAACCAGCCCCCGGCGAGCACGCTGCTGCCCCACAGCGCGAGCGAGTACACGGTGCCACTCGCCGCCGGATTCCAGAAAGTGGCGTTGCCGGTCGTGGCATCGAGCGCCGCGATTCCGCTGCGCGGCTGTCCTCCAACAAGCGAGAAGGAACCGCCAACGTAGACCGTGCCACCTCTCACGACGATGGCCTGGACGATGTAGTCAGGCTCCGGCGCCCAATCGGTCACTTGGCCGGTTGTGGCGTCGATGGCAGCCAGGTCGTGCCGCTTCGCCCACGCTCCAATGGAGGTGAAGCCGCCCCCTGCGTAGAGGGTGCTGCCCCCGGCAGCGAGCGCAAATACTTCCCAATTTGGGCGCGGATCCCAATTGAACCTCTCCGCTGTCTCAGCGCTAAGCGCAGCAAGGTAACTACCCGGAAGGCCGCCCAAGCTGTCGCACTGGCCGGCGACAAAGACGGTATCTCCGGACGAGGCAATCGCCCTGAAGTAAGCGCCCGTAACGAAGTCAAAGACGGCTCTCGGATTCCACGACGTTGCTTGAGCTGTGCTGATGTCCACTGCCGCAAGGCCTTGGCGGCTCTGCCCGCCGATGATCTTGAACGAACCGGTCACATACAACACGTTCTGCTTGACCAGCAGTCCAGAAACACGAGGACCGCCGTCAAAGATGAAATCGGGACGGCGACTGATGGCGGCGTCCCATGGAAGCAGAGTGCCCGTAGCGGTTCTCACTGCAGCAAGGAACCGGCGAGGGGTCCCACGGACGTTCGCGAAGTAGCCGCCCAGGAACAGCGTGGTGTCGTGGAGCGCAAGGGCCAGCACTTCCGCATCGACGCTGGCGTCCCACGGTGTGGCCTGCCCGGTGGTGCCATCCACGGCTGCGACGTACCCGCGGATCTGTCCCCCGATGGCGGTGAATCTCCCACCGACATACACGACGGGTCCGTTCACGAGCAGCGTCGACACTCTGTCGTTGGCGTCCGGTTTCCAACCCAGCGGCAAGTCACTCTGCGTGCTAAAGGCCGCGATGTGGTGCCGCTCCTGGCCACCGACGGAGTCGAATTCACCGCCGGCATAGAGCACCCGACCCTCCAGGGCTAGTGCGATAACTTCGCCGTTCGGATTGGGAGCCCAAGCATCGATCGTCCCGCCCGTGTTGATATGCGCCAGGTTAGTTCGGGGTTGTCCGCCCACCGCTGCGAACAGTCCCCCAATGTACCAGCCACCGTTCCCGTCCGGAACGACGACATTTACCTTGCCGGCCACCTTGGGGTAGCGAGGCACCGGAGTCCCGAGACGGATGTCAACGGGGACGCCGCCTCCGCTGGCGGGACCCACCGACGCGAAATTGCCCCCGATGTAGATCGTGTTGCCCTCGCGGGCGATCGCAAAGACTCGGCCCCCCGGCTCCAGACACCACAAGGTGGAGTCCACGGTCTGGGCCCGAGCGACCCGGGGAGTTCCAGACAGCGCGAGGACCGAAAGAGCAAGAATCAGGCACCGGCGAGCCATGAGCGAGTCGAAGCCCCGCGCGACGGCCTGCCGGAGTCCTTCCTGGGGCGGCGCGCTGTCGCAAGCCAAGTCTTTTCTACCGCCCACCGGCCTTCTCCGCTGGCAGGGCGATGCCTACCGCACGACCGGGACCCGCAGGACTCGGGGTTCCCCTGCCCCGGTCAGGCGGGCGAAGTACATGCCCGTCGGAACCCTCACGCCCTGTTCGTCGCGACAGTCCCATTGCATCTCCTGCCGGCCCTGCAGCGCCCGCCCGTCCGTCAAGGTCATCACCCTTCTGCCGGCAAGATCGTACACCACCAGTCGGGGGGTGACCCAAGCAGGCGATTCAATTTCGAAGCGGACGATCTGCGCCCCGGGCCGCAGCTCGGAGAGGAAGAAGCGCAACCCGTTCTGCGGCCCGCCACCATCCACAGCAAGTGGGTATCCGATGACGAAGTTGTTCCCGTTCCAGTACGTCCGGGTGATGCCGATGCCGTCGCCATTGTAAGCCGCAAAGAGATGCATGTTGCCGTATTTGAGATGCTCGCACGCCTGCCACCCTACGACGTCCGGATTGTTTCCCAGGTAGTAATACAGTGAATCGAGGCCTGGCCATCGCCCCACCGTGGTGTCCGCGATGCTATACCCGGCCGCTTGCGTCGAGAAGTATGTCGACTTGAACCCTTGCGGATCGTAGTCGGCGTTCGCGAAATAGATGCGCCACGCGCCGGTACCCGACGAGTCTCGGACCACCAGTGGGGACTCGTCCCGTGTGATGCGAGTGTGGTTGTAGTCGGTGGCCCGATATGAACCCAGATCTTCCCACCTCGCAAGAGTGCCGGACCTGTTGCGCGCTACTCCAACGACCATGCGAACAGCAGCGCCATAGTTCTTGTCCTCGCCGACGTTGAAAAGGAGGTATCGACCGGCGTTGTCCGGGTCGGGCATGACCCACGCATCCCGAAACTGCTGCTGCCCCGAGATTCCCTGCCCGGTCGGGTCTGCCCACCCCGTACTGTCCGCCGAATACACCCAGGTGCTGCTCCGCGTCCACTGGGTATTGCTGGTGTCGAGAAGAGCGGTCGTGGCATAACCGATGCGTTGATTGCCATTCGCATCCACGCCCGTGTAGAACATGTAGTAGAGATTGCCCGTCTGGACGATCGAAGGAGCCCAGACGTGCTTGGCGTCCCACCCGGTATTCGGCAGGAATGCGCGCTTGTCCACCCTCCACGACCTGAGGTCTTGAGACCACGCGTGCGCCAGTGTGCTCTCGGCTGCGTCTCCGGAGTAACTCTGGTTGTGGCGTATGTAGATCAGATGGAACAGGCCCCTCCAGGGATTTTGTGGATTGGCAGTCGGCACCACGTTGTAGAAGAAGGCGAAGTCCTTCGGGTACACCGTCGGCGCATTCGGATCCCTGAACAGAATGGTGTCGGGCAAGCTGGCGTCTACGGTGGCAATCGCGTCCGCCGCAAACGGTGCCAGTGAGACAGCGTTTCCAGAATTCCCTGTCTCGAGAAGCGCGGCCGGCAAGGCCGCCGGGACATCGGCGGTGGCCGTCAGACTCGAGTCCGTTTGCTCCACGATCCCGAGATGTACGCTCCACAAGTAGTCGGGCGCGGTGATTCTCAGGGAACGCGCAGAGGAAAGCCCGGTCCCCACCGCCGTGACCTGGAGCTGGGCGGACTGGTGGATGCTGGAAGCGCGGAGGATCGTCGGCGCGTAAGTCCCGTCCACGCCGCCATTGTAAGTGACCTCGTTCGACTCGACGACCCGGCTGGAGTCCGGATCGGTCGGGTCCATGGCGACAACTTTGAGCCTGCCCTCGCTGCCACCCGGCTGATCGAGGACGAAGTACGCCGTTGTAGCCGCCGCACCGCCTGCGGAGCAGAAGTGGGCCGTGATCTGGTTGGCGGCGCTGTCCGCAGGGGTGGATGGCTGGTCGATCGTGGATACCTTGGCGGTGTCGGCCTGGCAGGCCGCCAGCGAATCAACCGCGACGACGTTGACGCCGGACGAATCGGCGAGCCACAACAGTCGCCATTGACCGGGCAGCGCCACCTCGGCCGAGCCCGCCTGCACGAAGAGCGTGCACCGCGTGGCGGTGGTGAAGGCCAGATCGGTGGAACCGGAACTCCAGCGCAACTGAAGGGCGGACGCGGCTTGGGGAACGAACAGCACGAGGACCAAAACCCATGGAAGGCGGTACATGATCGCGGCCTCCTCTTGAGGCGTTGTACGAGACAGGTTGTGGGGGCGTGGCGGCGCTGACATCCGTTCGGGAATCGCGCCACGAGCAGGTGGAGGCGAACGAGTAGTCGAAGAAGCGGGCCCAGGTGCGCGAGTGCCTCGGAGGTGGAGCCAGACGGGCGACTTGTCGTGGGCTGAGCGGCGACATTATGGCCTTCTCATCTCTCGTCGCTGCGCGATCAAGGAGCGGCAGGCGGTGCCGTTTGATCGTCGCGGATGCACGCGCATCCGGAGTCAACGCCTGTCGGCGCCCCCTGTCAATGATGTACTCGAGTAGCCCCGAAAGCCCCGTTACGTGAAGGAATGCCGAGGTAATCTCGGGTAAACGCCGCGAGTTCCCGGCCTTCTGCGCATGCTTTGCCGCCGCGAAAAATACCCGCGAAGCGTGTGCGGCATTTCAATCGCGGTCCGACCGAAGGCCGCCACGGGGCGGTCGGGCTCACTCGCCGGCCGCTCGCAGCGCGCCGGCGAGATCAACCTTCGCGGGCCGCCGCCTCCGAAGCGCGCGCCACGTCCAGCACGTCGAGCGCGTGACCGCGAGTCTTCACCTTGCCCCACACCGCCACCACCACGCCGCGCGCATCGATCAGGAACGTCGAGCGGCGGAAGAACTCGATGTTCCAGCCGCCGATGCCCACCCGGCGCAGCACCCCGAAGGCGTTGCCGGCCAGCCGATCGGGGTCGGAGAGCAGGGGATAGGGGAGCCTGAGGCGCGTAGCCCACGTGCGCGCGCTCTCGGGCGAGTCGAGCGAGACGCCGGCGGCCTCGAGGCCCGCGCGCTGGAACTCCGCGTAGTGAGCGCGAAACTCGCGCATCTCCCGCACTCAGCCGGGCGTGCCGTTGCGGATGAAGAAGAACAGAGCGAGCGGCCCGAGCCCGACCCGCGAGCGCAACCGGAACGGAGCGCCGGTCGAGCTCGCGAGCGCGAGATCGGGGGCCGGGCGGTCGAGCATGTCCTCGGGGCGGCCGGATGCGCTCATGCGCGGGACCATAATCGAGCGATGCGGCGGCGGCAATGGTGAGAGCGAAGTGAAGCCCTCGAGCCCTCGAGCCTTGACCCCCCTCCGCAATCCCGATAGTCTGCCGCGAAGTGGTTTTCGCCCTCGACTGGAGCGGCTTCGCGTGCGTTTCGACCCCGAGTTCTTCCTGCTGTTTCCGGTGTTCGTCCTGAGCGTGGTGGTGCACGAGTGCGCTCACGGGCTGGCTGCGCTGTGGAACGGCGACACCACCGCGCGCGACCGTGGACGGCTGACCCTGAACCCGCTGCCCCACGTGGACCTCGTGGGCTCACTGCTGGTGCCGGCGGTGCTGCTGCTCGCCCACTCACCCGTGATGTTGGGCTGGGCGAAGCCGGTGCCGATCAACTGGGCCAATCTTCGAAGCCCGCGCAACGACCCGGTCAAGGTGGCGCTCGCCGGTCCGGCTTCGAACCTGCTCCTGGCGCTGGCGTTCGCGGGGCTGGCGCGGATCGTGACCCTGGCGCCCGGAGCCGAAGGCACCGGATTCTGGGCGGGGTTCACGGCACCGCTCGCCGTCATGTGCTACGGCGGCGTGGTGGTGAACTGCGCGCTCGCTTTCTTCAACCTGATCCCGCCGCTCGACGGGTCGTGGGTGCTGATGCGCTTCCTGCCGCTCAAGCACATCATCGCGCTCCAGCACTTCCGGCTCGTGGGCCTGCTGCTGGTCGCGATCATGCTCGCCTCGCCGCTGGTCTCGAACGCCGTCTTCTACGGCCCGCTGCGGGTCGCGGTCCACGCCTGCCTCGACCTGTTCGGAGTGCCGCGGGCGGGGACCGCGCTGTGAAGCCGGGCCGCATCCTCTCCGGCATGCGCCCGACCGGGCGCCTGCACCTCGGCAACTTTGTCGGCGCGCTCGAGAACTGGGTGCGGCTTCAGAACGAGGGCTGGGAGAACTTCCACATGGTGGCCGACTGGCACATGCTGACCACCGGCTACGAGGACACCTCGCGGCTCCAGTCGGACATCCACGAGATGGTGGTGGACTGGCTGGCGGCCGGGCTGGATCCCGCGAAGAGCGTGATCTTCATCCAGTCCGAGGTGAAGGAGCACGCCGAGCTGCACCTGCTGTTCTCGATGCTGGTGAGCAAGGCGCGACTGGAGCGCATCCCGACCCTGAAGGAGCAGATCCGCGACCTGCATCTCGACGAGCAGACCATCTCATACGGGCACCTCGGCTACTCGGTGCTGCAGGCGGCTGACATCCTGCTCTATCGCGCCACTCACGTCCCGGTGGGAGAGGATCAGGTGCCGCACGTCGAGCTCACGCGCGAGATCGCGCGGCGCTTCAACTTCGTCTATTGCCGCGACCGCGAGCCGGTGTTTCCGGAGCCCGCGGTCCAGCTCACCGCGTTCGCGCGGCTGAGCGGGCTCGACGGCCAGCGCATGAGCAAGTCGCTGGGCAACACCATCCTGCTCGCCGATTCGCCGGAGGAGATCGCGGCCCACGTGCGGCAGGCCTACACCGACCCGAAGAAGGCCCGCGCCAACGATCCGGGGCGCCCCGAGGCCGACTTGAGCGACGGCCACGGCGGCTGCGTGGTGTGGGAGTACCACCGCAAGTTCAACCCGGCGGGGGCGGAGGAGATCGCGCGGCTGTGCCGGGCCGGCGAGCTGGCGTGCGTGCCCGACAAGCAGCACCTGAGCCGGGTGCTCACCGAGGCGCTCGCCCCTATTCGCGAGCGCCGCGCGCGCTGGGCGGCCGACCCGGACGGCGTGCGCGACCTCATCGCCGACGGCAACCGCCGCGCGCGGGCGGTGGCGCAGGCCACCATGGACGAGGTGCGCGCCGCGATGGGCCTCAAGCCCGTCTCCGCGCCGGTGCGATGACCCCGCGGATCGTGAAGGCGGTCTCGCCCGAGGTGGCCGCGGAGCTCACCGCCGCCGCGGCCAGCGTCGGCGCGGTCGCGGGGGAGCCCGGCGCCGGCACGCCCTCGAGCAAGGTGGTCATGGTGCGCCTCGCCCGCTTCGAGGGCCCGCTCGATCTGCTGCTCCACCTCATCAAGCGGGACGAGATCGACATCTACGACATTCCGATCTTGCACATCACGCAGCAGTACCTGGCGTACATCGATCTCATGCGCGCGCTCGACCTCGACGTCGCGGGCGAATTCCTGGTGATGGCGGCGACGCTCATGCGCATCAAGGCGAAGATGCTGCTGCCGCTGCCGGCGGTGGGCGAGGAGGAAGACGAGGGCGATCCGCGCGAGGAGCTGGTGCAGCGCCTGGTCGAGTACCGCCAGTTCAAGGAGGCGGCCGGCACGCTCAAGCTCAAGGAGGAGGACCGCCGCCAGCTGTTCGAGCGCGGGATGGTGCCGGGGGAGGACGAGGCGGGGCCGCTCCCGCTCGCGCCCGCGAGCCTGTTCGACCTGCTCGACGCGCTGAATCGCGTCATGTCGCGGCTGCCCGAGGCCGCGGTGTACGAAGTCCAGGGCGATGCCTACGACGTGGAGGAGAAGATGTCGGCGATCGCGAGCGCCGTGGCCGAGCGCGGCAGCGTCTCGTTCACAGAGCTCCTGATACGCTGCCGCGCCCGCGCCGAGATGATCGTGACGTTCATCGCGCTGCTCGAACTCGTCAAGCTGGGGCAGGTGGTGGTGGCGCAGGCCGAGGCCTTCGACGACATCACCATCCTCGCCCGCATGCCGGAAGGGAGTGGGACCCATGCCTCCTCTTGAAATGAAGGGCGCGGTCGAGGCGCTGCTGTTCTCGTCGGACCAGCCGCTGGCGCTGAGCCTGCTGGCCGAGTCCCTGGACTCGGGAGCCGACGAGGTGATGGCGGCACTGCAGGCGCTGGGCGCCGACTGTGCCGCGCGCGGCGCCGGCGTGGAGCTGCGCGAGATCGCCGGCGGCTGGATGCTGGTGACGACCGCGGCGCACGCCGAGTGGGTGGGGCGCCTGCTGCGCGGAAAGCGCAGGATGCGGCTCTCGCGCGCCGCGCTCGAGACCATGGCGATCATCGCCTACAAGCAGCCGGTCACGAAGTCCGAGGTCGAGGCCATCCGCGGCGTGGACTCGAGCGCGGTGCTGGGCACGCTGCTCGAGCGCAACCTGGTGACCATCCGCGGCCGCTCGAAGGTGGTGGGGCGTCCTCTGCTCTACGGCTCGACTCCTGAATTCCTCGACTACTTCGGGCTCCGGGATCTCTCCGAGCTGCCGCGTCCCGAGGAGCTGCGCGCCCTGGTGGCGGCCCGCGAGCCCGAGCAACTCGACTTGATGGAGCTCGAGGTGGTGACGCAGGTGGCGAGCGACCTCGCGGCGGGAGAGGCGAGCGGCCAGTCGCCGCGGTTCCGGCACGAGATCGAGCCGCTCGAGGCGGCCGAGACCGGCGAGACCGCGGGCGCCGGCGATCCCGGCGCGGCCCCGGCCGAAACCGGCGAGCGCCACCCGGCGCGCGCTTGAGCATCCGCCTCAACAAGCTGCTCGCGCAGCGCGGCCTCGGCGCGCGGCGCAAGTGCGACGTGCTGATCCAGTCCGGCGCGGTGCGCGTGAACGGCGCGGTGGTGAGCGAGCCCGGCACCCAGGTCGAGCCCGAGCGCGACCGGATCGAGGTCCAGGGCCGGCCGCTGCCGCAGCCGGCACGGCTCGCCTACTACGTGCTCCATAAGCCGGTGGGCGTGATCTCGACGCTGAGCGATCCGGAAGGGCGGCGCACGGTGCGCGAGCTGCTACCGCCCGGCACGCGGCTGTTCCCGGTGGGCCGTCTGGACGCGGACACCAGCGGCCTGCTGCTGCTGACCAACGATGGCGAGCTGGCGCACCATCTCATGCATCCGCGCTACGGCGTGAGCAAGCTCTACCGCGTGCACGCCGACCGCGCGCCGTCGCTTGCGATGCTCAAGCGCCTCGAGTCCGGGATCGAGTTCGAGCCGGGCGTGGTGAGCTCGCCGGCCCGGGTGCGAGTGCGCGATGAGACGCCGGGCGACGCCGTGATCGAGATCGTGCTGCGTGAAGGCCGCCATCGGCAGGTGCGCCTCATGTGCGAGGCGGCGGGACTCGCGGTGCATCGCCTGCACCGCTGGGGCTACGGTCCGCTCAAACTGAGGTCCCTGGAGCGCGGGATGTGGCGCGAGCTCTCTGACGACGAGGTGCGACAGCTCCGCGCCGCGGCCGCGCGCCCGCAACCGCGCGCGATGGGCCCGGGCGGAGTCGCGTTGCGACGATTTCGTCCGCGGCGGATCGCGCGGCCCGCCGCGAGCGCGGGCGGACCGTCGCCCGGGGAGCGCGCGATTCCGCCCGGTCTGGTGCCGGCGCGGCCCGCGCGCGTAAATCGCGGGGGCTGGAATCCGCCGGCCGCCGGGCGCCCAC
>CAZYQK010000055.1:7071-19837 GCA_964650245.1 uncultured bacterium | reverse complement strand
TCCACCCCACGCCCGTCAATCCAGATATACAGACCCGCCCATCTCGATCTCGGTCATGGGCGGCCCGCCTCACACCACCCCATCCAGCGGGCTCCGCACGCCACGTCCGCCGCGGTTGAGCACGTGCGTGTAGATCATCGTCGTGCTCACGTCACGACGCCCGAGCAGCTCCTGAATCGTCCGGATATCGTAGCCGTCCTCCAACAAGTGCGTCGCGAACGAGTGCCGCAGCGCATGGCACGACACGGGGCGCGGGATCCGCGCGCGCCTCGCCGCCTCGCGCACGGCGCGCTGGAGCACCGTCTCGTGCAGGTGATGCCTTCGGCGCCGGCCGCTCGCGGGGTCCAGGTAGAAGCGCGTGGCCGGAAATACCCACTGCCAGCCCCACTCGAACGCGGCACGCGGGTACTTGCGATCCAGGGCCTCGGGCAGTTCCACACTGCCGAGCCCGCGCTCCAGATCGTGGCCGTGCTGGTCGCTCACGCCCGCGAGATGTGTCTGGAGCGGCTCCCGCAACCCCGAAGGCAGCAGCGTCACACGATCCTTGCCGCCCTTGCCGTCGCGCACCAGCAACTCGCCACGGCTGAACTCGATGTCCTTCACCCGCAGCCGACAGCACTCGAGCAGCCGCAGACCAGCCCCGTATAGCAGCGAGGCCATCAGGCGCTCCACGCCCTGCAATTCGCGCAGCAGCGCTGCCACCTCGCCGCGAGCCAGCACCACCGGAAGCCGCGCCGGGCGCCGGGCGCGCACGATCTCGTCCATCCAGGCCAGTTCGCGTCCGAGCACGTCGCGGTAAAGGAACAGCAGCGCGCTCAGCGCCTGGTTCTGCGTCGAGGCGCTGACCTTTCCCTCCACGGCCAGATGGCTCAGGAATCGCGTGATTTCGTCCGCCGCCATGCCATCCGGGTGTCGCTTGCCGTGAAACAGGATGAAGCGGCGAATCCAGCCGACGTACGCCTTCTCGGTGCGGCGACTGTAGTGCCGCAGGCGAATGGCCGCGCGCACGCGATCGAGCAGTCGCGGTTCGGCGGCCGTGCTGCCGATCGGCGCAGCGGGCCTCTCTCGCACGATCCCGCCGGGCCACACGACGGGAGCGGCGGACTCCAGGATGAGGCGGTGCTCCATGGCGTCGATGCTCCGAGGGGCGCTTCTACCAGGGGCGTCTAAGACGCGGGCAGTATCCCCCCGCAAGCAGGGGGCATCAACGCGAAATCGAATCGTGTCGGGCGTGCTCTGACTGGCGCTCGGTTGCATGCTTCCGCGCGATCATCACCACGCGATCACCCAGCACGTTGAACGCCCGGGTCAGCGGCAGATTCAGCGCGTCGAGCACCGCCATCACCGCGCGCTGGAGCGCAGACTTGGTACCGTGCGGCCGTCCCGGCGGGATCTTGCTCTGGCGCATGCCCACGACCTCGAGACCTACCGCGCGCGTCAGGCGCGCGAGCGAGCGCGGGGTAAACTCCCAGAGGTGATAGGGCGGCTCGCGCAGCACGATCGCGCGCCCCGCGAGCGCGAAAGCCGCGAGTGCCAGGCGCCGCGCGAGCGAGTGGGTGGTGATGGGCCCGCGCAGGTAGAGGTGCCCGCCCGGCCCGAGCACCCGCGCCACCTCGGCGAGCGTCACGCGGCAGTCGGGCACGTGCTCCAGCACGTCGCCCATGTAGACCAGGTCGAATCCCGCCTCGGGAAAGCGCGCGGCCGCGACTTCGCCGTGGACCACGTCGAGCCCGAGCGCGCGGGCGCGCGCGACCGCCTCGGCGGAAAGCTCCACGCCCCGCGGCCTCCAGCCGCGCTCCGCGGCGTGCTTCAGAAGCCAGCCGCCGGCGCAGCCCACCTCCAGCAGGCGGCGTCCGGGGCCCAGCGCTTCGAACGCTTCGAGCAGCCCGGCGTTCTCGGCGCGGAAGGCGTCCTCGTCGAAGTAGCCTGAATCGCTGCGCCCGCAGCGGAAGTCGCGCTCGAAGTAGCCGGAGGAGTAGAGCTCGGCGAGCGCCTCGCTCGCAGGCTGCACGCGCAGGAAGCGCATACCGCAATCCCGGCACTCGGCGAGCGGAAACGCGCCCCGGAACTCGTAACGCAGCGGCAGCGGCGCGAACCTGGCACCGCCGCAGGCGAGGCAGCGATTGAGGGTGCGGGTGGCGAGTGGCGCCCCGTCGCTCATGCGCCGGCGGGCGCCACGCTCTCGACGCGTAAGAGCGCCGCGGTCCCCTCGTCCGTGTCGGGCCCCGGCGCGCGCGCGATCGCGGCCCCGCCGAGGCAGCGCTCGCCCTGGTAGAACACGCAGAGCTGGCCCGGGGTCACGGCGGCCTGCGGCGTGTCGAAACGCACCTCAACGCTCCCGTCCGCTCGCGGGAACACGCGCGCCGCGGCGGGCACGTGGTGATACCGGATCTTGACGTGGAGCATCGTGCCGGGCGCGGGCGGTGCGGCGCACAGCCAGTTGGCGGGCCCGGTCACGAGCCCCGTGGACTCGAGCGCCGCCTTCGGTCCCACGATCACCGCGTTGCCCGCGGGCTCGATCGCCAGCACGTAGAGCGGCTCGGCGGCGGAGAGCCCGAGCCCCCGCCGCTGCCCGACGGTGTAGTGGATGATGCCGCGGTGGGTCCCGAGCCTCCTTCCCGCGCGATCGAGGAACGGACCGGGCGCGATGCCGCGCGTCTCGCCGAGATTCCGCTCCATGAAGCCGGCGTAGTCGCGGTCGGGGACGAAGCACAGGTCCTGGCTCTCGGGCTTGTCCCACACCGCGAGGCCGAGGCGCTCGCCGTGGGCACGCACCTCGGCCTTGGTGAGGTCGCCGAGCGGGAACACGGCACGATGAAGCGCGGCGTACGGCACCAGCGCCAGCGCGTAGGTCTGGTCCTTCTCCGCGTCGCGCGCGCGCAACAAAGCCGCGCCGCCCTCCGCGAGCCGCTCAACCCGCGCGTAGTGGCCGGTGGCGAGCCGCTGCGCGCCGATCAGGTCCATGCGCGCGACCAGATCGCCGAACTTGAGGTGCTGGTTGCAGAGCGCGCACGGATAGGGAGTGCGGCCGCTGGCGTAGTCGTCGAGGAACGGCTGAAGCACGCGGGCGCGGAACACCTCCTCGGCCTCGACCACGAAGTGCGGGAAACCCATGCGCCCGGCCACGCGGCGCGCGTCGTCGATCGCGTCGAGCGTGCAGCAGGCGCGCTCGCTCACCGGCGAGCGGCCGTAGCACCAGAGCTTGAGCGTAACGCCGGTGACCTGGTCGCCGCGCTCGGCGAGCAGCGCGGCAGCGACCGCCGAATCCACCCCGCCGCTCATGGCGGCCAGCACGCGGCGCGGCGCCGGTCCCGCCGCGGGCTGCATCGAGACCCCGCTCACGGCCGCGCTCCGGCCGGCGCCGAGAGCGCGCGGGCGGCGCCCACGCACTCGGCGAGCGCTCGGATCACGCGCTCCACCTCGTCCGCGGTGGTGGTGCGCCCCATCGAGAGCCGCAGCGAGCAGACCGCCAGCTCGCGCGGCACGCCCATCGCGGAGAGCACCGGCGAGGGCTCGACCGCGCCGCTCGCGCACGCCGCGCCGGCCGACACCTCCACCCCGCGCGCGTCGAGCGCCATCAGCAGGTGGTCGCTGCGCGCTCCCGGGAACGAGGCGTTCACGGTGTTGGGCAGCCGCGGCGAGCGCTCGCCGTGGATCACGGCGTCCGGGGCCGCGGCGCGGATGCCGGCCTCGAGCCGCGCGCGGAGTCCAAGGAGCCGTGCGCTCTCGGCCTCGAGTTCGCGCGCCGCGTACTCGGCCGCCGCGCCGAAGCCGACGATGCCGGGAACGTTCTCGGTGCCGCCGCGGCGCCCGCGCTCGTGCGCGCTGCCGCGGAACAGCGGCTCGAAGGGCGCGCCATCGCGCAGGATCAGCGCGCCGATGCCCTTGGGCCCGCCCAGCTTGTGCGCAGAGATCACGAGGTAGTCCGCGCCCAGGCTCGAGCAGTCGACCGGGATCTTGCCAGCGGCCTGCACCGCGTCGCACAGCGTCGCGATCCCGGCCGCGCGAGCCCGCGCCGCGATCTCCGCCACCGGCTGGATCACGCCGGTCTCGTTGTTGGCGAGCATCGCCGCCACCACGGTGTGGCCGGGCGCCAGCGCATCCACCGCGCGCGGATCCATCATTCCGCCGGACGCGACCGGCAGGTGCGTGACGCGGAAGCCGAGCCGCTCGAGCAGCCCCGCGGCGCCGTGCACCGCGTGGTGCTCGATCGCCGAGATCGCCACCGCGCGGCCGCGCCGCTCGAGCGCGAGTGCCGCGCCGATCAGCGCCGCGTGATCGCCCTCCGTGCCGCCGCTGGTGAACACGACCTGCCCGGGTGCGGCACCCACCAGCACCGCTACGCGGGCGCGCGCGTCCTCGACGGCGGCGCGCGCGCGCTGCCCCTCGCGATGGGCGCTGGACGGATTGGCGTCGAGGTCGCCGAGGCAGCGCGCCATCGCCTCGCGCGCCTCGGGACGCACCGGGGCCGACGCGTTGTGGTCGAAGTAGATCAATCCCGCCTCCTCGGGCCCCCGCCGGACCGGGCCAGGAGCGATCGAGCGGTCACCGGGCGCGCGCGGCGTGGCGCCTGCGCGCGGTCGTGCTACTGTTCCTTCATATAGCGTTTCAGCACGTCCATGCTCTCGCGCGCGCTGATCGCCTCGGGCGACTCGGGCGCGAGCTCGACCACGCGAGTCCACATCCGGACGGCGTCGCGGTAGAGGCCGGCGTCGGCGAACGCCACACCGAGCGTGAAGTAGGCGCAGTGCGACCCGGGCTTGTTCGCGATCACCTTGCGCAGCAGGTCCAGCGCCTCCGGGTACTGCTGCTGGGCGTAGAGCGAGCTGGCCAGCCGGCACATCGCGACCGAGTCGCCGGGCGCCACCATCAGGGCCTTGCCGTAATAGTCGCGCGCGGCCGAGCCGTTCCCCGCCGCGTCGAAGGCGGCGCCCAGGTTGACCAGCGCCTTCAAGTCCTGGGGCTTGAGGTCGACCGCCTTCTGGAGCACGCGGATCGCCTCGGCCACCCGATCGGCGTCCATGTACATGACGCCCAGTCGGTACACGTTGTCGAAGCGGGTCGAATCCTTCGCCACCGCCCGCTCGAGCAGGGTCAGGCTGTCGGTGGGCGCGGGCGGGGCCGGCGGAGCCGCGGGCTTCGCGGGCGCGGCGGACTTCGCCGCGGCGGCAGCGGACTTCGCGGGCGCGGCGGACCCGGCTTTGGGAGCGGCCGCCTGCTTCGGCGCGGCGGCGTGCAGCGGAGCGGCAAGGGCAACCACGAGGCTCGCGGCGACAAGGACCGCAACGGAATGCTTCACGGGATGGATTCCTCCTCCTGGGGGCTGGACTCAAGAGCGGCGCGGGATAGTAGCACGCGGCGGCGGGAAGCCGGAAAGCCGCCGTGCTCGCGACGAGCCGGGCCTCCGAAGCGCCGGGCCCGCTACGCCCTCGCGGGCACCGCCGCGCGGGCGATCGCCTGCTCCAGGTCGGCCCACAGGTCGTCGGTGTCCTCGATCCCGACCGAGAGTCGCACCAATCCCTCCGGGATCCCGGCGCGCCTGCGGCCCTCGGGTCCAAGCTGGATGTGCGAGGTCACGGAGGGCAGCGAGGCCAGCGACTCCACCCCGCCCAGGCTGGGCCCGTGGCGCACCAGCCGGAAACTGTTCACCGTGACTTCGGCAGCTGCCGCGCCGCCGCGCACGTCGAACGAGAGCAACGGCCCGAAGCCGAGGCTCATCTGGCGCCGTGCCAGCTCGTGGCCCGGGCTCGCCGCGAGACCGGGATAGAACACCTGGGACACGCCCGCGTGCCCGGCGAGGCGCGTCGCGAGATCGAGCGCGTTGGCGTTGGCCTGCTGCACGCGCAGCGCGAGCGTCTTCAAGCTCCGTTCGATCTGCCACGCCACGTTCGGGTCCGGCACCGGGCCGAACACCTTGCGCACCTTCCACACGCTCTCGAGGCGCGCCGCGGACCCGAGCGCCGCGCCCGCCAGCAGGTCGCTGTGGCCGCCGATCGACTTGGTCGCGCTGTACACCACGAGGTCGGCGCCGCAAGCCAGCGGATGCTGTCCCACCGGTGAGGCCACGGTGTTGTCCACGGTGAGCAGCGCCCCGTGACGGTGCGCGAGCGAGGCGGCCTGCGCCAGATCCACGACGCACAGCGTGGGATTGGTCGGCGATTCGACATGGAAGATGCGAGTCTCGGGGCGGAACGCGCGCTCCCAGCTTGCGGGCTCGCGCGCGTCCACCATGTCGCAGCTCCAGCCCAGCCGCTCGGCGCCCCAGCGGACCAGGGCGTGCGTGCCGCCGTAGCATTGATCCAGCGCAATCACGTGATCGCCGGCCTTCAGGTGCCCGAGAAACACGCTCGAGATCGCAGCCATGCCCGAGGGGAACAGCAGCGCCAGCTCGGCGTCCTCGAGGTCGGCCAGGCGTTCCTCGCAGGCGCGGAGCGTGGGATGGCCGAAGCGCTGATAGTAGGCGCCGGCCGGACCCTTGTTCTGCTCGGCGTCGAGCGATTCGAGACTCGGGAACGTGAACGTGGCGGAATGGACGATGGGCGTGCTCATCGCGCCCGACGGCGCCTGTGCGGGGCCGTGCACCATGCGCGTGTGAGTGCCGCGCGCATCCTTGCGTCTGCGTTCGGGGCTCATGCGGGTCCTCCTGATCCGGATGGAATCACTGCCGCGGCCTAGGCTAGAGTGCGGCCCATCATACCCCACGCCGCCATGCCTCCCCCCCGCGCCTTCGTTCCGCGCCCGGTGCGGCGCGTGCTGCTGATCCGGCCGCGCTTCATCGGCGACGTGTGCCTGACGCTGCCCGCGCTCGACGCGGTGCGTTCGGCCTGCCCGGAGGCGCGGGTCGGGTACCTGGTCGAGCGCGAGGCGGCGCCGCTGCTCGAGGGCGATCCGCGCGTGGACGAGCTGATCGTGGCCGAGCGCGCGCCCGGCGTGGCGGGTTGGGCGGCGCTGGTTTTCCGCCTGCGGCACTTCGCGCCCGAGGTGGCGATCGATCTCTTCTGCAATCCGCGCACCGCGCTCTGGACGTGGCTTTCGGGGGCGCGCGTGCGGGTGGGCTATCCCCACAAGGGCTGGCGCTCGGGGCTCTACACTCATCACGCGCGGCCGCGCACGCTCTCGGCCATCGGGTTCCATCTGGCCTCACTCGACGCGCTGGGCTGGACCGCGGCCGCTGCCACGCCGCGGCTTCACATTCGCGAGGCGGCGCGCGCGGAGGCGCGGCAGGCGCTCGCGGCGCTCGGCGTCCCCGATGGCGCGCCGCTGGTCGGGTTCCATCCCGGCGCGCGCTGGCCCACGCGGCGCTGGGAAGCTGCCAACTTCGCGGAACTCGCCGGGCGCTTTCTCGAGCGCCATCGCGCCGGCGTCGCGCTCGTGAGCGGCGGGCCCGGCGACGAGGCGCTGGTCGCGGGCGTGGTTGAGCAGCTGGGCCGTGGCCGCTCGCGCGCCGTCGTCAACTGGCCGCTCGCCCGCTTCGTCGCGCTGCAGTCGCTGTGCCGGGCCTTCGTATGCGGCGACACCGGACCGATGCACACCGCGGTCGCGGCCGGCACGCCCACGCTGGGACTCATTTCGCGCAACCGCCCGGCCATGTTCTTCCCGTATGCTGAGGCCGACGGCCACCGCGCCCACTACGCGCGCGCCGAGTGCAGCCCCTGCCATCGCGACGAGTGCGAAGATCTGCGCTGCCTCAAGCGCCTCACGGTGGATGGCGCGTGGGCGCTGCTCGAGCCGATGCTGGAGGGAACCAGGTGATCGGTCGCACGATCCTCCACTACACCATCACCGCCGAGCTGGGCGCCGGCGCGATGGGGCGCGTGTACCTGGCGAAGGACGAGCGCACCGGGCGCAGGGTGGCGCTCAAGTTCCCGAGCGCCGAGTTCGCCCGGGTTCCCGAGGCGCGCGAGCGCCTGGTGCGCGAGGCCCAGGCGGCGGCCCGGCTCTCGCACCCCGGCGTCGTCACGCTCCATGGTCTGGAGGAGGCCGATGGCCAGCTCTTCCTGGTCGAGGAGTTCGTGGAGGGCGAGTCACTGGCCCGGCGTCTCGAGCGGGGTCCGCTGGGCGCCCAGGAGACGTTGCGGCTCGCGCGCGAGATCGCCGCCGCGCTGGCGCACGCGCACGCGCACGGTGTCCTCCACCGCGACCTCAAGCCCGACAACATTCTGATCGCGGGCGACGGCACCTACAAGATCGCGGACTTCGGGATCGCCCGCCTGCAGGGCGTATCGACCATGACCCCGACCGGCACCGTGATGGGCGCGACGCCGTACCTGCCGCCCGAGCGCCTGCGCGGCATGGCGGGCGACGCGCGCGCGGATCTCTACGGGCTGGGAGCGATTCTATACGAGGCGATGGCCGGTCGCCGCGCGTTCGCGGGCACGAGCGAGCCAGAGGTGCTCTACGCGGTGATGAACGAGCCGCCGCCGCCGCTCGAGGTCTCCGGACCGAGCCTCGCGCCGCTCGCCGACCTGGCACTCCGGCTGCTGGCGAAGGAACCCGCGCAGCGCCCGGCGAGCGCGGCGGTGGTGGCCGGGATGATCGAGGGGATGCAGGCCACGTCCGCGGTCCGCCCGCGCGTGGCCCGGCGCGCTGCGTGGTGGGTTCCGATCGCGGCCGCCGGCGTGCTGGTGGCACTGGGCGCAGGGCTGGTGTGGCTGCGCGGTCGCGGCGTCGGCGATGCGGGCGGGCCGCCCGCGGTGGCCGTGCTCTACTTCGAGAACGTGGCCGACCCCGCCGATCCGGGACGCATGGGCTCCATCACCGGCAACCTGCTCATCACCTCGCTCGCGCAGGCCGCGGAACTGAACGTGCTGAGCACGCAACGCATTCTCGATGCGATGCGCCAGCTCGGGAGGCAAGGCGGGGCTGTGGATCGCGGTGTGGCGCTCGAGGTTGCGAAGCGGGCGCACGCGCGGCGCATCGTGAGCGGCAGCATCCTCCAGATCTCGCCCTCCATCGTCATGACCGCCGAGGTTTCGGACGTCGCGAGCGGCAAGGTGTTGAACGCGACGCGGGTCGAGGGCCTGCCGGGACAAACCGTATTCCAGGTGGTGGATGCCCTGAGCGCGCAGCTCCTCCGGCGCATGGTGCGCGCGGCGGAGACCACGCGTCTGGCCCCGGTCGCCGAGCGCACCAGCCCCGATCTCGAGGCCCAGCGCAGCTACGCCGCCGGGCTCGAGGCCCTCAGCGGAGCCCGCATCGTGGACGCGATGGCGGCCTTCCGGCAGGCGGTCGAGCGTGACTCGTCGTTCGCGCAAGCGCACTACCAGCTCGCGATCGCGGAGTGGTGGGGGGGAGAACCGGCGGACGCGAAGGACAGCATCCTGAAGGCAAAGGCGCTCGCCGGCCGGCTCACGCCGCTCGAGCGCGGCATGGTCCAGGCACTCGAGAACCTGGTCTATTCCAGATATTCCGCCGCTTCCCGGGAGTTCGCCGAGCTGGCAGGTGAGGATCCGAACGAGAAGATGTTCGCCTACGGCCAGGTGGAGGCCCTCTACCATGGAGGGCGCCTGCCGGAGGCGGTCGAGGCGGCGCGCCGGGCGCTGGCGCTGGATCCCGGCTTCACGCTGGCCGGCGTTCATCTGGTGGACGCGCTGATCGACATGAACCGGCTCGACGAGGCGGAGGTCGAGGCTCGGGGCCTGCTGCGCAGGAATCCGAAGAACGCCCTGCTCTGGCTCTCGCTGTGGCGGGCCATGGTGCGCAGGGGCGATCCCGAGGGGGCGCTCCGCGTCGCGTCCGAGGCGCGAGCGATGAACGCGGCCGAATTCCCCCTGCGGGTGGCATCGGGCACCCTGCTCTTCAACCGCACGGGAACGATCGAGCCCGGCGCGTGGCCCGCGGAAGCGGACACACTGCCGTGGCAGAAGGAGGAGAAGCGTCTCGGGATTCGATACGTCCAGGCGCTGCGCCGCGGACGCTTCCGCGAAGCGCTCCGGGTCGCGCCCGAGGCGTGGCGCAACCTCCCGGCCACGGTCTCCTGGGGTCCGCCGATTCCGGCCGCGAACGGACTCGAGGCGGCGACCGGCGCGCGCGACACGGCGCAGGCGCTGCGGTGGGCCGACAGCATCGGGGTGCGGCTCGAGCGCTGGGCTGGCCCCGGGTTTCCGCTGTTGGGTCGCGCCCCCACGATCTGGGCCGAATCCCGGCTCGGGATGTATTCGCAGGCGGCCGCGACTCTGTCGCGAGTGGCATCGCTCTCCGGTGGGCTCAACGAATACGAGGCCCACAGCATGAGCTACTGCCGCGCGCTGGTGCTCGAGGGCGAGGGGCGGCACCGGGAGTCGCTGGAGGCGCTCCGGGGCGCCGAGTGGCCCGGCGAGCCCTGGCTCTTCAGCGCGCTGCGCCTGGCCCGGGTTCGAGCCCTGACCGGCGCCGGGATGCACTCCGAGGCGCTGGCCCTGCTCGACACGTTGATCCGCATGCCGATGCTCCATCCCGGCGATGCGGTGCGGCTGCGCTTCTATCGCGGGCAGGCGCTCGAGAGGCTGGGCCGTGGCGCCGACGCGGCGGCGGAATATCGCGAATTCCTCCGCATCTGGAGCCAGGCCGACCCCGGCACGCCCGAGGTGGATGAAGCGCGCGCGGCCTTGCGTCGGATCCATCAGGCGGCGCTGAAGGTCGAGCCCGGAGGCCGCTGAAGTGTCCCACCCCGTCATCACCTTCACGTCCGACTTCGGGCACGAGGACTGGTTCGTGGGCGTGGTGCACGGCGCGATCCACGAGATCTGTCCCGAGGCGCGCATCGTGGACCTCACGCACCAGATCCCGCCCGCCGCCATCGAGCGCGCCGCGTTCGTGATCGAGGCGGCCGCGCCCGATTTTCCGGGAGGAACCGTCCACCTCGCGGTGGTGGATCCCGGCGTCGGCACCGCCCGCCGCGCGCTCGCGGCGCGCGCGCGCGGGCAGCTCTTCGTCGGGCCCGACAACGGGCTGCTCGAGTGGGCGCTCGCCGAACCCGGCGCCGAGGTCCGATCGCTCACCGAGCCGCGCTACTTCCGCCATCCCGTGAGCCGCACGTTCCACGGCCGCGACGTGTTCGCGCCGGTGGCCGCGCATCTCGCGCGCGGCGTGGCGCTCGCGAAGCTGGGCCCGCTCGTCGCGGACCCGGTGCGTCTCGCGCGCCCCGCGGCGCACGCCGGCGACGGCGAGCTCGAGGGGCGCGTCATGTTCCTGGACCGCTTCGGCAACGCGCTCACCAATCTCGCCGCGGGTTCCATCGCCGCGGCCTTTCCGGGCGTCCCGGAGCAACGGCTGGAGGTGCGTGTCGCCGGGCGGCGCATTCAGGGCATCTCCCACTCCTACGGTGACGCGCCGCTGGGCACGCTGGTGGCCGTGATCGGCTCGAGCGGCCGGCTCGAGATCGCCCAGGTCGGCGGCCACGCCGCCGAGCGCTTCGGCCTCGGCGAGGGCGATCTGGTGGTGGTCGCAGCGCGGAGCGAGTAGCGGGCGCGGCGGTGCCCGCCGCCCCGGTGGGAACTCAGCCAGCGCGAGAGCCCCGGCCTCTTGCGAGACCGGGGCTCCGCGTCACGCGCCCGGGGCGATGCGGAGTGGGCGCGCCTACGGATGTCCGTGCTTGGGCGGGTCCACCGCCTGCGACATCAGCTTGCTCGCGCGCGGGAACAGCTCGAGCGCGCCCTGCAGCTGCGTGTCGTCCTCGACCAGGATGCGGTAGCGCTCGAGCTGGTTGAGCGTGGCGAGCGCGAGCTCCGAGCGCAGCTGGCGCAGGACGAAGCCGTGGTCCGCGTTCCAGGTCGAGTCGCTGAGCGTGACCTTGTGGCTCTCCATCGCTTTTCGCAGCTCGGCCCATTCTTCGTCCGTGAGCTGGAAGCTCCTGCCGAACACGTCCGGCGACCACTTCCGGTCCTTGTGGCGCGCGACGTAGTGGGTCGCGAAATCCGAGATCGGGTGCTTCTGGATCATCTCGATCTGCGGCCGCGTCAGGTTCTCGGGCTCCTTGAGCACCACGTCGGGATGGATCCCGCCGCCGCCGTACACGGTGCGGCCGCTCACGGTCTTGAACTTCGGGCGCGTCGCGAGGATGGAATCGTTGGGCACGTCGCTCCGGAGCGCGTCGAGCGCGTACTCGTCACGATCGGAGTACTTCGTGTAGTCGCGCTGGATCAGCCGTCCGCTCGGCGTGTAGTACTTGGCGATGGTGAGCAGCAGCTTGGAGCCATCCTGGAGCCGCAGTTGGTTCTGCACCAGTCCCTTCCCGAACGAATTGGTCCCCGCGACGATGCCGCGGTCGAGATCCTGGATCGCGCCCGCGACGATCTCGGAGGCCGAAGCGCTGCCGTGGTCGATGAGGACCACCGTCGGGATGTCCGCCTGCTTGGGCCGGTCGGTGCTCTTGTAGTCTTGGTTCGCCGACGGGATGCGGCCGCGCGTGTAGACCAGCAGATGGTCGGCCGGCACCAGCTGGTCGAGCACGTCCACCGCCTGCGACAGCAGCCCGCCCGAATTCGATCGCAGGTCCACGAGCAGCTGCCTCATCCCCTGCGCGCGCAGCGCGGCGAGCGCGTTCTCGAGCTCGTCCCCGGTGGTCTGCGAGAAACGGATGATGCGCACGTAGCCCACGCCGGAGCGGATCATGTATGCGTATGGCACGCTCTCGATCGGGATCTTGGCGCGCTCGATGGTGAACCTGAGCAGCTCGGGCTCTTCCTCGCGCGCGATCGAAACCAGGACGATGCTGCCGGTCGGGCCGCGCAGCATCTTGAACACGTCGTCGTTGGTGATCGTCTTGGGCACCGGCTTGCCGTCGATC
>CAZYQK010000055.1:0-7061 GCA_964650245.1 uncultured bacterium | reverse complement strand
CGCCGGCGCGGATGCCGAGCCGGTGCGAGGGCGTGCCCTCGAGCGGCGAGATCACGGTGATGACGCCGTCGCGGATCTCGAATTGCACGCCGATCCCCGAATACTCGCCCTGGAACTGCTCGTCCATGCGCTGGGCGCGGTCCTCCGGCAGGTAGACGGAATGCGGATCGAGCGTGCGCAGCATGCCGTCGATCGCGCCCTGGATCAGCTTCTGGTTGTCGGGCGCATCCACGTAGTGGTTCTGCACCAGGTACAGGACCTGGGAGAAGAGATCGAGCTGGCTGCGCAGGTCGTCTGTGGCCTGCAGCCCGCGCGCCAGCCCGAATCCGAGCAGGAGCGAGAGCGCAACGGCCACCGCGAAGGGGCCCAGCGAAGTGCGACGGAAGAACGCCATGGAGGTCCCCGGGTGTGGAGGGTCTAGACCGCGGGAGCGCGAGCCTTGAGCCGGCTCAACCGCTCCACGGCCGCTTCGAGTGTTTCACGTCGGCGAGCGAAGTGGAAGCGCAGCCGCTGCCGCCCCGCCGCAGGATCGGAGTAGAAGCTCGAGCCCGGCACCGCCGCCACGCCCACGCCCGCGACCAGGCCGCGGGCGAAGCTCACGTCGTCGGGGGCGCCGAATCCCGAGATGTCGGTCATCACGTAGTAGGCCCCGCGCGGGGTGAACGCCCGAAACCCGGCAGCCTCGAGCGCCGGGACCAGGTAGTCGCGCCGCTCGCGGTAGCTGTCGGCGAGTTTGGTGTAATAGCCCACCGGCGACTCCAGCGCCAGGGCCGCCGCCTCCTGCAGCGGCGCGGGTGCTCCCACCGTCAGGAAGTCGTGAACCTTGCGGATCGCCGCGGTCAGCGCCGGCGGCGCCAGGCACCAGCCGATGCGCCAGCCGGTGACGCTGTAGGTCTTCGAGGCTCCGCTGATGGTCACGGTGCGCTCCCGCATGCCCTCCAGCGTCGCGAGCGGGATGTGCTGCGCGCCGTCGTAGAGGATGTGCTCGTAGATCTCGTCGGTGATCGCGACCACGTCCCACTTCCGGCACAGGGCGGCGATGTGAGCGAGTTCGTCGCGGGTGAACACCTTGCCGGTGGGATTGTTGGGCGTATTGATGACGATCGCCTTGGTGCGGTTGCTGAAAGACTTTTCCAGCTCCACCGGGTCGTAGCGCCAGTCGGGCTCGCGCAGC
The DNA here is from genome assembly GCA_964650245.1 of uncultured bacterium. Taxonomy (GTDB): domain Bacteria; phylum Eisenbacteria; class RBG-16-71-46; order RBG-16-71-46; family RBG-16-71-46; genus WS-2. The sequence goes on along the minus strand of CAZYQK010000055.1, from coordinate 5,887 downwards.
CGGACGAAGCGCGGGCTCGCCCCGCACAGGACCGCGTCCGGACCGTAGTTCTCGTAGAACGGCTCGAAGACGATGACCTCCTCGCCCGGGTTCACCAGCGCCATCAGGGTCGCGGCCATGCACTCGGTCGCGCCGCAGCACACCGTGATCTCGGTCTCGGGATCGTACTCGAGGCCGGTGAAGCGGGCGGTCTTGGCGGCCAGCGCCTCGCGCAGGCGCCTCGCACCCCACGTGATGGCGTACTGGTTGACGTCGGCGCGCACCGCGCGCGCGGCCTCCTCCTTGATCGAGTCGGGCGCCGGAAAGTCGGGAAAGCCCTGCGCCAGGTTGACGCCATCGTGCTGCTGGCAGAGCCGGGTCATCTCGCGGATGACCGATTCGGTGAAGAGCGTGCTGCGGTGGGAGACCAGCGTTCTCATGGGACCATCGAGTCTACCCCCGGCCGCGGGCGCTCCCAACATGCGATTTGCACGGGCGGCGGGTTTCGCGGCACCGATGGGGGCGCCGTCCCGCGATAGCGCCACCGGTTGACATCCCCGCCACACCTCCGCCACCGTGCTGCGGCATGGACGCCCAGCGCGGCATCGCGCGGCGCATGGTGATCGGGCTGCCCCGGGACGGCCTCTCGCCCGCGTGGGAGCGCGACTTCGCCGCCTACCCGCCCGCGGGCGTGATCGTCTTCGCCCGCGATTTCCGCGATCTCGACGACCTGCGCCGCCTCACCGCACGCTTGCGCCGGCTCGCGCGGCCGCGCCGGATCCTGCTCGCGATGGACGAAGAAGGCGGCTTCGTATCGCAGCTCGCGGCGCACCTCACGGTGCCACCCAGCGCCGCGCTGCTCGCCCGCGGTGCCAGGCCGGGCGACATCGAGTGGGTTCACCGCGTGACCGCCACGCGGCTGCGCGCGCTCGGGCTCGACTGGGTGTTCGCGCCGGTTGCGGACGTCCATTCCGAGCCGCTCAACCCCGTGATCGGCCCGCGCGCGTTCGGCTCCGATCCCGGGGCCGTGGCCCGCAGTGTGGGCGAGGCGTTGCGGGGGCTCGAGGCCGGCGGGGTCGCGGCCTGCCTCAAGCACTTCCCGGGTCACGGCGACACCGAGCTCGACTCGCATCTGGCGCTTCCGCTCTGCCGCGCCGACCGCGCCACGCTCGAGCGCCGCGAGCTCATGCCCTTCGAAGCGAATCGCGGCGCGGGCGCGGTCATGACGGCGCACGTTTCCTATCCGGCGCTCGACGCCGTGCAGCCCGCCACGTTCTCTCGCGCGATCGTCCACGGCCTGCTGCGCGGGCGGCTGGGCTTCGCGGGAGTCACCATCACCGACGCGCTCGAGATGCAGGGTGCCACCGCTGGGCGAGAGCCCTTCGACGCGGCTCGCCTCGCGCTCGAAGCCGGCTGCGATCTGCTGCTGTTCGCCTTCCACGACGAGTCGGTGCGGCGCGCGCGCCTCGAGCTGGCGCGCGCGCTGACGGACGGAACGCTCGACCGCACCCGCTTCGACGAGGCGCGGCCACGGCTCGCCGCCTTCGACCGCGCGCACCCGGAGCCGGACGCGGCCTCGCTCGCCACGCCGCTCGAAGCGCTCACGCCTCCCGACTGGGAAGCGCGGCTCGAGCGCATCGTCGAGCGCGGGCTCGAGGTCCGCGGCACGCTGCCCGCCGCGGCCGCGGCACTGCCGTGGCGCGTCATCGAGCCGGCGTTCGCGCCCGGGCCATCGCTCGGCGAGGAGCTCGCCGCGCTGGGCGTGCCACTCGCGGCCGAGGGCGAGGCGCTCGAGGTGACCGCGATCGCGAGCCGCGTGCCGCTCGCGGCCGGCGAGATCGAGCGCCTGCGCGCGCGCTGCCGGGAGCGCGCGTGCGTCCTGGTCGCGCTCCAGGGCGACGCCTTCCTGGACGCGCTCCCGGAGGCCGCGCTGCGGGTCTCGGCGTGCGACGCCACGCCGCTCACGCGCCGGGTGCTGGCCCGCAGGCTCGCGCTCGCGCGACGCGAGGCCACGGCCACTCCCGCGTAGCGCCGGCAAGGCCCGGGCGCGATGCGGGGGCCTTCAGGCCGAAGGTTCGCTTCTATGAGGCCTGAAGGCCCCCGCATCGCGCCCGGGCCTTCACCCGTCGCGGCCGACCTTAGTACGAGAAGTGGAACTGGAGATAGGCCTGGTTCTCGTTGTCCACCTTGATGAGGCCCATCGGCTGGTCGATGTTGTAGTCGATGTGGCGCAGGGCCCAGCGCAGCTCTGCGAACGGCACCGGCACCCACTCGCCTTCGAGTGCGAAGCGGGTGAAGGTCGCGCTGTCACGAACGGCTCTCATCGAGCTGCGGTCGGTTACCAGGTAGTCGTAGCGCGCCCTGAGATTCACCGAGCGCGTCAGCGCGTAGTTGAGCTCGCCGAAGCCCGCAGTGAGGTTGGTCTTGATCCCCGTGACCCTGCCGGCCACGCTGGGCTGAGCTTCGTCCGTGCCGGCAGCGATCTCGCCCAGCGCCGCGAGCCCGCGCCAGTGGGTCATGCCGTAGTAGCCCCAGCGGGTGGCGCGCTTCTGCTGCGGGAACGAGAACGCCGGCCGCTCCTTCGCGTAGTCGTCGTAGAGCGAGAGCCCGCTCTGATAGCGGGGCGCGTTGTAGCCCAGCTTGAGCGTCTTGGTCTCGGCGAACGGCCCCGCGCCGAGCACGTTGGCGCGGCCGTTGGTGTAGGACGCCCGTCCGAACAGGCCGGAGCGATCGGCGCCCAGCTCGATCCCCATGTCGGGGAGACGCGGGTCGTAGGGCAGGAACGATTTCTGCGACACGAAGTCCAGGAAGCCGACCCGCGACGCGACCGTGTGGTCGTCCATGCGCAGCCCGAACGGGTTGCGAAAGCGGCCGGCCTTGAGGTAGCCGTTCAGCGGCAGCCCGCCGATGATGCCGAAGGCCTCCTTCGAGGTGGCGTTGGCCCGCGGTCCGGTGGCGAAAGCGTCGGTGGTGTAGACCAGCGTCAGCCTCGCATGCGGCTGGAACGCGAGGTGGAGCCCGCTCTCCATGTTGAAGAACCCGAAGCGGTCGAGCGAATCCTTGAGCACGACCGCGTTCGTGAGCAGCATGAAGCGCTGGTTCACGCCGAAGTAGAGCGGCATGTTCTCGCCCACGCGGTTGGTCAGGTTCAAGTCGTGCCACGGGCTCTTCTCGCCCTCGGGCTCGAGCGCGTGGCGGTTCTTCGCGAACGCGAAGCCGAATTCGTTGCGCGGACCGCCACCGTTGGGATCGAAGTGGCAGCTCTGGCACAGGAGCCCGGTGCGCGCCGCGTAGAGCGGCACGGTCTGGGCCCGGCGCGGCAGCAGCAGGACGGTGAGCGAGGCCAGCAGCAGCGCGACCGGAATCGCGCGAAGGACGCAGCGCATGAGCTCCTCCATAGGGTCTCCCGAGGCCGGACCGGCCGGCGGTGGGACGCGCGGTCCGATCACCCGCGAGGGCGTTCGGGACCGGCTCCGCGGCGCGTGCCAGGAGCGCGCGCGCGCGGCGAACGACCGAACCCGCCGCCACCGGGGCTGGCGACGGTTAGCACCGCGCCGGTGTCGAGGTCAACCTGGAATTTTGAGGGCAGCGCGCGCGCGCGCGGCCGCGTTGAGCGCCGCCGAACCGCGCGCGTGCCGGCGGAGCTGAGCACGGCGCGCGCCGGCGGCCGCATGCGGTTGACGCCCGGCGCGCCCGCGAGTCCGCCCGCGAGCCCGTAGGGTCCACGCGCGCGCCGGTCCGAGATCACGGTCACCCGCGCCGGGCCCAGCAATTCGATCTCGCGCACCTGCCCGTCGCCGCCGCGCCACCGCCCGCGGCCGCCGCTCCCGCGGCGGATCCGGGTGCTCACGACCCGCAGCGGGTAGGCGTGCTCCAGCGATTCGATCGGCGTGTTGCGGGTGTTGGTCATGTGGGCCTGCAGCGCGCTCGCGCCGTGCCATCCCGGACCGGCGCCGTGCCCGCCGCCCAGGGTTTCGTAATAGGCGAACGCGCGTCCGGTGCGCGGGTCGAGCCCGCCGATCAGCAGGTTGTTCATGGTGCCGCTGCTCGCCGCCGGAACCCGGCCGGGTAGCGCGCGCGCGAAGGCGCCCAGCACCACGTCCACGATGCGCTGCGAGGTCTCGACGTTGCCCGCGCTGACCGCGGCGGGCGGCCGCGCGTTGACCACCGTGCCCGCCGGCGCCACCACCTCGATCGGACGAAACGCGCCGTGGTTGACCGGGAAGTCGCCGCCCAGCACGCAGCGCACCGCGTAGTATGTGGCGGCGAGCGCCACCGGCTCGACCGCGTTGACCGGTCCGCGCACCTGCGCGCTCGAGCCGCCGAAATCCACGCGCGCCCGTCCGCCGCCCAGCGTCAGGGTGACAGCGATCCGCACCGGGCCGCTCCCGAGGCCGTCGTCGTCGAGCGCATCCTCGAAGCGGAAGGTGCCGCGCGGCAACCGGCGCAGCGCGGCCCGCACGCAGCGCTCGGCGTGATCCATGAGCGCTTCCGCCGCGCGCTTGAGCTCGGGCCGCCCGCGCCGCGCGCCGAGCGCTTCGAGCCGCCGCGCCCCGGTGGACTGGGCGCCGAGCTGTGCCGCGAGATCGGCGCCGCGCTCGTCGGGGGTGCGGACGTTCGCCAGCACCAGCCGCAGCACGTCCTCCCGCAACTTTCCCGCCCGCGCCAGGAACACCGGCGGCAGGCGCAGGCCTTCCTCGAAGATCTCGCGAGCGAGCGGCATGGAGCCGGGTGCCGCGCCACCGATGTCGGCGTGGTGCGCGCGGCTCGCCACGAAGAAATCGGGCCGCCCGGCCCCGGCGAGGAACACCGGCGAGACCAGCGTCACGTCCGGCAGATGCGTGCCGCCCGCGAACGGGTCGTTGAGCACCACGGTGTCGCCGGGTCCGAACGGCCCCAGCTCCAGCGCCGCCTCGACCGCCCGCGGCAGGCTCCCGAGATGAACCGGGATGTGCGCCGCCTGCGCCACCAGCCGCCCGCGGGCGTCGAACACCGCGCACGAGTAGTCGAGCCGCTCCTTGATGTTGGGCGAGTGGGCGGTGCGCATGAGCGTGACCCCCATCTCTTCGGCGCAGGCCGCGAACAGACCCTGGTAGAGCGAGAGCGTGACCCCATCGAGCGGTCTCATCGCCGCCCCCGACGCAGCACCAGCGTCCGGTTCGGATGCAGGGCTCCGGACCAGCCCGGCGGAACCCAGAGCGTGGCGCCTGACTGGGTGACGATCGCCGGCCCGCGAACGCGCGAGCCCGGCGCGAGCGCGTCGTGGTCGAGCAGCGCCGCCGAAAGCCACGCGCCCCGATCGCGCACGCGAGTGCGCGGCGGGCGGCGCGCGGGTCCAACCGCGTTGCCTGGCACCGCGCGCGGGGTGCCACCGAAGAGCGGCTGGTCCGGCGTGGCCATTCGCACCTCCAGCGTCACCACCTCGACTTCGCGCGCGCGATCGGCGAAGCCGAACCGGCGCCGGTGCTCGCGATGGAAGCGCTCCGCGAGGCCCTTTTCCGCCGTCAGCGACAGCTCGTGCGACTGGCCGCGGTAGCGCACCTCGGCCCGGCGCTCGACCGAGAGCCGGCCGCGCTCGGCCGCGGAGAACTCGGCCCGCACCTCGCGCTCCAGGGTTCGGAGCGCGCGCGCGATGGCGCGGGCATCGTCCCCCGCGAGCAGGACCGAGCGGCTGCGCTCACGGCGCGAGCCGCCCGCGAGCGCGCCGAGCGCAGAGAGCACGCCGGCGTGCGCCGGGAACAGCACCGTCTCGCAGCCGAGCGATTCGGCCAGGGGGCAGGCGTGAAGCCCGCCCGCGCCGCCGAAGGCCACCAGCGCGGCGCCGCGCGGATCGTCGCCGCGCTCGACCGAGACCGCGCGCAGCGCCGCCTCGATGCGGGCCTCGGCCACCGCGAGCACGCCTTCCGCG
>CAZYQK010000054.1:0-19885 GCA_964650245.1 uncultured bacterium | reverse complement strand
CGGCCGCCGCGGCGGAGGGGCAGGCACTCGCGGTCGCGCGGCGCGCGCCGGTCCGGAGACGGATCCGCCAGGCGCTTGGGTTCAGGGCGCGCGGGGGCCCGGGTCCGTCGCTCGCGTCACGGGTGCGGCACGCGCTCGACGGCACGCCGCAGCACCGCGTGAACGCGTCGGCGGCACTGTTGATCGCGGCTGCGGAATCGGCCGGAACGCAGGCCGCGCTTCCGGCCGCGACCACGCGGGTGCTCGGCCGGCTCGGGGTGGCGGGGCGCGCGGACGGCGCGAACTGGGAGCGGGCACGCGCGGCGGTGGTGCGGGCCTGGGACACCTGGCTGCTCGACGGACAGCGCGGCGCGGAGACGGCGTGACGGCTCGCATGGTGATCCTGATCGTGGACGCGCTGGGATGGGAGCTCGCAGGCCGCCATCCGGGCTTCGCCTCCTCGCTCGAGCACCGTCGCCGACTCGACACCATTCTCGGCTTCAGCTCGGGGGCCCTGCCGACCCTCTTCACCGGCCGCCTGCCGCGCGAGCACGGCCGCTGGCTCATGTACCGGCGCGCCTCCGGCCCCGGCCCGTTCGCCGGCTTCCAGTGGACGCGCGCGCTGCCGGAGCGCATTCAGCGGAGTGCCGCGCTCTCGCGCCTCCTCACGCGCCTGGTCGAAGCGCGCGGCGTGCGCGGTTACTTTCACCTCTACGAGGTGCCGCGCTGGCTGCTGCCCGAGTTCGACCTCGCGGAACGCGACGACATCTTCCGCCCCGGCGGGCTCCCGGGCGACGCGCTGTGGGACACGATCGCCGCCCTCGCGGTGCGCTGGCGCGCCTGGAACTGGCGCACGCCCGAATCCGAAAATCTGACGGAGCTCGAGCGGTGCGTGGCGGCGGGGGAGGAAGCGGTGATGGTGTGCTACACCGCCGACCTCGACGCGAGACTCCATCACGAGGGCTCATCCGGCGCCGGGGTGCGCGACCGGCTCGAGCGCTACGCCGGGCTGATCGAGCGCCTGGATCGGGCCGCGGACGGCGGCTCGCCGCTCTGGATCTACGTCGTTTCGGATCACGGCATGGTGGACGTGCGCGCCACCGCGGACGTCATGCGCCGGCTCGAGCCGCTCCGCGTCCGCTGGCCGGCGGACTACCTCGCCTTCTTCGACTCGACCATGGCGCGGTTCTGGTGGAGGACGGCGCGCGCCCGGCGCGAGGTCGTGGCCGCGCTCGCCGATGAGCCGACCGGCCGCTGGCTGGACGACGCCGCGATGGCGCGCGCGGGCGCGGACTTCCGCGGGCGCGAGTACGGGGAGGCGATCTTCCTGCTCGACCCGGGCGTGCTCATGGTGCCGTCGTTCATGGGATCGTGCCCGGTCCGGGCGATGCACGGCTACGATCCCTCGCATCCCGAGATGGCGGCGCTGCTGCTGTCCAACCGGCCGGTCCCCGAGGGCGTGCGCCATCTCAAGGACGTGCGCGGGTTCCTGGAATCCGAGCTGCGCGCTCTGGTCTCGGAGGCGGCGTGACCCGCGGCGGAATCGTTCACAGCGTCACGCGCGGCGCCTTTTACCTCTCGATCGAGAAGGCCGCCGCGCTGGTCTCGGGGGTGGCATACTTCGCGCTGCTGCTGCGCTGGCTGGGGCCCACCAAGTACGGGATCATGACGCTCGCGCTCTCGTTCGCTGGCCTCGCCACCATGGCGACCGGCAACTTCGAGATGTACCTGGAGCGCTTCGCCGCGGAGTACCTGGCGCGCGGACAGCTGCGCACGTTGCGGAGGGCGCAGCACGTTGCGCTGCTGCTCAAGCTCGGACTGGGGGTGCTCGCGAGCCTGGCGCTGACGCTCGCCGCGCCCTTCCTGGCGCAGCAGTTCTCCGTCCCCGAGCTCGCGACGCTGCTGCCCGTACTCGCCGTCCTGGTAGCGTGCGACGGGCTCTCCACCACGGGCCGCGCCACGCTCTACGGCCTGCAGCAGTTCCGCTGGGTGTGCCTGTTCGCGGTGCTGTTCCACGTCGCGAAGACCATCATGGTCGGCGCGCTGTGGGCCACGGGGCAGGGGCTGCTCACGCTCGCGATCGGCCTCTCGGCGCTCGCCGCGCTGCAGGGCGTGGCGGTCTCGGCTTTGCCGCTGTGGAAGCTGCGCCGCGCCCGCGACCCGGTGCCCGAAGCCCGGAGCGCGGCGGAACCACCTGCCCCTCCGTTGATGCGCGCCATCCTCTCCTATTGCACGCCGCTGCTCGGGGCGCGGGTGACGTTCGTGTCCGGGCAAAACCTGGGGAAGATCATCCTGGGCAAGCTCTTCACCGCGGCGGAGCTCGGGTACTTCTCGTTCGCGTTCCAGACCGTCGAGCGATTCGTGGAGGTGGTGCACACCCTGCCCGCCTCCCTGTTGCCGTCGCTCACCGAGCTGGTGGCGCTCGGCGAGCGCGACCGCCTGCGGCGGGTCTTCGACCAGGCCCTGCGCCTGATCCAGGTGGTGGCCTGTGCCCTCTCCTTCGGCGTGTTCGTGTTCGCGCGCGAGGTCACGCTGCTGGTGGGAAGCCCGCTGTTCGAGCCCGCCATCCCGTTGCTGCGCGTCCTGGCGCTGGTGCCCATCGCGCGCACCGCGCAGCAGCCGCTTACCATGCTGTTCCAGGCCCTGCGGCAGCCCGGCGTCGTGCTCAGGCTCGCGCTGCTCAAGTTTGGCGCCGAGTTTGGCTGTTACTTCGCGCTGGTGCCTGCGTTCGGGCTGGCGGGGGCGGCGTGGGCCAACCTGGCGGGAGCGGTGGTGTCGTACCTGGCCGCGCTCGCCCAGCTCGCGCGCCGGCTGCCCGAGGGCGGAGCGGAGCGCGCGCGTTCCCAGGCGATCGGTCTCGCGCTGTTCCTCCCGCTGCTGCTGCTCGGGCTGTTCATCGACGGGCGGATCCCGCCGCCGTGGTCGCCCATGGCGCGCCTGCTGCTGGTGCTGCCCGCGGTGTGGGGAATGTTCGCGCTGTCGCTCGTGAATCGCTACGATCTGGAGAAACTGTCTTCCATCCCGCTCACCGCGGGCTGGATGCGGCTCACGCGGGACACGGTAGTGGCCGCTGCCCGGCGCCTGGTGCGCGCGGCCGGATTGCGGGAGGTGTCATGAGGGCGGGCCGCGTGCTGGTGGTGATTCCCGCGCACGACGAAGAGCAGAGCCTGGGGCGGACGGTCGATGAGGTGCGCGCTAGGGCGCCCGGGGTCGATTTGCTGGTGGTCGACGACGGCTCGCGCGACGGCACCCACCGCATCGCCCGCGAGCGAAACGTGGCGATCGTCCGGCACGCCGTCAATCTCGGAGTCGGGGCGGCGCTCCAGACCGGCTTCCGCTGGGCGATCGAGCGCGACTTCGACGTCGGCGTCCAGCTCGACGCCGACGGGCAGCACGATCCCGGCTTCCTCGGCGCGCTGCTCCAGCCGGTGCTCGACGGGCGGTGCGACGTCAGCATCGGCTCGCGCTACGTCCACCGCACGGGATATCGTGCTCCGCTCGCGCGCCGCGTCGGGATGATGCTGTTCTCGGCGGTCGTGCGTCTGGCGCTCAAGCAGCGCATCACCGATACGACCTCGGGTTTCCGCGCCTACGGCCGCGCGGTGATGGAGGTGTGCCAGCACGAATTCCCCCGGGACTTTCCGGATGCCCCGCTGCTCATCGCCCTGGCACGGCGCGGTTTTCGGCTGATGGAGGTGCCGGTCGAGATGCGCGAGCGCCAGGCCGGACAGTCGTTCTACACGCTGGGCAAGTCGCTCTATTACCCGTACAAGAACCTGCTGGCGTCGCTCATGGCCTGGATCCAGCGGCCGGCCTGACGCCATCGGAGGAGACCATGGAATTCCTGTCCCGTACCCAGGTCATCACCGCGTTCGGCGCGGTCGGGCTGGCGCTGTTCGTGCTCGATCTGGTGCGCCGCCGCAAGCTGTCCGAGGAGTACTCGCTGCTGTGGGTCATGTGCACCGTGGTGGTGGCGGTGCTGGGATTCTCCACCCCGCTCCTCATGTGGCTGACCGGCGTGCTCGGCATGACCGGCGCGGCCTCCACCGTGTTCGCCGCCGGGCTCGCCTTCGTCCTGGCGATGCTGCTTCATCAATCGATCCGGCTGTCGCGCCTCGGACAGGAGAACCACATGCTCACCCGCGAGCTGGCGTTGCTGCGATTCGAGCTCGAGCGGCTGCGCGCGGGCGGCCCGGCCGGGGACGGCACGTGAGCCGGACGATCAAGCTCGCCGTCGGGATCCTGATTTCCGGGGTGTGCGTCTGGATCTCGATGCGGGACGTGCGGCCGGCCGAGGTGTGGCACTCGCTTCGGCAGGCGAACTATCTGGGCTTCGTCGCGGTGATGGGCATCACGGTGCTCGGCTTCTACCTTCGCGCGGTGCGCTGGCGGTCGCTCATCGCCTCGCCGCGGCGGATCAGCACCGGGAGCCTGTTCAGCGCCACCATGATCGGGTTCATGGCCAACAACGTGCTGCCGTTCCGGCTCGGCGAGTTCATCCGTCCGTGGGCGCTGGCGCGGCGCGAGCAGCTGTCGAAGACCACCCTGCTCGCCACCGTGGTGGTCGAGCGAGCGATCGACATGCTCACGCTGCTCGCCATCTTCGGCGTCGCCCTGGTCATCCATCCCATCTCGGGCGACACCGTGGCCGGACGCATGACCCGGGCGGGTGCCACCGTGCTCGTCATCGCCTGCGTCGCGCTCACGGTGTTCGTGATCGCGCTCGAGCGTTCGGAGAAGCTGGCGCAGGCCGTGATCCGCCGGCTGGCGGCGCCGCTCCCGGCGCGGATGCGCGACCGGGTGGGCGCCGGGCTCGAGCACTTCATGCGCGGGCTGGGACTGTTCCACGATCTGCCGCGACTGAGCTGGGTGTTCATGCTCTCGTTCGCGATGTTCCTGTCGTTCGCGGTGGGTCTCAACGTCAGCATGTGGGCGCTGGACCTCGCCGTGCCCTGGTACGCGGGGCTGGTCATGCTGGTGATCACCGCGATCGGCATCATGGTGCCGGCGGCGCCCGGCTACATCGGCACCCTGAACCTGGCGTGCATCGCCGGGCTGGCCCTGTTCGGCGTCGGCCGGGACCACGCGGTGCCCTTCTCGTGGTTCTACTGGGCCGGGCAGTGGCTGCCGGTCACGCTGCTCGGGATGTTCTACCTGAATCGGGAAGGCCTCTCACTGCGCTCCCTGGGGCAGATGCAGGAGGGCGCAGCGTGAGCCTGCGCCTACTTCCGGTAGTGCGCCACCACCTTGCGGACCGCCGCGCACGCGTCGTCGACGTCGCGCTCGCTCATGCCCGGGAACAGCGGCAGCGACACCGCGCGCCGGTAGGCGTCCTCCGCGACCGGGAACTCGCCTTCCCGCACCTCCAGCCGCGCCTGGAAATAGGGGTGGAGATGGATGGGAATGAAGTGGACCGAGCTGCCGACGTTCTCGGCCCTGAGCTCCTGGATGAAGCGCGCGCGGTCGCAGGCCAGCGCCTCGAGCTCCAGGGCGACCGGGTAGAGGTGCCGCGCGTGCTCGACCTCGGGGCGCACCCGCGGCCGGCGGATCTCCGGCACGTCCGCGAGGCGCGCGTCGTACCACGCCGCCCGCTCGCGCCGCAGGCGCTGCAGCTCGTCGAAGCGCTCGAGCTGGCCGAGGCCGATCGCGGCCAGCACGTCGCTCAGGTTGTACTTGAAGCCGGGCGCCGTGATTTCGTAGTACCACGAGCCGGTCGAGGTGTAGCGCTTCCACGCGTCGCGATTCATGCCGTGGAGCGAGAGCTGGCTCATGCGCTCCGCGAGCGCGGCGTCGTTGGTGACGGCGGCGCCGCCCTCTCCGGTGGTCAGGTTCTTGGTGGCGTAGAACGAAAACGCCGTGACGGTCGCGAACGAGCCGACCGGGCGATCACGCCAGCGGGCGCCGAGCGCGTGGGCGGCGTCCTCGACCAGCGGCAGGCCGCGCCGGCCGGCGATGGCGAGCAACGCGTCGTAGTCGCAGGGGTGGCCGCCGTAGTCCACCGGCATGATGGCTCGGGTGCGCGGCGTGAGCGCGGCCTCGAGCGCCTGAGGGCTCATGCACAGCGTATCGGGCTCGACGTCCACCAGGACCGGTTTCGCCCCGACGTGCTCGATGACGTTGACGCAGGCCGCGAACGTGTAAGTCGAGGTCACGACTTCGTCGCCGGGCGCGATCTCGAGCGCCGCGAGTGCCAGGTGCAGCGCGCCAGTCGCGGAATTCAGCGCGAGCCCGTGGCGGGCCCCGGCCAGCGCCGCGATGCGCCGCGCCAGTTCCTGCGAGCGAGGCCCGCTCGTGATCCAGCCGGAGTCCAGCGTTTCGAGCACGAGCTGCTTTTCGCGCTCACCGAGAGAGGGCAGCGCGAGCGGCAGGAAGGTATCGCGCACCGGGCGGCCGCCACGCGAGGCGAGAGGTTCGAGCAGGCCGGTGCTCATGGGTGGCGGACGGGTCGCATAGACCGCGCAAGTCTAGTGCAGCGCGCCCGCTCCGCTCCACTGCTTTCCGGGCGCGCGCCCGCGCGGGAGGGCGGGGGCGCGCCGGGCCTGCTCGCGCCTCCCGAACCGCGACCCCCGGATGCGCCACCCGGCCGACCGGCCGGGCGGCGCCCGGCCCTGGCCTGAGCGAGGAGCATCCCCCATGCATCTTCGCAAGCTGATCCGGGATTCGCTCGGATTCGCCGTCACGCAGTCCGTGGTCCGGGCCGCGCTGATGCTGCGCGGCGTGATCGGGGCGCGGCTGCTGGGCCCCCAGGCCTACGGTGCCTGGAACGCGCTCACGCTTATCCTGGACTACGGCATGTTCAGCACGCTGGGCACGCAGCAGGGCCTGGACCAGGCGGTGCCTGCGCGCATCGTGGACGGGGACCAAGCGCGCCTGCTGCGGCTCAAGCGCGCAGGCCTGTTCAACATGGCGTTATCGGTGGCGCTGTTCACCGCCCTGGTGCTCGCCTTCTTCGCCCAGTCGACGGGGGCGACCCGGGCGTTCTGGGGCATGCGGGGTGTGGCCGCGACGCTCGCTTGCGTGGTGCTCACGGTCCTCGCCAACTACCATCTCTCGATCCAGCGCTCGCACGGCGACATCACCTCGGTGAGCGCGTGGTTCGCGATTCAGGGCGGACTCGGCACCGTTCTCGGCCTCTCGCTCATTCCGGCCTGCGGAGCGTGGGGCCTGCTGTGGGGCTGGCTGGCGAGCGCGGTGGCTGCGCTGGCCTACGCCCGCTGGAAGTCGCCACCCTCGGTTCCCTTGATGCCGCGCCCCTCGATCGACTGCATCGAGCTGCTGCGCGTCGGGTTTCCGATGTACCTCTATCTCGGCGCGAACCTGGTCATGCGCAGCATCGACCGCGTCGTGGTGCTGCGGTTCGTCGGGGTCGAGGGGCTGGGCTACTACAGCCTCGGAGTGATGGCCCTCACCCTGCTGCTCTATCTGCCCGACTCGGTGGCCTACGTCCTCTACCCGCATTTCCTCCGGCGCTACCACGAGGGCGGCGACCAGCCGGAGGCGATCCGCGCCACGGCGCTGCGCACGCTCCGGTTTCTGACCGTCGTGGTCGCCGGTCTGTGCGGTGTCACGTTCCTCGCCGCGCGCGAAGCGGTGGTCGCGCTCCTGCCGTCCTTCATTCCGGGAGCGACGGTGGTGCGCGTGCTGTGCTTCGGCGCGGCCGGGCTGGCCGTCGCCAACCTGTCCTCCATCCTGCTCATGACGCTGGGGCGGCAGCTGCAGCTGATCCCCGCGGCCCTGTTCCTGACCACGGTCGGCGCCGCGCTCGACTACGCCGTGCTGCGGGCGGGCTACGGCATCGACGGTGTGGCCTGGGCCACGTTCGTCACATACTTCCTGAATGGGGCGCTCATGATGTGGCTGGCATGCGCCGGCCTCGGACTCTCGCCCGGCAAGCGGCTGCTCGAGCTGGCCCGCTCCTACCTTCCGATCGCGACCAGCCTGGTGCTGGCGGCGGGCCTCTCGGCGCTGCTGCGCGGGCAGCAGCCCGCGTCCCTGGGGGCCCGCGGCGTCCACCTCGGGCTCGCAGTGCTGGGCTTCGCGTCGCTCTACTCCGCGGCGGTCTACCCGCTGGTGCGGGGCCTGGGCCTGCGCAGAATCATGATCGAGATCCGCGGCCCGCTGCTCGGTAATGGCCGCCGCGCCCCGGACGCCGCGGTGTGACGCGCGCCGCGGGGACCCCATGAGAATTCTGATCACCGGCGCGACCGGGTTCATCGGTCGGCGCCTGATCGGCCGGCCCTTCGCCTCCGGGCACGCACTGGTGGCGCTGGCCCGCCGCCCCGCGCCCGATCTGGCCGCGCGCGGCGTCGAGGTGATCGAAGGCGCGCTCGACGACCCCGCCACCCTGGCCCGCGCCGTTCGCGGCTGCCATGCCGTGGTCCATCTCGCGGTCGCGGCCGGCATCTCCGATCCGCACACCGTCCGGGCCGTCAACGTGGATGCCACCCGCCGGCTGCTCGAGGCGGCGCGGGCCGCGGGCGTCGAGCGTTTCGTCTTCACCTCCACCATCTCGGCGACGCGGGCCCGGATGGGTCCATACGGAAGCACCAAGCGCGCGGCCGAAACGCTGGTGCGGGAATCGGGCCTCCCCTACGTGACGCTGCGCCCGTCGCTGGTCTACGGGGAGGGCGGGCTCGGGCTGTTCGCCACGCTAACCGCCTACCTGCGGTCGCTGCCGGTCGTGCCGGTGATCGGTGACGGCGAGATCGAGCTCGATCCCATCCATGTGGACGACGTGTGCGAGGTCATCGAGCAGTGCCTGACCCGCGACGACGTGGTGGGTAAGACCTACGATCTGCTGGGCCCGGAGCGGGTCACGTTCAATCAGTTCCTGGCCCGGGTCGCGGCCGGGATCGGGATCCGGAAGCCGGTCGTGCACATTCCCGGCTGGATCGCGCTGGCCATGGCCAGGGTCCTGGGGCTCGTGCTCAGGCGTCCCCCGATCTCGGTAGACAACGTCATCGGGATGATCTCGCCCGCCCGCGTGGACCGCGCCGCCGCCGCGCGCGACTTCGCCATTCCCTGGATCACGCTCGAAGTCGGGCTCGAGTCCCGCGCGCGCGAAACCGCCGGGAGCGCCGCGCGCACCGCGATCGCGCCGTCCCCGCGCGTTCTGCCCGTGGTGCCGCTGCTCCGCGCCGGGGTCGGACCGGCGCGCCCGGTCCGCGTAGCACTGGTGGGTCTCGGCAAGATGGGCGTGGTCCACAGCGCCGTGCTCGCGATGATGCCCCGCGTCGAGGTGGTCGGGCTGTGCGATCGCCACCCGGCGCCGGCACGCAGCCTCCGCGGCATGGGATTCCGGGCTCCGGTCTACGCCCGCATCGAAGAGATGCTCGAGAAGACCCGGCCCGAGGCGGTCTGGGTGTGCACCCCCCCCGATTCGCACGCGGCGGTGACCGAGGCGTGCGTGGCCGCGGGCGCCGCGGTCTTCATCGAGAAGCCGCTGGCGCATACCCTCGACTCGGCGCGTCGCATCGAGGCGTTCGCCGCCTCGCATCCGGAGCCGGTGGGATGCGGCTACGTGCTCGCGTTCCTGCCGACCTTCGCCGCCGCACAGCACGCGCTCGAATCGGGCGCGCTCGGACGGGTCGAGCGCGTGCGCTCCTCGATGTACCTCTCGCAAGTGTTCTCGAAACAGAAGGGCTGGATGTACGACCCCGCGCGATCCGGGGGCGGCGTGGTGGCGAACATCTCCACACACTTGCTGTTCCTGCTGCGTCGCGGCTTCGGGATGCCGGTCCGGGCGCGCGCCGACTGGAGGAAGCTCCACGGCGAGGTCGAGGACGAGCTCAGCGGCGTGCTGACCCTTGAGGGCGGGGCGGAGATCGCGTTCGAGACCTCGTGGAGCGTGCCGGACTATCCGCTCTCCGCCACCGTGATCGAGGCCGAGGCCGAGCGCGGGCGGCTGCGGGTCACGAACGAGACGCTGGAGCTCGAGCTGGCCGCGCCGGCGGGCGGCTGGCCAGCTGGCCACACCCGGCTGCGCCACTCGGAGCTGCCCCAGCCCGCCCGCTTCGATCTGAACGGCGAGGGCTACTACCTCGAGGACGCCCATTTTCTCGACTGGGTCACGGGCGGAAGTCCGCCGCCGAACACAGCACACGCTGCGTGCGACGTTCAGCGCATGATGGTCGCGCTCTACGCATCCGCCGCGGGCGGCGGCGGCAACGTGGAGGTGCCGGAGTGAGCCCGCCTCCGGCACCCGTGCCCGCGCTGCTGCTCGGCACCGAGGCCCTGCTGGGCGTGACGCGCGGCGCACGCGAGCGCACGCTGGAGATCATGCGGCGCCATCGCGAGCCGGGGGCGCTGGCGGCCGCCTTCCGGGGGGCGCTCGACGCCGGCGCGGACGGCGTGGTCATCACGCCATCGCCCGCGGCACGCGCGGCGCTCGCAGGCGCGGGCCGCGAGGTGCCCGCCTGGGCGCTGGTGCCCAACGTTCCGGCGTACGTGCGCGACTCCTCCGATCTGGGGCTGGTGGGCGCGGCGCTGCGGCGGGTGAAGGGCGCCCCGCCTGGCACCCTGGCCCGGCTCGCCCTCACCGGCCTGTCGCACGCGGGCGGCGTGGTGGCGAGCGACTTCACCGGTCTGGTGCCGGTCCTGCTCGAGCTCGAGTGCGCCTCGCTCGCGGCCGGCCGGCTCGAGGCCGTCATTCTGGCCTCCACGCTCACCGACCTGGCGCTGGCCGGGGGACACCGCCGCTTCTTCGAGCACTACGTGCGCTTCGTGCGCGCGCGATTCCGGACACGCGCCGGTTTCGAGACCCACAATCTGGGAACGCTGCTGCGGCGGCTGGGCGAGTGGGGCGTGGCTCCCGATCTGGTGATCGGCCCGGTCAATCCGCGCGGGCTCCAGATGAAGCCCACGCCGGAAGAAACACTGGCCGAGCTGGCGCGCGCCTCCTTCCCGGTAATCGCGAAGGAGCTGCGCGCGGGCGGGGTGGCGAGCCTGGAGGAGGGCGCGCGATTCGCCCGCGCGAGCGGCGCCTCGGGGGTGGTGGCGGACTTGATCGATCTGGACGACGGGCTCGCGGAGCTGGCCCGCCTGCGGACCTGACGGGGCGGGCGCGTGGGCACTCCGGGTCGCTTTCGCCTCGGCCGTCTCGGCCTCGCCGCCGTGGCGGCCTGTGCCGCGCTGCCGGCCGCGGGTCCGACCGCGCCGCGCGCGATCCTGCTCGGGCTCGCGCTGGGAATAGTCCCGGGCGCGCTCCTCGCCCCGCGTCTGCTTCCCTCCGGCTCGCGCGCCCGCCGCGCCCTGCTCGCGCTCGCGCTTTCGCCGTTCCTCGCGGCCGGGCCGGCGGCCGTGCTGGTGGCAGCTGGTTGCCCGGTGGGCGTGGCGGCCCGCGTCGTTTTGCTCTCGATCGCCGGCCTCGCGCTGTTCGACGCGCGGCGCCCGGGACCGGCTCCGCCGCCCGTGCCGGAGCGCGCGGCCTTCGGCGCTGCGGCCTCGTGGACCGCGCTGGTCGGAGCGCTGCTGATCGGGAATCGCCATCTGGCGACCCGCTCGGACGGCTGGTTTCATGCGGCCGTAGGCTTGCAGATCGCGTCCCGCGGGTTGCCGCCGGAGGACCCGGCGTTCGCGGGCCTCCCGCTGTTCTACTTCTGGGGCTGCCACCTGTGGGCGGCCCTGTGGCTCGCGATCGAGCCGAGGCTCGAGCCCTGGACGCCGCTCATCGCGCTCAACCTGGCGGCCGCGTTCGCGACGCTGCTCGGGGTGGTCGAGCTCGCGCGCCGGCTGGGCGCTACCGCGCGCGCACAGTGGCTGGCGGCGGCACTCGCCACGCTCGGCTACGCGCCGCTCGGGTGGGGCCTGGTCGCGCTGCGCGCCGTCACCGGCGAAGTGCGCGGGATGGAGGAAGTGCGCCGGCTGATGACGCTCGGGGTGGATCCCGCGCTGCGCGCGCTGAGCGCGGGCACGCTCCACGCCTCGCTCGCCTTCTTCGGCGACAAGTTCCTGGTGCTCACCCCGTTCGCGCCGGGCCTGGCGCTGTTTGTCGCGTTCCTGCTCGCGTTCCTGGATCTGGTCGAGCGCCCCGCGGCGCGCCAGGTGGTGGCGCTGGCGGTCATCGAAGCCGCCGCCCTGTTCGTCCACTCCGTCGTGGGCCTGACCGCGGCGCTGCTGGCCGGAGCCTGGGGGCTCGCGACCCTGCTCGCCGCGCGGCATCCCGCGTGGCACCCCGCGCGCCGCGCGCTGCCGGCGCTGGCCCTGGCGCTGGTCGCCGCGGGCCTGGCACTCGCGCCCTATCTCGTGTCGGTCGCGGCCCCCGCGCATCGCGAGCCGGCCCCCGGGTTCTCGCCACGCGCGATCGGCTCCTGGCTGTTCGCGGGGGCGCTGCTGGTGCCGGCGGGGAGCCTGTGGCTCGCGGCCGCCGCGCGCCGGGCCGGCGCGGCGCGCGAGCTCTTCGTGCTGGCCGCAGCCCTCACCGCGCTCGCGCTCGGGCTCAAGCTCACCGAGAACAACCAGAGCAAGTTCTTCAACCTGCTGTTCCTGCTGCTGGCGCCGGCCGCGGCCCTCGGCTGGCTCGCGCTCCACGACCGGCTGCGCGGCCTGGCCCGCCCGGCGCTCGCCACCCTGCTGGCACTCCTGGCGCTGCCCACCGCGGCCCTCGCCGTGTGGGGGTTCTGGTGCGAGCGCGGTCAGAACGAGGAGCTCTCGCACCGCGCTCGTGCGCCGGCGCTCGAGGTCTGGGAATGGGCGCGACGGCACACCGCTCCCGACGCCGTCGTGGTGGATGCGGAAGGCGGCAGCGACATGCTGGTGCTCGGGGCGCGCAGCGCGCTGTGGGGCGGCGCTACCCTGGAGCGCGACTGGGGGCATCCGGCGGGGGCACTCGAGCTGAGGCGGCGAACCTCGCGCCGGCTTGCGTCGGGCGCGCCGCTGGCGCCGGAGGAGCGCGATCTGCTCGAGCGGCTCGGCCGCGAGGTGATCGTCGTGGCGCGCGCCGCGGGGAGCGCCGACGCTGCGGCCGGCGCGAGCGCCCTCGATCGCGCTCCGGAGCGCTACCGCCCGCTCCATCGCGGCGCCACGCTCGCGCTCTACCGTTGGGAGGGAGCCCGATGAAACGCCGCTCGGCGGCGCTGATCGGCGCGATCGGACTCGTGCTCCAGCTGGCGTGGGAGATGGGCGCGCTGCCGGCGCTCCCGGCCCGGATCGCTCCGGCGCTGGGGCTCGCGGTCACGGTGCTGCTGCCGGGATACGCGTTCGTCGCGATGGGGCTGGTTCCGCCCGGGGGCCTCGCGCTCGCGCCCGCCTGGGCGCTCGGCTTCGGCGTCGCCTGGAACGCCCTGCTGGTGCTGGCGACGCGCATGCTGGGGATGCCTTTCACGGTGCTGGGGCCGGCCAGCCTCGTGACCGGTGCGCTGTTGTGGGCCGCAGCCTTGATGACGTCGCGCCGGGCCGCGCCGGACCGCGCCGACGCCGGAAGCCGGGCCGCGCCGGACCGCACCCTCGCCGGGAGCCGCGCCGCGCTGGTCGCGGTGATGCTCGCCGCAGCCCTCGCGGGACTGCACGCCGCCCGGCTCGGCGCTCCCATCCATTACTACAGCGACTCCCCGGACCACATCGCCAGCGTGCGCCGCATGCTCGAGCACGGCGACGCGTTTCCGCGCGACGCGTTCTTCCGGGACGCGGGCGAGTCCGGCATGGATCCACGCAAGGGGCTGTGGCACCCGCAGGTGGCGCTGATCGCGCGCCTCGCCGCGGTCGACCCGATCGACGCCTGGCGCTGGCTCCCGATCGCGATCGCGCCGCTGTTCGTGCTGATCGCCGCCTCCTTCGGCTGGCTCGCGGCCGGCCCCGCGGGGGCGGCCGCCACCGCCTGGGCGGCGTTCGTGGTGGGGGCCGGCCAGATCGGCTGGTCGCCGCTGCGCAAGGCCGGGTTCTCCACGTTTCTCGCGGACGCGCTGTGCCTGGCGGCGATGGTGGCGCTGATCGCCGATCTCGGGTCGCAGCGCCGGTCCCGGATCGCCGCGGTCGTGCTCGCGCTGGCCGCGGTCGCGACCCACGTGTTCTCTGCGTTTCAGCTCGCGCTCACGGTCGGAGCGCTGGCCCTCGGAATCGCGCTGCGCGATCGCGCGTGGAGCGCAACACTGCGGCGCTGCGCCGGCACCGCGGCCTGGATGGCGCTCGCGGCGTCGCCCTATCTGCTGTGGCGCGCGAATCAGGCCTTCGCGCCCGTCAACCTCATCCACACCGAGCCCCAGGGCCTGCTGTGGATCGGCGATCACGTGCGCGTGGTCTCGATCGGGGTGCTGTGGGACTGGATGGCGCGGCTCTGGGTGCTGTTCCCGCTCGCCTGGTGGCCGCTTTGGCGTCACGGTCGCCACCATCCGGCGGCGCTCTACGTGCTGACCACCTCGATCGGCATCGCGCTCGTCATCTTCAACCCGCTTGCGGTGGCTGCGCTCGAGCCGCGCGTCGGCTATCTCCTGATGCGCGTCATCTGGATGGCACCGCTAGCACCGCTGCTGGGGCTGGCGGCGGTGGCGATCCCGGCACGCTGGCTGGAGGGCGGACATCGCCGGTCGGCGGCGCTGGCCGCGGGCGTCGTGCTGGTCGCGCTGTGGCCGACCGCCCGCGACGCGGCCCTCGCTCTGGCGAGGCCCGGGCTCTTCGCCGGGATGGAGGCGGCGGCGAGCCCGCTCCGGTGGCGGCCGGAGTTGGAATGGATGGATCGAAACCTCCCGCCCGGGCGCGTCGTGCTCTCGGACCCGGCGACGTCGTACGCGGTGCCGATGATGACGCGCCATTACGTCGTCACCCTGGTGGACCAGCACAGCTCGCCCAACGACTCGCTCGGGCTGACCCGCATCCTCGACGCCCGCGACGCGCTCGATCCGTACGCGAGCTGGGCGCTCACCCGCGACGTCGTGCGGCGCTACGGCGCTGACGTGATCGTGCTCAACCGCCGCTTCGTGGAGGTTCCGCGTTTCGACTACTGGGCCCCGAGTCCCTCGTGGTACGACCGGGCCCGCGCGCGGCTGGACGGCTGCCCGGCCGCGTTCGAGCGGGTCCACGACAGCGGAGACTTCGTGGTCTATCGCATCCACGAGGCGGCGCTCGACACCCTCGCCACGCCGCCGCCGCCGCGGCCGTTCGTGGTGCCATTCGTGTCCGGGCGGTTTCCCGTCGCGCGCCGCCTCGGCGAAGGATCTCCGGTGATCCTTCGCCTCATGCTCGAGCCGCGAACCCTCGCGCCGGGAGACACGCTGCGCGGGGTCGCGGAGTGGCGCGCTCTCTCGCCGCTGCCTCCGGGCTCGTGGGAGGTCGCGGTGCGGTTCGACCGCCCGCTGCCGGGCGGCCTGGTTCCCCCCGCCTTCGCCGCCAAGCCGCTGCGCAAGCTGCTCGAGCTGGCGCGCCGCGAGCGTTACCGGTTCCGGGCCGACCACCTGCCCACCGCCGGAACCTATGGCGTGGACCTGTGGCGGCCGGACCAGGTGGTGCGCGACTCTTTCGTGCTGGAGGTCCCGCGCTACGCGGCCGAAGGGGTCTACGCGGTCGAGATCAAGATTCTGCGCCAGCCGCACTATCCGAATTATCGGCTCAGCGACTACTTTCTCGACCACGACTACTATTCGGGGACACCAATGAGCTCGATCCGGGTCGTGAAGCGGCCACCGGCGGCGCCCGGCGCGCGGAGCGACTGAGCATGTGCGGCATCAACGGCATCTTCCACTACCGGGACGAAGCGCTCGCCGACCGCGAGCTGGTGGCGCGGCAGGCCACGGTGCTCCGGCACCGCGGTCCCGACGACTGGGACGTCTGGAGCGACGGCCCGGTGGCGTTAGGCCACCGCCGGCTCTCGATCGTAGATCTGTCGCCGGGCGGCCACCAGCCCATGCCCAACGAGGACCGCTCGCTGTGGGTGACCTACAACGGGGAGCTCTACGGCTGGCCCGAGATGAAGTCCTGGCTCGCGACGCGCGGGCACCGGTTCCGCGGCGCCAGCGACACCGAGGCGCTGCTCCACCTCTACGAGGAGCATGGCGACGGGCTGCTCGAGCACCTGCGCGGCATGTTCGCCTTCGCGCTCTTCGACCGGCCGCGCCGGCGCCTGTTGCTGGCGCGCGATCGGCTCGGCATCAAGCCGCTGTTCTGGCACGACGACGGCAAGCGCCTGGCCTTCGCCTCCGAGCTCAAGGCACTGGCGCTCGACCCGGCCGTGCCCCGCGAGGTCGACCCCGCGGCGATCGCCGATTACCTGACCTTCCAGTACGTGCCCTCGCCGGGCTCCATCCTGCGTGGGGTCCGGAAGCTCCCGCCCGCGCACTACCTGGTGTGCGACGCGAACGGCGTGCGGATGGAGCGCTACTGGTCGCTGCCGGTGGAGCCCGAGCGGGGCAGGAGCGAGGAATTCTACCGGGAGCGGCTGCGTGAGCTGCTCGCGGAGGCGGTGCGGCTCAGGCTGGTCGCCGATGTCCCGCTCGGCGCCTTCCTGTCGGGCGGCGTGGACTCGAGCGTGGTGGTGGCCCTCATGGCGCAGGCCGTGGGCGTGCCGGTCAAGACCTTCAGCATCGGGTTCGAGGAGCAGGATTTCAGCGAGCTCGAGCACGCGCGGCGCGTGGCGCGCCATCTGGGAACCGATCACCACGAGCTGATCGTGCGGCCGCGGGCGCTCGACCTGCTGCCGCGGCTGGTGTGGCATCTCGACGAGCCGTTCGCGGACCCCTCCATGATTCCGACCGCGTACGTCGCTGAGATGGCGCGGCGCGAGGTGACGGTCGCGCTCTCGGGCGACGGGGGCGACGAAGCCTACGCGGGCTATACCACCTACCCCTGGGCCCGACGCTACGCGGGGGTGGACCGCGTTCCGCGCGCGCTGCGCCGCCTGCTCGACTGGCCGGCGCGGCTGCTCCCCGGCGATCACGCGGTCGGTCGGAAGCTCCACCGCGCGGCGCTCGACGTGCTCGATCGCCATCTCGAGGCGATGGCCTATTTCCCGCGGCGCGACCTCGAGCGCGTGCTGTCTCCGGAGCTCCGCGCGGCGCTCGACGGGCACGATCCGTTCGCCGCGGCGCGCGCGCATCACGCCCGCGCCGCGGCCGCCGTCGGGCCGGTTCCGGCGCTGCTCTACCTCGACGCCATGACCTACATGACCGACGACGTGCTGGTGAAGGTGGACCGCACCTCGATGATGCACTCGCTCGAGGTCCGCGTACCGCTGCTCGACCACCGGGTGCTCGAGTTTGTGGCCCGCGTGCCCTTCGAGTACAAGCTACGCGGCGACGTCTCGAAGTGGATCCTGCGCGAGTGCGTGCGCGATCTGCTTCCGCCGGAAACGCTGGCGCGCGGCAAGCAGGGCTTCGCGGTCCCGCTCGAGCGCTGGTTCGGCGCCGAATTCGGGTCCCTCGCCCGCGAGGTGCTGCTCGATCGCAGGGCGCGCGATCGCGGCTGGCTCGAACCGCGCGCCGTGGAGCAGGCGCTGCGGGCGCCGCGGTCCGGGGGCGAGCGGGGTGTGCGGCAGCTGTGGGCGCTGGTGTGCCTCGAGCTCTGGGCCCAGAGCTATCTCGATCGACCGCGCGAGAGCCTGGACGGCCCGTGCGCCCCGCTCGCGCCGGCCGTGGAAACGCAGTGAAGCGGATCGCCTTCCTCCAGGCCTCGCTCCCGGTGGGGGGTGCCGAGCGACTGGTCCAGAGCCTGATGGACGCGCTCGATCGCGACCGGTTCACCCCACTCGCCGTCAACTGTTTCGGGCCGGGGCCGATCGGAGACCAGCTCGCCGCCGCCGGCCACGTCGTGGTGAGCGGACTCGCGCGCGACCGCTGGGACGCGCGGCTCCCGGGCCGGCTCGCACGAGTGCTGGACGAGCGCGCCGTGGATGTGGTCTACGTCACCGACAGCGCGCTGCCGCTGTTCTGGGCGGGCTGGCTGCGCCGCCGCCGCCCGCGCCCCCGGCTGGTGGTGGGTTTCCACTCGACCGGCAAGTCCTCCGCCTGGCTCCAGCACCGGTTCGCGGGCGCCTGCGCGTTCCCGGTCGCCGACCGGTTCGTGGCGCTGGCACCCGGCCACCGCGCCTTCCTGTGCCGCCAGCTCGCGCTCGATCCAGAACGCTTCGCTGTGATCGGGAACGGCGTCGACACCGACCGCTTCCGCCCCACCGCGGACCGGCCGGCCGCGCGGCGCGCGGTGGGCTTGAGCGAGCGGCAGCTCCACGTCGGCATCGTCGCGGCGCTGCGGCCGGAGAAAAACCACGAGCTGTTCGTGCGCATGGCAGCACTCGTGGCCGCGCGCGTGCCCGAGGCGCGCTTTCTGGTGATCGGCGACGGGCCAGAGCGCTCGCGACTTGAGCGCCTGGCGATCTCACTGGCCTTGAGCGACCGCATCCGCTTCCTGGGCGCACGCGACGACACGCCCGTGCTCTACCGCGCGCTCGACGTCGCGGTGCTGTGCTCGCGATCCGTGATCGAGACCTTTCCCGTGACCCTGGTGGAGGCGCTCGCGAGCGGCGTCCCGGTGGCCAGCACCGAGGTGGGCTCGATCTCCGACATCGTCGCGCCGGGGGAGACCGGGTTCCTGGTCCCGCCGGGCGACGCCGCGGCCCTGGCCGCGGCGGTGGAGCGCATACTCTCGGACCCCGAACTGCGCGCGCGCCTGTCGCGCGCGGCCCGCGAGCATGCCGAGCGCCGATTCACCCGGCGCGCCATGGTCGCGGCCTACGAGCGGCTGTTCGAGGAGGTCGCGGCCTAGTGGAATCGCGCGGCCGGGTCTGCTTTCACGCCAGCTACCTGTATCCGCTGTTCAGCGGGGGCGCGGTCGCGTTCGCCGGCGGGGCGGAGGTGCAGCAGGCGTTCCTGGCGCGGGGGCTGGCGGCGCTCGGCTTCGAGCTGCGGGTCGTCACCTGCGACTACGGGCAGCCGCGGGTCGTCACGGTGGACGGGGTGCGGCTGCTGCGGACCTACCCGCCGCGCGGCGGGATGCCCGGGCTGCGCTTCTTCTACCCGCGGCTCTCGCGCACGTGGCGCGCGCTGCTCGAGGCGGACGCCGACGCGTACTACGCGCGCGGCCTGGGCGTTCCGGCCGGCATCGCGTTCGAGGCCGCGCGGTACCAGGGTGCCAGGTTCGTGCTCGGCACCGCCCACGACCTCGACGTGCGGCGCGGCCTCCCGCTCCACCGGAACCCCCGCGACCGCTGGTGGGCGCGCCGGACGCTGCGCGGCGCGGACGCCGTGGTGGCGCAGACCGAGACCCAGCGCCGTCTCTACCGCGCGGAGTTCGGACGCGAGAGCGAGCTGATCCCGAACCTGGTGGCGATTCCGGAGCTGGCGGTGGACGCGGGGCAGGCGGGCGCGGTGGTCTGGATCGGGACCTACAAGCGCTCCAAGCGGCCCGAATGGTTTCTCGAGCTGGCGCGCCGGCTGCCGGATCTTCGATTCGTCATGTGCGGCATGCCGCCGGTTCCGCCGGACGGTCCCGAGTCGTGGGAGGCGGCGCAGGCCGCCGCCCGGGAGTGCACGAATCTCCAGGTGCTCGGGTTCCTCGACCACAGTCACCTCGGCGAGCTCCTGGGGCAAGCCGCGCTGCTGGTCCACACCTCGCCCGCCGAGGGTTTTCCCAATACCCTGCTCGAGGCCTGGGCTCACGGGGTGCCCAGCGTTTCGGCGGTCGACCCCGACGGCGTGGTGACGCGCGAGCGGCTCGGCGAGTGCGCGGGCGATTTCGAGTCGCTGGCGCGCGCCGTGCGCCGCTGGATGGACGATCCCGGAGCGCGGCGCGACGCCGGCGCGCGCGCGCGCCGCTTCGTGGCCGGGCGGCACGCGCCCGAGGTCGTGCTCGAGAAGACCGCGGCGCTGTTCGACCGCATGGTGGCCGCGAGGCGCGGCGCGCACGGGCCCAGCACCGGTGCGCCCGGCGCGGGGGCCTAGCCTGAATCATTCGCGAAGTTTGAGGAACACGAAGACCTCCGTGTGGTAGA
>CAZYQK010000053.1:0-20142 GCA_964650245.1 uncultured bacterium | reverse complement strand
GCGCCCCGCGCCGGCTCACGCTTCGAAGGCGCGGTCCAGCAGATCGAGGGCGCCGCAACGCTCGACGTCGCGCGCGTACTCCGGGCCGAGCGCCCTCAGATACCGCCCGTGCGAGGCGCCCTGCACCAGGGCGCGCACCTCGGCCGCACCGCGCGGCGCGAGGGCGAGTGCCAATCGCGCCGCTCCGCCTTCGACCCGGGCCCCGTCCCGCGCCAGCGCGGCGGCGATGAAGCCCGCGCAGGCGGCGTCCTCCAGCGCGAAGCGACCTTCCCGACCCGCGCACACCAGCGTCACGAACCGCGCGCCCGCGAGCGAGCGCACCACGGCCGATGCGTTCACGAACGCACCCAGCAGCCGGCGGCCGCAGCGAGCACATGCGAGCAGAGCGCGCGAGCCGTTGGTGGAGGCGAACACCAGCGCCCGCCCCGCGACGGTGGCCGCATCGTATTCATCCGGCGAGTTGCCGAGATCGAAGCCGGGAATGCGCAGGCCCGCCCGCTCGCCGCACAGCAGGGTCTGCGCATCGCCCGCCTTCACGGCGAATGCCTCCGCCGGGCTCGCCACCGGGATCACGCGTTGCGCGCCGTTCGCCAGCGCCAGGCTGAGCGTGGTCGTCGCCCGCAGCACATCGATCACCACGGCGGTGATCGACCTGGCGTCGCGCGGCCAGCCGCGCGGCATCGCGTCCGGGTCCGGCTCGAGGTCGGGTACCAGGTCGACCCGGACGCGCACGGCGCCGATCAGTGCGCGGGAGCGGCCACCGGGCTGCCGCCGAGCAGCATCTCGACGAAGCGGGTGTCGAGGTCGCCCTGCTGGAACCGGGGGTGCCGGATCGCGAGCAGATGGAATGGGACCGTGGTCTTCACGCCCTCGACGATCATCTCCTCGAGCGCGATTTCCATCCGCCGCAGCGCCTCGGGGCGATCCTTGCCGTAGGCGATGAGCTTGCCGATCATCGAGTCGTAGTACGGCGGGACCGTGTAGCCCGCATAGACGTGGCTGTCGACCCGGATTCCCGGCCCGCCGGGCTTGTACCAGTATGTGATGGTGCCGGGGCTGGGGCGGAAGCCGTGCTCGTGGTCCTCGGCGTTGATGCGGCATTCCACCGCGTGGCCCTGCCACTCCACCTCGTCCTGGGTGAGCGACAGGGGCTCGCCCGCCGCCACCCGGATCTGCTCCTTGACGAGATCGATCCCGGTGACCTCCTCGGTGACCGGGTGCTCGACCTGGATACGCGTGTTCATCTCCATGAAGTAGAAGGACCCGTCCTGATCGAACAGGAACTCCATGGTCCCGGCGTTCAGGTAGCCGATCGAGGCCGCCCCCTTTGCGGCGAGCGCCCCGACCGCGCGGCGCCTGTCCTCGGTGAGAAACGGGCTCGGCGCCTCCTCGATCAGCTTCTGGTGGTTGCGCTGCACGCTGCACTCGCGCTCGCCGAGATGGATCAGGTTGCCGTGCGCGTCACCGAACAATTGGAACTCGACGTGGCGGGGACGGACGATGTACTTCTCCAGATACAGCGCCTCGCTGCCGAACGCCGCTCCGGCCTCCGCCCGCGCGATCCCGAAGCCGGCGCGCAGTTGCTTCTCGTCCAACGCGACCCGCATGCCGCGCCCGCCGCCGCCGGCCGCCGCCTTGATGATCACCGGGTAGCCGATCGTTCGGGCCAGCGACTGGGCCTGGTCCACGTCGGGCACCACATCCTCGCTGCCTGGCACCACCGGCAGTCCGGCCGCCGCCATGGTGCGACGCGCCGTGGCCTTGTCGCCCATCTTGCGGATCATCTCCGGGGTCGGACCAATGAAGGTGAAGCCGCACGACGCGCACACCTCCGCGAAGTGCGCGTTCTCGGCGAGGAATCCGTAGCCCGGGTGGACGGCATCCGCGCCCGTGACCTCGGCAGCCGAGATCAGGCGCGCGATGTAGTTGTAGGACTGGGCGGGCGGCGGCGGGCCGATGCACACCGATTCATCGGCCAGCCGCACGTGCAGGCTGTCGCGGTCCGCCTGGCTGAAGACGGCGACGGTCGCGATCTTGAGCTCCCGGCAGGCCCGGATCACGCGCAGCGCGATCTCGCCGCGATTCGCGATCAGGACCTTGCGAAACATTGGCCTCCGGTCAGCTCATCCAGCCCGGGCGTGAGCCCGGACCCGAGGGGGGAGCAGTCGACTGACCCGCCAGCAGGCGCCCGCCCGGCCCCGCGTCCGACCCGCCGGTCGCCGCGTCCACCGGCTGCCACATGCGGTCGGAGGTGGCCGCGATGCCCTTGAGCTTGAGCGACAGCTCGTTGGGATTCGAGCAGTTCTTGAGCGCCTCCTCTTCGGTGATCAGGCCCTCGCGCAGCAGCTGCAGCACCGACTGGTCGAAGGTCTGCATGCCGTACTGGGTGACGCCTTCGGCCACCACCGCGTTGATCAGCGGCGTCTTGGAGGGATTCAGGATGTACTCCCGCATGGTGGGCGTGCTGACCAGGACTTCGACCGCGGGCACCCGGCCCGCGCCGTCGGCGCGCGGGATCAGGCGCTGCGAGATCACGGCCTTGAGGTTCGACGAGATCGAGAGCCGCACCTCGTCGTGCTGATGCGGCGGGTAGAACGAGATGATGCGCTGCAGGGTTTGCACCACGTCGGTGGTGTGGAGCGTGGAAAGAACGAGATGGCCGGTGTCCGCGGCCATCAGCGTCGTGCTCATGGTTTCGAGATCGCGGATCTCGCCCACCAGGATGATGTCGGGGTCCTGGCGCAGGACGTACTTGAGACCGGCGTGGAACGTTTCGGTATCGAGGCCCACCTCGCGCTGATGAATGAACGACAGGTGGTCACGGTGGAGGAACTCGATCGGGTCCTCGACGGTGATGATGTTGCGGTTGGTGACCTTGTTGATGGAGTCGATCATCGCCGCCAGCGTCGTGGACTTGCCCGAACCGGTGCGCCCGGTGACCAGGACCAGCCCGCGCGGGATGAAGGTCAGCTCGCGCACCACGGCCGGCAGGTTCAGGTCCTCGAGCGTCGGCACCTCGACCGGGACGTGGCGCAGCGCCAGCGCCGGCGTGCCTCGCTGCATGAAGATGTTGGCGCGGAAACGCGCCAGGCCCGCGACCCCGAAGGCGAAGTCGATCTCGTTGTGGGTGCTGAAATAGTGGCGCTGCTCCTCGTTCAGGAGCTGGTTGCAGACCTCGCGCAGCTCCGCTGCGCCGGGCGCGGGCTCGTCGAGCGTGTAGAGCACGCCATCCACCCGCACCACCGGCGGCGTGCCGGTCTTGAGGTGGAGATCGCTGGCCCGGGCGGCGATCATCTTTTCGAGCACGCTGCGGATATTCATGCCGGTCTCCCTGTACCGAGCGTCTCGTCCCGATCAGGCCGGATCGACCAGGAACAGCTTCTGACCGAACTCCACCGGTTGGGCGTTCTCCACCAGGATCTCGACCACCCGCCCGCGCGCCTCGGATTCGATTTCGTTCATGAGTTTCATGGCCTCGATGATGCAGACCGTCTGCCCCACCTCGACCATGGTACCCACTTCGACGTACGGATCCGCGTCCGGCGCGGGCGCCCGGTAGAACGTCCCGACCATCGGGGACGTGATCGCGACGAGCCGCTCGCTCCTGGCGGGAGCCCCCGGGGCGTTCGCGCCCGGGGCAGTCTCCGCCCCTGCCGTCATCGGAGCCGGGGACTGCCCGACCGGGCCCGCGGCGGGGAGCGCCACGGATACCGGAGACCCGGCGTGGGCGGAGATCCGAACCGCCCGCCCGCCGGAGGTGACCTCGAGCTCACCGATGCCGGTGCGCTGCACCAGGCGGATGAGACGCCGTAGCTCGGCGAGATCGATGCCGCCCAGCATCGCGCTTCCGGCGTTATCGTCTGCCGCGCCCCGGGACTTGACCGCTTTGCCGGAGCGGTCCGGGCGCCGCGCCCGCTTACGTCTGGTCGCCACGGTTCAGGTACCCCACCAGCGCCCGAAGCCCGAGGCGGTAGCTGTCGGCGCCGAAGCCCTGGATCACGCCCAGAGCCACGGCCGACACCGTGGAGGTGTGGCGGAAGGTTTCTCTCGACTGGGGATTCGACACGTGCACCTCGACCACCGGAAGACCGGCCGCCGCCACCGCGTCGCGCAACGCGACGCTGGTGTGGGTGAGCCCTCCGGGATTGAGCAGGACGCCGTCGGCCTCAGCGCGCGCGCCGTGGAGCGCGTCGATCAGCACGCCCTCATGGTTGGTCTGGCGACATAGCACCTCGCAGCCCAGCTCAGCGGCGAGACGGTGGAGACCGCGGTCGATGCTCTCGAGCGTGGTGTGGCCGTATGCTTCCGGCTCGCGGGTCCCCAGCGCGTCGAGATTGGGACCGTGCAGGACGAGGATGCGGGCCATCGAGCCTCGCTGGTCGCCGTGCCCGTTCACGCCCGGGCGCCGGCTTCGAGCAGGACCGCCTGCACGAGGCGGCCAGATATCAAGCGCGGCACGCTAGCATGGCCCACACGGGGCGTCAATACCCAGCGCACGCCGCGCGCGTTTCGCTTCTTGTCCTGCCGCATCGCGTCTAGCAGACGGGGAATCGGCGTCGGCGGCATGCGCCGCGGCAACCCGAGCGCATCGAGCATCGCGTCCTGCCGCTCGCGCGCCGCGGGGTCGAGCCCGGCGGCGCGCACCGAGAGCTCCGCCGCGACCCGCATACCGATCGCGACCGCCTCCCCGTGCAACAGCCCCCGATACCCGTGCGCGGCTTCCAGCGCGTGCGCCAGCGTGTGGCCGTAGTTGAGCGCGGTGCGTCCGCCGCCCTCGCGCTCGCGCTCGTCACGGCGCACGATCCTGGCCTTGGCGCGGATGGCGCGCTCGACCGCTCCCGCGAGCGCACGAGGCTCGCCCGCCACGAGTGGCGCGAGGTGGCGATGGGTCCAGGCGAAGAGCGCGGCGTCCACCGCCATGCCGGTCTTGACGACCTCGGCCAGTCCGGCGCGACGCTGTCGCGGCGGCAGGCTCACGAGGGTGAGCGGGTCCACCAGTACGCCGGCCGGCTGGTGGAACGCCCCCACCAGGTTCTTGCCCGCGGGCAGATCGACCGCGGTCTTGCCGCCGACGCTGCTGTCCACCTGGGCGAGCAGGGTGGTCGGAACCCCAATCCAGTCCACGCCCCGCAGCCAGGTGGCGGCGGCGAACCCGGCCAGATCGCCGACCACGCCGCCCCCCAGCGCCACCACCGCATCCCCTCGCTCCAGGCCGAGCGCGGCGAATCGTTCCCACAGGCGGGCCAACTGCTCGGGACGCTTGGTGCGCTCACCGGGGGGAATCACGATCAGCGTGGCCTCGACACCTGCGCGCCGCAGTGCCAGGCGCGCGCGCTTTCCGAAGCGGGCCGCGACCGTGCGGTCGCTCACCAGGGCGACCCGGCGCGCGCGCGTCACGGCGCGCGCAAACTCGCCGAGTCGCTCGAGTCCACCGGGCTCGATGCGGATGCGCGAGCCAACGGGATGGGAACGGTAACGGACGACGAGGTCAGGCACGCCGGCACTATACACAACGGCCCGGCGAGGAGACGGCGCCGCGGGGAGTCAGGGAGGCGGCGGCGCGCCGGTGCGGCCCTTGAGCTGCTGCAATTCGCGATTGAGGCGCTGGATCTTCAGCTCGAGCTCCCCGATCCGGCTCGCGGGCGGCGCGGCGGGCTCGGGCGTGACGGCCTCGGCCGCCCAGGTCGGCATGGTGTGCGGCGACTCCCCGAGCGCGAGGCGGGCGACATGCTGGATGTCGTCGCGCACCCAGATCAGCTCCACCGTGGTGCCGGGCCGAGTCGCCGCCACCCAGCGCGCGAGCTGGCCCGGGTATTCGACCCGCTCCCGATCGAAGCCCACGATGAGATCGCCCTTCCGGATCCCCGAGCGGGCCGCAGGGCCGGCGAGCTCGGCGCTCTCGACCAGGGCGCCAATCGGCACCTGGAGTCCGCGTTCGGTGTCGCTCTCGACGCGCGCGCCGCTGGTCGAGACGCCGAGGTAACCGTGGCGCACTCGTCCCTCGCGTCGCAGGTTCTCGTAAACCGGGCGCACCGTCTCGACCGGGAGCACGAAGCTCATGCCTGCGGGGCGGCGCTCACCATCGAGATCCGCGGTGCCGGAGCCGGGCGATCCCAGCTCGCCCTGGATGACACCGATCAGCTCGCCGCGCGGGTTGAGCGCGGCGCCACCACTGTTGCCGGGGTAAACGGTGTTGGTGAGCTGGAGCAGGGGGATGCGCGGCTCGTGATAGCGGTAGGCGATGTAGCCCACGGACTGCGTGGGCTGCGCGCGGTACGAGGTGCCGATCGCGATCACCCAGTCGCCGACCTGGGGCGCGCGTTCCTCGGCGAAGCGGACGGGCGGAAGCCGCATTCCCGGCACCCGGAGCAGAGCCAGGTTGAACACCGGATCGATGCCGGCGAGGTCGGCGTCCACCTGGATGCCGTTCACGGTGCGCACCAGCACGCGCTCCGCCCCGAATACCACGCTCGCGGTGGTGAGGATGAGGCTCT
This sequence comes from uncultured bacterium, assembly GCA_964650245.1. Taxonomy (GTDB): domain Bacteria; phylum Eisenbacteria; class RBG-16-71-46; order RBG-16-71-46; family RBG-16-71-46; genus WS-2. The sequence goes on along the minus strand of CAZYQK010000053.1, from coordinate 13,648 downwards.
CCTCCACCGCGACGCCCGAGCCGACACGGGTATGGAGCCGGCGCCGCGTCTGATGGCTGCGCGAATCGATCCGGTCGACGGTGCGCTGCGCGAAGACGGTGACCACCGAGGCCCGCGCCTTCAGCGTCACCTGATCCACGTCGGTCTGGAGCGCGGAGAGCGCGCTCTGCGCGAAGCACGGCGAGGCGAGCGCCGAAACGCCCAGCAGCAGCGCCGCGGCACGACCCACACGCGCCGCCACGTTCCGGGCGAATCGGGGTCGCATGCCGGAGCCTCTCAGAACGAGATCACGGCCTTCTCGCCCTGCACGCCGCCGGGAAGCCGCGTCACGGTGGCGCGGCCGCGGCGCAGGGTCACGGGATCGAGGATGAACTCGATATCCTCGCTGTGGTCGAAGAGGCTGTCGGGAATTGCGGAGCCGGCGTTCGACGCCACCAGCGTGGGCGGGACCGCGGCCGAAGGACCTGAGGCCCGGGCCACCGCGGGCGGCGCGCTCCGAACCGCGACCGGGCTCACGCGCTCGGGCTCGCGCAGCGCCACGGCCGGCGCCGGCTCACCGCCGTGGCGGCTGCGGGGCGCGAGCCCGAGCCAGGGCACCACCAGCGATGCCGCGAGGGCCAGCAGCGCCGCGGCGGCCGTGATCGGAATCCAGCGCGGGGTCGGGGACGGAAAGCGGTCGGGCACGGGTGCAGCGCGCCGGGTACGGCTCAGCACCCGCTCCAGCAGATCGGGCGCGGGCTCGACGCGCGGCAGGGACCCGGCCAGTTCCAGCGTGCGCGAAAGGGTTTCGTACTCGTGGCGGCAGGACCGGCACGAAGCGAGATGCGATTCGAGCCATTCGCGCTCGGCCTGCGTGGTCTCGTCGTCCCAGTAGGTTCCGAAGAGCCGCCGGGCCTGACCGCATTTCATGGGGAACCTTCTCTTCGCAGTAGCGGTTGAAGTTTGCGCTTCAGCATGCCCCGGGCGCGGTTGATGCGCGAGCGCACCGTCCCGCCCGGGATGTTGAGCACCTGTGCGATCTCCTCGTAAGGCAGCCCTTCGATGTCCCGCAGCACCAGAGCCAGACGGTATCTCTCCGGCACGGTCGCGATCGCCCGTCCCATCGCCTCGCGCAACTGCTCGCGCTCCATCAGGCTCTCGCGGCCTTCGGTCGGATCCGCGAGCTGGATCGCGCTGTCCTTGACCATCTCCTGCAGTGCGTCGAGGCTGAACCAGTTGCGCCGTCTGACCCGGCGCCGGATCTCGTTCTTCGCCAGGTTCGCCGCGATCGTGAACAGCCAGGTCGAAAACTTGGAGCCGCGACGGTAGTTCCTGCGATGCACGAACACCCGGACGAAAACTTCCTGGGCGAGGTCGTCGGCGCACTCCCGGTCGTTGAGCACGCGGCTCACCAGGTTGGTGACTCGGCCCTGGAAGCGGCGCACCAACTCCGAGAAGGCCCGGTCGTCGTCCTCCCCCACCCGCGCCATCAGATCTTCGTCCGACAGGCTGAGGATCGGGGGTGCGACGGGATCGCGGTCAGGCGTCACGACTTGGCTCACCCGGCTGTGCTACCCCGGCGATCACCCGGAGTTCCAGCCCTCTAGCGCAGGCCATCGAGCTTCGACCTCACCCGGCCGTTGGCGCGATCAACGGCCAGGCTCCGGCGGTACTGCTCGCGCGCCAACTCGATGAGCCGCATGTCCTTGTAAACGTCTCCCAGATGCTCATGCACCACCGGATCTCCTCCGCTCAGCTCCAGCGCCCGTTCCAGCTCGCGGCGCGCCTCCTCGAGGCGCCCGAGCCGATAGTAGACCCAGCCCATGGAATCCACGAACGCTCCGTTGAGCGGCTCCTGCTCCACCGCTCGCCGGATCAGCCCCTCGGCTTCGGGCAGGCTCAGGTTGTGATCGGCCAGCAGGTAGCCCAGGAAGTTGAGCGCGCTGGCGCTCTCAGGCCGGTCGGCGAGCACGTCTCGCGCCGCCTGCTCCGCCCCCGCGATGTCCCCGAGTTGCTCGCGGCAGTAGGCCAGATCGAGGCCGATCTCGGCGCGCGCCGGGAACCGCGCGAGCGTCTCGGCCCACACCATCGCGGCCTCCTGGTAGCGCTTCCGGACCTGGTGGATGCGCCCCAGAAGCAGCCGTGGCGCAAGCGAGTCGGGCGCCAGCTCCACGGAGCGGCGTGCGCGCTCGAGCGCCGATTCGGTCTCGCCGGCGGCCGCCCGCGTGCGGGCGGCCAGCATTGGCCCGCGGTAGTCGCCGGGATATCGCGCCGACCACTCGTCCGCGAGCTGAACCGCGTCGCGGTGACGCTGGTTCCGAATCAGCACGTCGAGTCGGCGGTCGAGGTTGTCCGGATCGTCCGGCGCCAGCCGCGCGATGCGGGCCAGCAACTCGTTCGCACGAGTGGAGTGGCCCAGCCGGAGCGCCAGGTCGGCCTCCACCGCGAGCGCCTCCGCGTCTTCGGGCCGCGCACGGCTCAGCGCCTGCACTTCGCGGTACGCCTCCGCGAAGCGCTTCGCGTCCATCAGCAGGCTCACCAGGCGCTGGCGGGATGCGGCGTCTCCGGCGTGGATCTTCAGATGTTCGCGGTAGAGCTCGATCGCCTCGCGCCGATGGCCGAGTCCCTCCTCCACCCAGCCCTGCAGGAAGAACAGGCCGGGCCGCATCGGATTGATGGCGACCGCCTCGGCGAGCGCCGGCCTGGCCGCCGCGAAGCGACCCAACCGAGCTTCGGCGGCCGCGAGCTGGAACCAGGCCTCCCCATCCCGGGAGTCGAGCTCCACCACCCGACGATACGCGCGCGCCACAACCTCATAGCGATCCAGCTCTTCGCCCACCCGCGCCAGCGTCTTGAGATACTCGACCTGCCCGGAGTCGGCGGCCACCGCCGCCTCCAGCGACTCCAGCGCGTCGCGGGCGCGGCCGAGATTGAAGAGCGCGGCGCCCGAAAGCCAGCGCGCGTGCGCGTCACCCGGCTCGATGAGCAGCGCCTGGTCGGCGAATTCCAGGGATCCCGCGGCGTCGCCGAGTCGCGCCGAAACTTCGCTCAGCCGGCGCATCGTCGCAGTCGAGCGCGGGTCGAGCAACAGCGCACGGTAGTACTCGGCCAGCGCGTCGCGACCCTCGTTGCGCTCCTCGAGGAGCCGGCCCTGCGTGTACCTGCGCAACGCTTCCTCGCTCGGGTAGCCCGCGAGGGGGGCCTGGGGCGGTCCCGCGGTCGGGGGCAGCGTAGTCGCGGCGACGGCGATCAGGCTCAGCGCGAGGACCCACATCGGCATCAGCCTAGCACGGGCGTAGCGCGCGTCCCAAAGCCGGACCGCATGCGGAGGAGCCGCTTCGGGATTTCCGCCATGACCGGGACTCCCGGACGTGGTATGAATCGCTTCGACCTCCCACCCTGTCGCGCATTGCAGGCCATGGAAGCCCTCGAAACTCGCACCCGAATCCTCGTCGTCGACGACGAGCCCCAGACCGCCCTCGCCATCGAGCGGATGGCGAGGCACTTCGGTCACGAAGTGGTCGTGGCCGAGAGCGCCGAGACCGCGATCGCGCGTTTCTCGGAGGGTGGCTTCGACGTCGTGCTCACCGATCTCAGCCTGGGCACCACCGACGGGCTCGAACTGCTGCGACAGATCCAGCGCGTCGATCCCGACGTCCCGGTCGTGCTCATCACCGGGCACGCCACGGTGCATTCCGCGATGGAGGCGATCCAGGCGGGCGCCTACGATTACGTCGCCAAGCCGCCCACGCTCGAGTCGATCGGTTCGCTGCTACGGCGCGCGATCGAAAAGAAGCGGATCTCGGACGCCCGCCATAGGCTCGGTCCTGAGCCCGGGCCAGAGGCCCAGGGCCGAATCGAAGACATCATCGCAGGCAAGTCGCCCCCGATGCTCGAAGTCTTCAAGACCGCCGCGCGAGTGGCTGCGGGACGGAGCAGCGTGCTGATCCTGGGCGAGAGCGGCACCGGCAAGGAGCTGGTGGCGCGGGCGCTCCACCGCATGAGCACGCGAGCCGATCGCCGGTTCGTGCCGGTGAACGTCTCGGCCATCCCCGAGGGCTTGCTCGAGAGCGAGCTGTTCGGGCACGTGCGCGGCGCGTTTACGGGCGCCACCGCTTCGCGCCGGGGATTGTTCGACGAGGCGCATCTCGGCACGTTGTTCCTGGACGAGATCGGGGATCTCTCGCTCGCGCTCCAGTCCAAGCTGCTCCGGGTGCTCCAGGAGCACGCCATCAAGCCGGTCGGAGGCAACGAGGAGCACGAGGTGGATGTGCGGCTGGTGGGCGCCACCCATCGCGACCTGGATGAGATGGTGAGGACCGGGCGGTTCCGGGAGGACCTCTACTACCGGCTCAACGTGGTCTCGATCCTGCTGCCGCCGCTCCGCGATCGAACCGAGGACATACCCATCCTGATCGATCAATTCCTGCGCAAGTACGCGCGCGAAACCGGGCGGCCGGTCTCGGGCTTCACGCCTGAGGCCATGCGGCGGGCTATGGAGTACGCGTGGCCGGGCAACGTCCGTGAGCTGGAGAACGTGGTCGAGCGCGCGGTGCTGCTCTCCACCCAGGGCCTGATCGGCGTGGAGGCACTGCCGCCGCGTATGCCCCGGCGCGCCGACCCCTCCGCGCCGGTCAGCACCGAGTTCCCCCACCTCCGGGAGATGATTCGGCGCTACGTTCACGAAGTGCTCGTCCAAACCGGGGGCAATCAGACCCGCGCCGCTCAGATCCTCGGGATTTCACGCCGCACGCTGAACCGGATGGCGGCACGCGAGCGACGCGATCCAACCGGCTGCGGTGACAATCTGGCCCACGTCGGGCCAAATTGACTCCAGCGTTTAATGACAGTATCCGGGCGCCATTGATGGCAAGCGGCGGCGGCGGTCGTGACAAGTCGTCCCAATCGTTCGTGCGATCCCGGCTCAGAGGCGACTACAAGGAGATCCGCTGCGGCGAGAGAAGGACTTCACGCGGCACGCGTTAGGCTCCGCAACGCATGGGCGTGCTTTTTCTGGCATGGCAGATGCTCTGTGGACAGACCGAGGGTGAATTGTGCCTGTCGTCACCGTGGGATGGGCACGGAGATTCCGAGGGGCCTGTCCTGACCGCGCGTGGCGGCAGTTCGAGGCGGGGGGTGCAAACCCCCCGCTTCACTTTTTTTGGCCCTCTTGAGTTCCGGCCCATCACAGATCTCCCGGCGCCGAGCAACGCCGGATCTCGGCCACGCCACTAGCCCCTAGCGTGACGGGCCCCTCCGCTTGCGCCCGGGCCGACGGCCGTAAAGGGCACCTCCGGCGGGCGTCGAGGTCGGAGCCGGTCCCTGTCCTGATTCTTCGCCGACCTCCGACTCCCCGGAGGCCGGCGGCTCCGGAGACGGCTCGGAGTCCGATCCAGGCATCGACCACTCGGTCTCTACCCAGGGCTCGTCGCCCGCCTGAGCGCCTTCCGCGGGCGCCGCCGGAGCGCCCGACGGCGCCGCGTACCTCTCCTCGGCAGCGGCCGGCTCGGTCTCGATCGCGAACGGATCCACGTGCCGATCCTCGAGCGGCCCCTCGGGGCGGCCGATCTCCTCGAACTCGTCCTCATCGTACGCCGGCGGCAGCGGCTCCAGCTCGGGGGGCTCCACATCGCGTGCGCGTTCCGCCGCCGGTCGCGCCGCGGAAACCGGGGCGGGGGGGGGCGGCTCCTGCGCCACCGGCATGGTGCTGGACGGCGCCGCGGGCTCCATCTCGCCGCCCGGCCGCGCGCGGCGTCCCCGCCCACCACGCCGTCCGCGGGGGCGCCGGCGCGTGGATTCCTCGCTCTCGTCCGCGGTCGCGATGCCCCCGGCCTCGGCTTCAACCCGCGGTGGAGCGACACGCTCGCGGACCTCGCGCGGCATCCGGTCACGGGGCCCGCGCTCGCGGCCCTCGTTCCCCGGCTCGCCCCCCACGCGGTCGAGCGCGTCGCGCGCCGCCGCCTGCTCCGCCTCCTTCTTGTTTCGCCCCTTGCCCTCGCCCAGCATGCGCCGTCCCACCAGCACCTCGACCATGAAGTGCTTGGAGTGGTCCGGCCCCATCTCGCTGCGGATGCGGTAGACCGGGTGGGTGCGGAACGTGCTCTGGACGTATTCCTGCAGGTGGCTCTTGTAGTTCGTGTGGCGCTTGTCCGACACGATCTCGCGCGAATCCCGCAGCAGCCAGCGCTCGATGAAGGCGCGCGCCGCCTCGAAACCCTGATCGAGATAGATCGCGCCGATCACGGACTCGAAGGCGTCCGCCAGGATCGAGAGCCGCTGTCGGCCGCCCGACTCGACTTCGGAATGACTCATCAGGACGAAGCGTCCGAGACCCATCGCCAGCGCTCGGCGCGAGAGGATCGCCTTCGACACCAGCAGCGACTTGGTCTTGGTGAGCTGGCCCTCGTGTTCGTTGGGATGCTGCCGGTACAGGTACTCGCTGGTGACGAGCCCGAGCACCGAGTCACCCAGGAACTCCAGGCGCTCGTTGGACTCGCGCGGCCCCTGGCCGGTCACGCTCAGGTAGGAACGATGGGTGAGCGCCAGCTTGAGCAGCTCGGGACTGCGGAACTCGATGCCGTAGTGCCGGCCGAACTCGACGATGATGCGTGCTTCCTGCTCGCCCCCGGCGGGTGCGGCGCCCCGCGGCTCGGGCGCTCGACGGGGCGGCGCGAACAGCGCCGAGAGCCAGCGCCAGAGCGAGAAGCCGTGTCGCCGCGGGGGCGGCGGTTGCGGGCCGCGCGGACGACGGCGTCCGCCGCGGCGGCGCCGGCCGCTTACGTCACGGCCTTCATGGCCAGGGTCACGTTGTGTCCCCCGAACCCGAACGAGTTCGAGAGGGCGGCCTTCACGCGCAGCGCGCGGGCCTGATTCGGAACGAAATCGAGGTCGCATTGAGGATCCGTTTCTTCGAGGTTGATCGTGGGAGGGACGATCCCGCGCGCCAGCGTCAGCGCCGTCACCACGGCTTCGAGTCCGCCGGCCGCACCCAGCAGGTGGCCGGTCATGGACTTGGTCGAGCTCATCATCAGGCTGCGGGCGTGCTCGCCGAACACTCGCTTCACCGCGGCGACTTCGATCGGGTCGCCGGTGGGTGTCGAAGTGCCGTGGGCGTTGATGTATCGCACGTCTTCCGCCGGGATGCCGGCGTCCGCCAGCGCGCGCAGCATCGCGCGCGCCGCGCCGTCGCCGTCCGCGCTGGGCGCGGTGATGTGGAAGGCATCCCCGGAGGCCCCGTAGCCGCTGAGCTCGCACAGCACCGGTGCGCCGCGGCGGCGGGCGTGGTCCTCGGTCTCGAGGACGATCACGCCCGCACCTTCGCCGATGACGAAGCCGTCACGATCCTTGTCGAACGGACGGCTGGCTCGCTGCGGGTCGTCGTTTCGTGTGGAGAGTGTACGCGCGTTGCTGAATCCGGCCACCGCCATGGGCGTGATCGTCGCCTCGCAGCCACCCGCGATGATCGCGTCCGCGTCTCCCGCGCGCAGCAGACGCAGCGCTTCGCCGATCGCGTGCGCGCCGGAGGCGCACGCCGACACCGTGCAGAAGTTGGGCCCCTTGAGCCCGAACTGGATCGACACCTGGCCCGCCGCCATGTCCGAGATCATCATCGGGATGAAGAAAGGGCTGACCCGGCCCGGACCCCGCTCGATCAGCACGCGGTGCTGGGTTTCGAACGTCTCCATGCCGCCGATTCCCGAGCCGAGGATGACCCCGATGCGCTCGCGATCGACGGCCTCCAGCTCGAGCCCGGCGTTCCGGATCGCTTCCCTGCTGGCGACCACCGCGAACTGGACGAAGCGGTCCATGCGCCTGGCGTCCTTGCGGTCAATCGCCCCTTCGGTCGTGAAGTCCTTCACTTCGCAGGCGAAGCGGGTGTCGTATCGGGAGACGTCGAAGCGGGTGATCGGACCCGCTCCCGAGACTCCGGCAACGAGGTTCTTCCAGAACGTCTCGGTGTCGTTGCCGAGCGGGGAGATGACGCCCGCCCCGGTCACGAACACCCGGTGTTCCTGCTTCGGCATGTGGGTCTGGTGCTCCGTTGCTCCGGGCTCCGCTCTCCCGAGCCGGCCCCCCTGGCTTCCGGGCGGCCGGTCATGGACGCGGCGAAGCTCCCGCCTCTAGGACCCGGCGGTGGCGTGGGACTTGAGATAGTTCATCGCGTCGCCGACGGTCTTGAGCTTGTCGGCGTCCTCATCCGGGATTTCGAGCCCGAACTCCTCCTCGAGCGCCATGACCAGCTCCACGATGTCGAGCGAGTCCGCGCCGAGGTCCTCGATGAACTTGGCCTCGGGCGTCAGCTGCCTGGCCTCGACCTCCAGCTCCTTCGCGATGATCTCCTTGACCCGGTCTTCACTGAATGTCGCCACGAAATTCACCTCCTGTTGTGGTACGAGAAGCTTCCCTACCCATCCGACTACATCACCATCCCGCCGTCCACCGTCCAGACCTGCCCGGTGACGTATGCGCTTCGCGGGGAGGCCAGGAACGCGATCGCCTCCGCCACCTCCTCCGCGCGGCCCAGCCGGCCGAGCGGAATGCGGGCCAAGAGCTCGGCCCTGACCGCCTCCGGGAGGGCGGCCGTCATCTCGGTCTCGATGAAGCCCGGACACACGGCGTTCACCGTGATCGAGCGGCTGGCCAGCTCGCGCGCGAGCGAGACCGTGAGCCCGAGCAGGCCCGCTTTCGAAGCCGCGTAGTTGGCCTGCCCGGGATTGCCGATCAGGCCCACCACGGAGGAGACGTTCACGATGCGGCCGTAGCGCGCCTTCATCATCGGCCGCGTCACCGCGCGGCAGCAGCGAAACGCGCCGTTAAGGTTGGTCTCGAGCACCTCCCGCCACTGCTCGTCGCTCATGCGCATGAACGCGCCGTCGCGCGCGAGGCCGGCGTTGTTCACCAGCACGTCGACCCGCTTGAGCGCGCCGAGCGCGGCCCCGAACGCCGCGTCCACCGACGCGCTGTCGGCGATGTCCGCCGGGAACGCGTGAGCGTCGAAGCGCTGCGCGCGCAGGCTCTCGACCGCGGCCCGCGCCCGCTCCTGGTTGCGATTGAAGATCGCGACGGTCGCGCCACGCGCGGCCAGCGCGCGCGCCGCGGCGAGCCCGATCCCGGTGGCCCCGCCGGTCACGAACGCCACCTGCCCCGCGAGCTCGCGGCCGTCCACCGCGGCCGACATCCCCAGCGTCTCCGCCATCACGCCCGGCCCCCCGCGGGCAGCGGGACGTTGAGCGCCGCGAGCGTGGCGGCCAGCGACTCCGGGTCCTCGACGTTCCACGAGGCCGCGCCGCGGTCGAGCGCGCGCAGCAGGCCGCCCAGCACCTTGCCGGTCCCGACTTCGACGAACCCCGTGGCGCCGCTCGCGATCAGGTGCCGCATCGAGTCCTCCCAGCGCACAGCGCCCAGCAGCTGGCGCGCGAGCGCTCGCCGGATTTCGTCCGCGCCCTGCACCGGTGCCGCGTCCACGTTGCAGATTACGGGGCAGCGCGCGTCCCGGATGGACGTGGCCTCGAGCGCCGCCCTGAGCCCCTCGGCCGCCGGCGCCATAAGCGGGGAGTGAAAGGCGCCGCTCACCTCGAGCCGAATGGCGCGTCTCGCGCCGCGCGCGCGCGCGAGCTCGCACGCGCGCTCGACCGCCGCGATCTCGCCCGAGATCACGACCTGGCCCGGGGCGTTGAGGTTGGCCGCCTGCACCACCCCCGCCGCCGCGGCCTCGGCGCACACTGCATCCACCGTTTCGCGCTCGAGCCCCAGCAGCGCGGCCATGGTGCCGGGACGCTCGAGCCCGGCCTGGTACATGAGCTCGCCCCGGTGGCGGACCAGCCGGATCGCGTCCTGGAGCTCGAGCGCTCCCGCCGCCACGCACGCCGAATACTCGCCCAGGCTGTGGCCCGCCACCCAGGCCGGCCTGAGCCCCGCCTCCTCCAGCAGCCGGTAAGCTGCGACGCTGTGCGCGAGCAGCGCGGGCTGGGCGTGGACCGTTTTCTTGAGCTCCTCCTCCGGACCTTCCCGGCACAGCCGCGAGAGCGCGAAGCCGAGCGCACGGTCGGCGGCTTCGAACGTCCGGCGCGCGACCGGGAATCGATCGGCGAGCAAAGCACCCATGCCCACCGCCTGGGCGCCCTGGCCCGGGAACAGGAACGCCAGCTTCACGTGCCGGTCCCGCGCGCCGCCGCCGCCGGCTCGGCATGGGCCGGGACCACCGGAGCCGGGGCGGTCCAGCGCATCACCGACGCACCCCAGGTCGCCCCGCCGCCGAACGCCATGAAGGCCACGCGATCGCCGGGCTTGAGCCTTCCCGAACGCGCCACCTCGTCGAGGCTGATCGGAATCGATGCCGACGAGGTGTTGCCGTAGCGATCGATGTTCACGATCACCTTCTCGGGGGGCGCGCCGAGCCGCTCGCGCACCGCGTCGATGATGCGGAGGTTCGCCTGGTGCGGGATGAGCAGGTCCACGTCGCCCGGCGCGAGGTCGGCGATCTCGAGCGCCCGTCGCAGGCTCTCCTCCATGGACCGCACCGCGATCTTGAACAGCTCCTTGCCGCGCATGCGGATGAAGTGGCCGCGCGCCTCCACCGTCGCGGCCGAGGCGGGCGTGCGCGAGCCGCCGGCCGCTATCTCGAGCACGTCGCCCAGCTCTCCGTCGCTCTGGATGGTGATCGCCAGCAGCCCGTCGCCCACCGCACATGGGCGCAGCACGGTCGCCCCGGCGCCGTCGCCGAACAGCACGCAGGTGTTGCGGTCGGTGTAGTCGGTGACGCGCGAGAGCGTCTCCACCCCGATCACGAGCACGGTGTCCGCCTGGCCGGTGCCGATCATCCCGCGCCCGATCGAGAGCCCGTAGATGAAACCGGTGCAGGCCGCGAACACGTCGTAGGCCGCGGCGCGGCGCGCGCCCAGCTTCGCCTGAACGGTGCAGGCGCACGAGGGCAGGTAGTGATCGGGCGTGGTGGTGGCGAGCACGATCTGGTCCACGTCCGCGGCTGCGATCCCGGCGCTCGCGAGCGCGCGCTCGGCGGCGATCACGGCCAGATCCGAGGAGGCCTGGTCGGGGGCCGCGATGCGCCGCTCGCGGATGCCGGTGCGCTCGCGGATCCACTCGTCCGAGGTCTCGACCATCTGCTCCAGCTCGCGGTTGGTGAGCACCCGGTCCGGGACGTACATGCCGGTGCCGGCGATGGTGGTGCCGCGCGGCGCGTCAGGCCGCTGAATCATGGTCCGCCTCGATCTCCTCTCGGATGTGCTGGTTCACGCGCTGCTCGACGTAACGGGTGAGCGTGCGGATCGCGCTTCGAAACGCCCGCGGCCCGCTGCGGCCGTGGCCGATGAAGCACACCCCGTTGACCCCGAGCAGCGGGGCCGCCCCGAACTCCTCCCAGTCCATGTGGGCCTGGAGCCGGCGCAGGGCCGGCATCATGAACAGCGCGCCCAGCCTCGCCAGCGGGTCGCGCCGAATCTCGTCGCGCACCTTGTGCGTGAGCAGCCCGACCACGCTTTCGGCGGTCTTGAGCACGATGTTGCCGGTGAAGCCGTCGGTCACCACCACGTCGCAGCTGCCTTTGAACACGTCGCCGCCTTCCACGTTGCCGATGAAGTTCAGGTGGTGTGCTCGCCGCAGCAGCGGCAGGGTCTCCTGCACCAGGGCGTTGCCCTTGCTATCCTCCTCGCCGATCGAGAGCAGGCCCACGCGCGGATTCTCACGCCCCAGAAGATAGCGCGCGTACACCGAGCCCATGTGGGCGAACTGCACCAGGTAGGACGCCTTGCACTCCGCATTGGCCCCGACGTCGAGCACCACGGTGCCGCCGGCGGGGTTGGGCATGAAGGCCGCGAGCGCCGGGCGCGACACCGATTCGAGCCGGCCGAGGCCGAGCAGAGCGGTCGCCACCACCGCACCGGTGTTGCCGGCGCTGAAGATCGCGTCCACGCCCCCCTCCTTGTGCAGCCGGGTGAGCACACCGAGCGAGGTGCGCTGCTTGCGGCGCGCGGCCGCCACCGCCTTCTCGTCCATCTCGATGCGCTCGGGAGCATGGACCACATCGACGGGCAGGTCGGCGGCGCGGTGGCGCTTGAGCGCGGGCCGGATCTCGGTTTCGTCCCCGACCAGTGTCACGCGGAAACGCCCCGGCATCTGGCGGAACGCCAGGACCGTGCCTTCCGCCACCACGGAGGGGCCAAAGTCCCCCCCCATCGCGTCAATGCCGATGTGCGGGACGCTGGCCATGGAATGGGCCGGTCGCCCTATCCTTCGCGCGGCGGTGCGATTTCTTCGCCGTCGTAGTAGCCGCAGTTGGGGCAGATACGGTGCGGCTGCTTGGGGCTGCTGCAATGGCTGCAGGGATTGAGCCCGGGACGCTTGAGCTTCCAGTGCGTGCGCCGTTTCCGGCCGCGCGTGCTCGAGTGTCGCCGCTTGGGTACCGCCATGTTCTGGTTCCTCCTGAGGCGCCGCGCGCGGCGGCTCGCCGCCTTCGCGCGCTCAACTGTGAGTGCAGGTTTCCACGTTCCGGTCCGCCCCGCAGGACGGGCACAGACCCCGGCAGTCCTCCCGGCACCGGGGCGCCATCGGGACCTCGAGCAACAGGCTCGCGCGCGCGTCCTCGCCCAGGTCCAGGAGCCGGCCGTCGTGGAACTTCATGAGATCGTCGCGCTCGAGCGATTCCTCCTCGTGCCGCCGCGCCGAGCCCGACCGGTCCGCGAAAACCTCGAGCGGCGCAAGCAGCGGGAATTCGAAGGCCCGCAGGCAGCGGACGCACTCGAGCGTGGCGACCGCCTCCACGCGGCCTCGCACGGAAACCTGCTCGCCGCTCCTCTCGACCTCGAAGGCGCCGCGAACCGGTCCCGGCCATTCCCCGCCCGGGAGCCCCAGATCGGCCGCCGCGCACTCCAGCCCGACCCGATGCCGGCCGGGGGAGAGTGCGCCGAGATCAATGGCAAATGCGGACATACAAAATGAGCCCGCCGAAGCGGGACCCAGGTCGCGGGCAAGCTAACACAGCCCAGGTCATCCGTCTAGCACTCCGCCCCCGCGCGCGCCGGAGATTCCCGGCGGCTCACCGCGACAGCGCCGCGACCCCGAAGAAGAGCTTCACCTCGCGCTCGCCGCTCGCGACGCTATCGGAGGCGTGCACCGAGTTACGCCCCTTGCTCTCGCCGTAGAGCTTCCGGACCGTGCCGGCGGCGGCCGCGGCCGGGTCCGTGGCGCCGATCACCTCGCGCAGGTACGCCACCGCGTTTTCGTGCTCGAGGCAGGTCAGCAGGACGGGCCCCGAGGTCATGTAGTCCACGAGCTCGTTGAAGAACGGCTTGCCCAGATGTTCGGCGTAAAAGGTCTGGGCCTCCTCACGAGTCAGGCGTCCGAAGCGGCCTTCGACGATCCGGAAGCCGCGCTCCTCCAGGTGAGCGAGAATCTTGCCGATCAGGCTTCGCTGGACCGCATCGGGCTTGACGATGAACAGCGTACGCTCGACAGCCAAAGTGCTCTCCTCCAGTTAGGGGGCCATGCGGCCTCAGCCCCACGGCCAATCAGGTACGGCGGCGAGACCCAGGGGAGCGCCCCGCTCGCCGTGATGGGTTGGTTCCGCGCCGGCGCCCGGCCACCGGCCTGCGCGCGCGGACGGCGGCGGGCACTCGCGGGGCCCGGCGCGCAGCGGCCACGCCCGCCCGCCGCG
>CAZYQK010000052.1:0-20528 GCA_964650245.1 uncultured bacterium | reverse complement strand
GTAGCTCGCGGCGTAGGTGCCACGGTAGAAGCGCGAGGCGAACACCAGCGTGTCCACCTCGCGTACCCGCGCCCCGGGGCTGAGCCGGCTGATGGCGGCGGCCAGCGCTTCGGCCGCGCGCTTGTGGCCGCTTCCCGCGGTGGCATGGAGGATGGCGATACGCGGCCCGTTCGCGGCACCGGCGCCGGCCAGGGTCTCGACCGCGATCGCGCCCTTGCCCGCGGCCGGGAACAGCACCTCGGCGGAAGCCGCAGCTGCGCGGGCGCGCCAGCGCGCGCGCCACCAGCGGCGCTGGGCACGGAGCCTGGCGCGCCAGCCCTGCGTGATGCGCCCCGGCAGTCGCAGCCGGCCGAAACGCGGCAGCCTCACCATCTGCTCGTTACTCCGTAACCGCGTTGCGATAGTGCCGCAGCATCATTCCATCGGGCTCGAGCTCGATCGCCACCACGTCGATGCGCACGTCCGGATCCCCGGCTCCCGCCAGCGCGCGTGCCGCTCGCAGCAGACGCTCGCGCTTCGCGCCGTTCACCGCGAGCGCGGCGCCCCCGTAGTCGGCGCGGCTCCGGAGCTTGACCTCGACCACGACCCGGGTGCGTCCCTCGAAGGCGACCAGATCCACCTCCACGCCCGCGAGCCGCGCATTCCGCGCTTCGATCGAGAGCCCCTTGAGCTCGAGGTAAGCCGCAGCCAGCGTCTCGCCCCGCCCCCCGCGAATCTTCGCCATTCCCATGACGTTCTCCTTCGAGGACGATGGTGCGGAGGCGCCGGCAGCATAGCGCGTTTGGGAGGGCGGCGCGCTGGAGGCCGGCACGCAGGGTGTCGGTGCCCGCCGGTCGCCGCCGGGCGCTCGCCTGGGACCGGATGGCCCCGGCGCCGCCGGCTCACACCAGCGGCAGTTCGAGCTCCATCACTGGCCCGAACGAGAAGCGGTGGAGCGGGCAGGGGCCGTGGGCGGCGAGTGCCGCGAGATGCTCCGGGGTGCCGTAGCCCTTGTGGCGCGCGAAGCCGTACTGCGGCCAGACCCGATCGAGCCGCCGCATGATGCGGTCGCGGACCACCTTGGCCACCACCGACGCGGCGGCGATCGAGAGCATGCGCGCGTCGCCGTCCACCACCGCGCGCTGCTCGCAGGCCAGCTCCGGCACGCGCGAGTCGCCGTCCACCAGCACCAGGTCGGGCGCGACCGTGAGCCGCAGCACCGCGCGGCGCATCGCCTCGAGGCTCGCGCGCCGGATGTTGACCCGATCGATCGCGCGCGCGCCCACGACGGACCATGAAAAAGCCCGGGCCTGGTTCAGGACTCGGGCGAAGAGCGCCTCGCGCTTTTCGGGCGCGAGCTGCTTGCTGTCGTTCATCCCGTCCCAGCCGTAGCGCGACGCCAGCACCACCGCGGCGGCGACCACCGGTCCGGCGAGCGGCCCGCGACCGGCCTCGTCCACCCCCGCGACCGTCGTGCCCTTCCCGGCGAGCCGGGCTTCGGCGCGAGCGAGCCTCAGCCAGGGCTCGGGGCTCACTTCGGCTTTGTGGTCTCCACCGCCTTCTTCTCGGACAGCCGTGCGCCCTTGCCCGAGAGCCGGCGCAGGTAAAAGAGCTTCGCGCGGCGCACCTTCGAGTGCTTGACCACCTTCACGTCGGCCACCGACGGCCCGTGCACCGGAAACGTGCGCTCGACGCCCACGCCTTCGCTGATCTTGCGCACGGTAAACGTCTGTCGCAGGCCGCCGCCTCGAACGTTGATGACCTCGCCGCGAAATTTCTGCTGGCGCTCCTTGTCGCCTTCGATCACCCGCACCAGCACCTCGACGGTGTCGCCCGGGCGGATCTGCGGGCGGTCCGCCTTGAGGTGGGGGGCTTCCACTTTCTCGATCAGGCCCATGGTCGGGCTCCTTTCTGCATTGTGCCCGGACACGCGGGCTTATGAAGTGCGGCCGGGCAGTATAGGCGAGCGGGCGCGCCCCGCAAAATCAGGTTTTATCGGCCGGTTCTGGCGGCCGCTTCCCGCGGCGACCAGCGCGGCCGTGTGCGCCCGGGCGGCCGAGCCCAGCGCCGCGGTCATGCCGCGCCTCAGTTCGCGGGCAGCGCCCCGTCGAGGTAGCGCGCCTTGAGCGTACCCAGCGTGACCGGCCTGAGCGGCATGGCGTGATACGCGGGAGCGAGCGTCACCGCGCTCTCGTCCTCCCAGCGCTCGATCCACCAGCGCGTCGAGTCGGGACCGTAGCCGCGGTCGCGCAGCTCCTGCGGAAGGCACGCGGAATCGCCCCGCACGAAGAAGAACCGCTCGGTCCCCAGCACGCGGTACTCGCGCGCCGGGTTGTCCACGACCAGCACCAGCTGGGTGAGAATGCTGCGGTGCCATTTCGGATTCCTGCCCGGCCGCGGGTCGGGAAGTGTGACGAGATCGCGGTCGAACTGGAGCGCGACGTAGCTCGCCGGCGGCTCGAGCACGCTGCCGCGCACGAACAGGTTGAGCACGAAGTCGATCTCGTCCGGGCGCGTCCAGGGTCGGTCGCGAAAGCGATTCCCCGCGGTGTCGGTCGGGGCGAACTGGAACACGAAGTCGCAGCTGAAGAGATCGCGGCAGGGCTCGGTCGCGCGCCGCTCCCAGCACCACTCGATGCGACGGATGGCATCGGCCGGGGTCAGAGCATCCGGCGCGGCATCGGGCCTGGGGAGCGTCGGCAGCTCGACGCGGGTCTGGCAGCCCGCGAGCGCGAGCAGCAGGGCCACGGTCCCGGCCACGCGGACCGGGCTGGACGACGGTTCGGAGAGCGCCATGTGACGTGATACTCCGCGGGCGGCCCGGGGTTCCGGCGGGAGGCTTGAGACCGGTCCGCGGTTCGAGACTCTACGCCCGGGGGCCGGCCGTGGTCAGCCTAAATTCAGGGCCCGGCCCGTTGCGCGTGAACCGGCCCTCCGTCACGCGTGAACCGCGGTGAAGGTGTTGACGGCCTCGATCACGTGCTGCTGCTGCGCGGGCGCGAGGCCAGGATAGAGCGGAAGCGACAGCACCTCGTCGGCCGCGCGCTCGGTCTCCGGGAACGATCCCGGCTTGAGCCCGAGGTGGGTGTAGGCGGGCTGAAGATGGACCGGGACCGGATAGTGAACCAGGCAGCCCACGCCCTGCGCGGCCAGGTGCGCGGCGAGCGCATCGCGCCGGGCATGGCGCACGACGTAGAGATGGTAGACGTGCCGGCGCTCCGGCAGCTCGCGCGGGAGCGTGACCCCGTGCAGCGCCGCGTCGTAGCGCGCCGCGTTCGCCCGGCGCGCCGCGTTCGAGGGCTCGAGGCGGCGGAGCTTCACCCGGAGGATCGCCGCCTGCAGCTCGTCGAGCCGGCTGTTGATGCCGAGCTCCACGTGGCGGTAGCGGTCGCCCTGGCCGCCGTTGCGCAACCGGCGCACGCGCTCGGCGAGTGCCCCGTCCGGCGTGGTGACGGCGCCACCGTCGCCGTAGGCGCCGAGGTTCTTGGTGGGATAGAACGAGAACGCCGCGGCCGCGCCGAACGCGCCTACCGGACGGCCGCGATAGAGCGCGCCGTGCGCCTGCGCACAGTCCTCCACCACCGGCAGCCCGCGGCGCCGCGCGATCTCGAGGATAGGATCGAGGTCGCACGCCTGCCCGTAGAGATGCACCGGAATGATGGCGCGCGTCCGCGGGGTGATGGCTGCTTCCAGCCGCCCGGGATCGAGCGTCATCGCGGCGGGCTCGATGTCGCAGAACACCGGCCGCGCCCCCAGCATGGAGATCGCGAGCGCGGTGAAGGTGGCGGTGTGGCTCACCGTCACCACGTCGTCGCCGGCGCCGACCCCCACGACCTGAAGCGCGAGCCGGAGGGCGTCGGTCCCGCTCGCGACCCCCACTGCGTGCGCCGATTGGACACCGGAGGCGAACTCGGTCTCGAACGACTTCAGCTCCTCGCCCAGCACGTACCAGCCGCGCTCCACCACGCGGCGCATCACGCTCAAGACCTCGTCGCGGATCGGTTCGTCCTGCGCCGCGAGCGCGTTGAACGGGACGCGGGTCATCGCGACTCCTCGCGCTCGAGGCGGCGCAGGAAGCGGCGGTCCGCGTCGGTGAGCTCGGCGTGCTCGAGCAGATCGGGCCGCCGCTCGAAGCTGCGCCGCAGCGATTCCTCTCGGCGCGCGCGCGCGATCTCGGCGTGATGGCCCGAGAGCAGCACGTCGGGCACGGTCCAGCCGCGGTACTCGGCGGGCCGGGTGTAGTAGGACGCGTCGAGCAGGCCGGAGTGGAACGAGTCGCTCTCCACCGAGTCGAAGCTCCCGACCACCCCCGGCAGCAGCCGCGCCACGGCGTCCACCAGGCAGAGCGCCGCCGGCTCCCCGCCCGACAGCACGAAGTCACCGAGCGACAGCTCCTCGTCGGCCAGGCGCTCGATGACGCGCTCGTCCACCCCCTTGTAGCGCCCGCAGATCAGCACCAGGTGCGTGATCTTCGAGTATTCGATCGCGACGTCCTGCGTGAGGGTGCGGCCCTGCGGCGAAAGCAACACCACGCGGGTCCCGGCGGGGCGGGCGCCCCGTTCTCCCACGTCGAGCGAGCCGAGCGCGCGGTCGATCGGCTCGACCTTCATGATCATCCCCACACCACCGCCGAACGGATAGTCGTCGGTGGTGCGGTGGGTGTCTTCGGTGAAGTCGCGCAGCCACACCACCGCCGTTTCGAGCTGCCCCTTGTCGCGGGCGGCGCGGATCATGCCCTCGGCGAACGCCGGCGGGAAGAATTCGGGGAAGATGGTGAGGATCGAGATCTTCAAATTTCGCCTCTCACAGGTCCTCGAGCCCGGCCGGCAGCTCCACCGTGATGGTGTGGGCCGCGAGGTCCACGCCGCGCACCACCTCGCCGGCCGCGGGGATCAGCAGCTCGCGCTGGCCGCGGACCACGTAGACCGGGTGCGCTCCGGTCTGGATGATGTCCTCCAGCACGCCCAGCGCGCGACCGTCCGCGGTGCGCACCTGAAAGCCGATGAGCTGAAAGGTGTACGCGGTCTGCGGCCCCGGATCCGGCAGCGCCTCGCGCTCCGCCAGGAGCTCGCCCAGGGTCAGGGACGCAGCCCGGTCGCGATCCTCGTAGCCGGCGAAGCGCACCAGCACGCGGGTGTGCGCGGGGCGCGCGGTCTCGAGCGTGAGCGGCAGCGTCTCCCCCCTGCGACCGCGCCACACAAAGCGCCTGATCCGGTGGAGCTCGTGCGGAGTGAGGGCGCTGCCCTCCAGCGCCACCTCGCCGCTCACCCCATGGGCGCGTCCCACGCGTCCCACGCGGACCAGGTTCATGGGGTGGAGTCCCGGAACTCCCGACTCAGTCGGCGATCTCCAGATCGGCGCGCCGGCCGGCGCGCGCCGCGGATGCGCTCAGGGCCAGCCGCATCGACCGCGCGGTGCGGCCCTGCTTGCCGATCACGTGCCCCAGATCGTCGGGATGGACGTGCAGCTCGTAGCTGGCGTCGGGCCCGGCGGCCAGAACCTCAACCGAGACGTCGTCGGGATGATCCACCAGCCCGCGCGCCATGAACGCCACCAGCTCGCGCTGCCTGAGATCGTCGGCGTCGGGCTCGCGCGGCGCGCGACGCGGTGCCGCCTCGTAGCGTGCCGCTTCGTGGCGCGGTGACTCGTGGCCCGGCGCTTCGTAGCGGGGCGCCGGGGGGGGCGGCGCCGCGTCACGCGGCGCTAGGTCGTCGGGCGCGGGCTCACCTCCACTTTCGACAGCTTCACCCCCGCCCACAGGAACAGCAGGATCCACAGGGTCGACAACAGGAGCGCCGGCATCGGCCGGTCGAGCTTGAGGACCACGAGACCGCTTGCGCAGAGGGCGGCCCCACTGAGCCACAGGAGGAGTACGGTTGTCTTCGGGCATTTCAGCACACTCGCCAGTCGGTGGTTGGTGTGATCCTTGCCGCCCTCGTAGACCTTGCGGCCACCCCGGAGACGGTCGATCACGACGAATATCAGGTCGAATGCCGGGTAGCCAAGCATGAGCCCGGCCCCCAGCCGGCCCCAGCCGTGCGCGGGTCCGTGACAGGCGAGCACCGCCGAGGCCCCGAGACTATAGCCCAGAAACAGGCTCCCCGCGTCCCCCAGGAAAATGGAGGCCCGCGGGAAGTTGAAGCGCAGGAATCCCGCGCACGCCCCGGCCAGCGCGAACTGCGCCGCCGCCGTGCCGGCCGCCCCCCGCCACTGCGAATGCCAGCCGAAGGCCGCGAGCGCGATCGCGGCAAAGCCGGCCACCATCCCGTTCATGTTGTCCAGGAAGTTGACCGCGTTCATGAGCGCGATGAGCCCGACCAGCAGGAGCGGAACCGCGATCGCGGTCGGAAGCCCGAGGTCGGGCAGCGCCCCCGAGGCGAGCACGGTCGCGCCGGCCGCCGCCTGGCCCAGCAGCTTGATCGAGGGCCGCATGCCGTAGCGGTCGTCCCAGAGCCCGAGCAGAAGCGCGATGAACGCGCCCGAGAGCATCGCCAGCGCTTCGCGATGCAGCGCGCCGGTCCCGAAGGCGAGCGCCGCAATCCAGCCCGCGAGCGCCGCCGTGAACACGACCACGCCGCCGAGCAGCGCGGTCGCCGAGGTGTGCAGCTTGCGCGCCTCCGGGTGATCGAGGTAGCCGACCACCCACGCCAGGCGCGTGCCGAGCGGTGTCAGGATCAGGGCGAGGACGAGTGAGACAATGAACGCGGCCGCGAGCGCCATGGAAGGTGCGGGGGGCGGGCCGCGGTGCGGGTCAGGCGGTTGCGAGCCCCACCGGACAGGGCAGGCCCATCTGCTCGCAAGTGTCCCGGATGGTGAGCTCGAGGAGCTGCTCGAGCGTGACTTCGGGCCGATAGCCGACCACGCGGCGGATCCTGGCGAGATCGGGCACGCGGCGGCGCATGTCCTCGAACGACTTGCCGTAGATCTCCTCGTAGGGCACGAACTGAATGGGCGAGCGGCTGTCGCACATGCGGCGGATGCGATGCGCGAGATCGAGTACCGAGACTTCCTCGTCGGTGCCGATGTTGAACACCTCGCCCTCGGCTTCCCGGGCATCCCCGAGCTGGAGGACGCCGCGCACCACGTCGCTCACCGCCGAGAAGCATCGCGACTGGAGCCCGTCGCCGAACACCAGGATGGGATCGCCGCTGAGCGCGCGCGTGATCATGTTGGGGATCACCATGCCGTAGGCGCCGGTCTGGCGCGGTCCGCAGGTGTTGAAGCAGCGCACGATCACGACCGGCACCTGCCGCTGCTGCCAGTAGGACTGGGCCAGGCACTCGTCCACCGCCTTGCCGCAGGCGTACGACCAGCGCAGCTTGTGGGTGGGCCCGAGAACGCGGTCGTCGTCCTCCGAGAACGGGACGCTGCTGCCCTTGCCGTAGACCTCGCTGCTCGAGAACAGGATCACCTTCTTGCGCTCGGCGCTGGCGGCCTCGAGCACGACTTCCGTTCCGCGGATGTTGGTGAGCAGCGAGCGCAGCGGGTTCTCGAGCACGTAGCGCACGCCGACGGCGGCGGCCAGGTGGTAAACGAGGCCGCACTGCGCGACCAGTCCCGTCACCAGGGCGGGGTCGGTGACGGAGCCCTCCAGGAAGCGGAACCGGGGGTGGCGCTCGAAGGTCTTGAGATTGACGAGCCGGCCGGTGGAAAGATCATCCAGGGCCCAGACTTCGTGGCCTCGTTCCAGGAGTTGTTCCGATAGATGAGAACCGATGAACCCCGCACCTCCTGTGACGAGGATCCGCATGAATACCCCTCCGTGTTGCAACCCGGCTCGGACGCGCCCGCCCGCGGCGTGACCGCGAGCACCGACCCATGGCGAGCCGCTGTCGCCCGCGTGCGGGCAGGCTAGGAAACTAGGGCCTAGATTGTCAACGACAAGTTACAGCCGACCTGCCGTCCAACGTCATCGGCACATCGTCGGGCCGAGATTATGGCTGAGTGCGGACCCGCGCGCCAGCCGGTTCTTACACCGCCGGGTGCCCTTTGGTGGCAGCGAAGTCGGGGCGGGGCGCGGATCGCCTGCCCCGCGAGGGCATGAATCCGCGCGGGCCGCGAAGTTCGGCCGCGAAGCCCGGACTGGACACTCGCCCCGGCGGTCCGATAGTTTGCGAACGACCTTCGCCCGGCGGTTTCGCTGCCGCCCGCACGCTCCCCCCGCCCGCCGAGCGGCACGAACGAAATGAAATCGCCTGATTCCCATAGGCCGCCCCTCGATTCCCCGCGGCGCGCCGTGCTGGAACGCGCCGCGGCGGTCTCCTTCCTCCTGCTCGCGGGCGCGCTGCCCTGGACCATCGCGCCGCTGGGTATCACCGTCGCCCTGTGCGCCGCGCTCACCCTCGCGCTGTTCGCGGGCGGCCACCGGCCGGTGCGCACGCCGGTCGAGCTCGCCGCGCTGGCGTGGGCGGCGGCCCTGTTGCTCGCGGCGCTGTTCGCCGAGGACCGCACGGCCAGCCTGCCGCGACTCTCGAAGGCGCTGTTTCCGGCGCTGGTTCCGCTCGCCGCGTTTCACGCCGCGGAGCCCGGGCGCGCCCGTCGCGCGCTCGCCGTGGTGCTGGCCTCCTCCGCGCTCGCCTCGCTGTTCGGGCTGGCCGTGTTCGTGGCGCGTGGCGCCAGCTTCGCCGCCCGGGCGCGGGGCCCGGTCGGCCACTACATGACCTTCGCGGGCCAGCTGCTGCTGTTCGCGAGCCTGGCGGCGGCGGTGGCGCTGCTGGCACGCGAGCGGCGCTGGCGGATCGGCGCGCTGATCGCCGCCGCGTTCGCCGCCCTCGCGCTGGCGGCGACCTTCACGCGCAGCTCATGGCTCGGTCTGGCCGCGTCGCTGGCCGTGATCCTCGCCCTCGCCCGTCCGCGCTGGCTGCCGGCGCTGGGGGTGGCGATCGCGGTGCTGGTGCTGGCCGCACCCGGGAACTTCCGCGCGCGCCTGGTGAGCGTGTTCGATCCGAACAGCGTGTGGAATCTGGAGCGCACCTACATGTGGGAGGCGGGCGGGCGCATCTTCCGCGACCATCCGCTCACCGGCGTCGGACTACAAGATCTCCACGCGGTCTACGACCGCTACCGCCCGCCCGGAGCTGCCGAGCACGCCGGGCATCTCCACAGCGTGCCGGTCCAGATCGCGGCGAGCATGGGGCTCGCCGGGCTCGCCGCCTTCGCGTGGCTCTACGGCTCGCTGTTCGTGACCGCGGGGCGCGGGGTGCGCACCGCGGTGCGCGCCCGCGGGCTCGCCGCCGCGGTGCGGCTGGGTGTGACCGCAGCACTGGTGGGATTCCTGGTGGCGGGGCTGTTCGAGTGGAACTTCGGCGACGAGGAGCTGCTCTATCCGCTCTACGTGCTGGTGGGCCTGGCCTTCAGCGCGCGGCACTGGGAGGCCGCGACCGTGACGCCGGCCCCCGCGGCGGCGGCGGCCGCGCGCGCGGTCGAGACCGGACGATGAGAGTCGCGCTGGTCCACGACTGGCTCACCGGCATGCGCGGCGGCGAGAAGGTGCTGGAGCGGCTGTGCGGGCTCTTTCCGGGCGCCGATCTCTTCACGCTGGTCTGGAACCGCGGCTCGGTATCGCCCGCCATCGAGTCGCATCCGATCCGCACCAGCTTCATCCAGCGCCTGCCGCGCGCGGCGCGGCTCTACCGCTGGTACCTGCCGCTCTACCCGGCCGCGATCGAGAGCTTCGATCTCTCGGGCTACGACCTCGCGATCTCGACCAGCCACGCGGTCGCGAAGGGCGTGCCCACGCCGGCCGGAACCTTCCACCTGAGCTACGTGTTCACCCCGATGCGCTACATCTGGGAGCTGGAGGAGCAGTACTTTCCGCCCGGACGCTTCCCGTGGCCGCTCGGCGGCTACGTGCGCCGCACCTGCGCGCGGCTGCGCGCGTGGGACGTGCGCACCAGCACGCGCCCCCACCTGATGCTGGCGGACTCTGCGCACGTGGCGGCGCGGATCCGCCGCCACTACGCGCGCGAGGCCGAGGTGGTCTACCCGCCGGTGGACCTCGCGCGCTTCGCGCCCGGCCTCGGGGCCCGCGAGCACGACCTGCTGGCGGGCGCCTTCGCCCCCTACAAGCGCGCCGATCTCGCGATCGAGGCCGCGCGACGGCTCGGCCGCAGGCTGATCGTGGTGGGCAGCGGGCCGGAGGAGCCACGGCTGAGAAGGCTCGCGGGCCCAAACGTGGAATTCCGCGGCTGGGTCTCCGACGAGGAGATGGCGCGGCTCTACCAGGGCGCCCGCGCGCTGCTGTTCCCGGGCGAGGAGGACTTCGGAATCGTGCCGGTCGAGGCCCTGGCGAGCGGCTGCCCGGTGGTGGCGTTCGGCCGCGGGGGCGCGCTCGAGACCGTGGGGCGCGGTGCCCGCGCCGAAGATCTGGAATCGCTCGCGCGCGGCGGTATCGCCCCGGTCGCGAACGGCGTGCTGTTCGGCGCGCAGACCGTGGACTCGCTGTGCGTGGCACTTCAGGCGCTCGACGGCCGCCGCTTCGACCCGGCCGCGCTGCGAGCGGCGGCCGAGCCGTTCGCGCCCGAAGCGTTCGACCGCCGCTTCAGGGCGGCACTCGAGCGCGGCCTCGCGGCGTGGCGCGCGGGTGCCAGGAACGCCGCGGCGTGAGCGGCGCGCTCGCGTGGTGGAGCCGGGCATGAGCCTGGGCGCGCTCGCGCGGCGCCTGCTGCCGCCCGTGCTGCTCGACGCCCTGCGGCCGCTGCGCCGCCTGGGGCGGAAACCGGCCTGGGAGTACCCGCCGGGTGGCTTCGCGAGTCTCGACCCGGACGCGCGCGGCTGGAGCGACGAGAGCATCCTCGCCGCCCAGCGCGCGCGCTGGCCAGCGTTCCTCGCTGCGATCGAGGGCGCGGGCCCGCTCGGGGTGGCGCACGAGTCGCCCGCCATCGGACGCGAGGACCTCACCGCCCACAACACCGTGATGGCGTTCGCCTACGTGCTGGCGCGCGCGGCGCGCGGGCGCGACCGGCTCGCGATGCTCGATTGGGGCGGCGGCATCGGGCACTACCTGGCACTCGCCCGGGCTCTGTTGCCCGAGGTGGCGCTCGACTATCACTGCCGCGACCTGCCGGCCCTCTGCCGCCATGGGCGCACCCTGTTTCCCGACGCGCGCTTCCACGAGGACGACGAGACGGCGCTCGCGCGCTCATACGACCTCGTGCTCGCCAGCTCCTCGCTGCAGTACCGGGAGGACTGGCGTGGCACGCTCGCCCTGCTGGCGCGGGCCACCGGGTCGTGGCTGTTCGTCACGCGGTTGCCCACGGTGCGGCGCGCCCCGTCGTTCGTGGTGGTCCAGCGCCCGCACCTGCACGGCTATCACACCGAGTACGCGGGCTGGTTCCTGAACCGCGACGAGCTGCTCGACCACGCGCGGGGCTTGAGCCTGGCGCTCGAGCGCGAGTTCGTGGTGGACGAGCGCGTGACCGTCCCGCGCGCCCCGGAGCCGGGCGAGTATCTCGGCTTCCTGTTCCGCCCCGCGGTCACGCGATGAGTGGCGCGCGGCGCTACTGCACCTACTTCGACTCCCACTACCTGTGGAAGGGGCTGGCGCTCTATCGCTCACTCGCGCGGCACGTCGAGGGCGCCGAGCTCACCGCGTTGTGCCTCGACGATGCGGCTCACGACGCGCTCACCCGCCTCGCGCTGCCCGGGCTGCACGCGCTCGCGCTCGCCGACCTCGAGGCCGCCGAGCCGCGCCTGCTCGAAGCCAAGCCGGGCCGCTCGCGCGCCGAGTACTACTTCACGTGTACGCCGGCGCTGGTCCACCACCTGCTCGCCCGCCTGCCGCGGGGCGAATCACTCGGCTACCTCGACGCCGACCTCTTCTTCTTCGCCGACCCCGCGCCCATCTATCGCGAGCGGCCCGACTACGCCACGCTCATCATTCCGCACCGTTTCCCGGACAAGCTGCGCCAGCTTGAAGTCCACGGAATCTACAACGTGGGGCTGGTCTCGTTCGTCCACGACGACGACGGCCTCGAGTGCCTGCGCTGGTGGCGCGACCGCTGCTTCGAGTGGTGCTTCGACCGCGTGGAGCGCGACCGGTACGCGGATCAGAAGTATCTCGACTCGTGGCCGACGCGGTTCCGGCGCGTGCACGTGGTCAGGCATCGGGGGGCGAACCTCGCGCCGTGGAACGTCGAGCGCGATCCCTTGAGCGCGGAGGGCGGACGGGTGACGGTCGGCGGCGATCCGCTCCTCTTCTACCACTTCCAGGGCTTCCGCCGGCTCAACCGCTGGATGGCCGACTCCGGCTTCGCCGCCTATCGCGCGCGCATGACGCCACTGCTGCGCGAATACGTCTACGCGCCCTACCTGACCGCGCTCGACACCATCGAGCGCGAGGCGCGTGCGGTCTTGCCGGGGTTCGCGCACGGCTCGGGCTCGGTGCGGATCGGCCCGCTCGCGCTCGCGAAGCGGCTGCTCGCCGGGAATCTCTTCATCGGGAGCGGAGCGGAGCCGCGCTGACGCGCGGGCGGCGCCGCGCCTAGGCGAGCAGCCCGCGGATCAGCGCGTCGAGCCGTGCCGCACGCTGAGGAAACGTGTGCTCCCGAAGTGTGCGCTCCTGCCCCGCGCGCGCGATCGCCTCGCGCTCGTCGGGACGCGCGAGCAGATGCCGGATCTTCGTCACGCACTCGTCCGGGTCGCCGTAGGTCGCGACCTCGCGGTCGGACTCGAACATCTCGGGCAACCGCGCGCTGCGATCGGTGAGCAGGCACGCGCCTACGCCGGTGGCCTCGAACAGGCGCATATTGGAGGAGTCGCGCGCGTCGGGATCGCCTTGCACGTCGAGCACAATCTTCGCGCCGGCGAGGGTGCGATACATCTCGAGCCCGAAGCGCCCAGGCCGCAGCGCGCGCTTGAGCCGGGGCGGCAGCGAGGGGCGCGGCCGCCCCTGCCAGTCCGCCGCGCGGCCCAGCAGCGGAATCCGGCGGGGTTCGACCCGGGGTCCGACGGCGCGGCGCGCGAGCTCGAGCGCGTCCCAGACCAGCGCGCGCGCGCGCAGCCTCCAGCGCTCGGAGGCGCCGAGCGCGCCGATCGGACTGAACACGGCGATGCTCACCTCGGCGAGCAGCCGCTCGACCAGCCGCTCGCGCTGCGCGTGCGTCGGCGCATCCGGGTCGAACAGGCCGACGAACACCACGTCGAGCGGCTCCCGTGGCGGCGCGAGCCGGTCCAGCACACGGTCATCGAAGGCATGACGCAACAGCTCGGCGCGCACGCCGCGCGCGCGCAATGCCTCGACCGAGGAAACCGCGCAGGAGAGCACGAGATCCACGCCGCGCCACGCGCGTGCCGCGGGCAGGTGGCTGCCCACCCAGCCGAGCACCCGTCGCACCGAGGGCAGCTCGGAACGAATCACGGCCAGCAGCGCCTCGTCGTGGTGGTCGAACCACAGCACCTCGGGCGCGAACGCCCGGAGCTGCGCGATCGCGATCGCCTCGGGGCTCCCGCGCGCGAGGGCGGGCGCGTGTTCCCGGGCCCACGCCCGCTGGAGCGGCGCGGCGTTGACGCACAACTCCAGCACCTCGTACCCGAAGGGCGCGAGCGCCGGCACCCAGGCGTCACCCCAGCCGAAAGCGTCGTGGTCGAGCGCCCGCTTCTGCTCGGCGAAGCCCGCGCGCTCGAGGCCGGCGCGGGCGGCGTAGAACTGGCGCAGGTAGAGCGGGTAGGCCCCGTGGAGCCGGGCGAGTCTCATGAGCGCGCGCGGGTCCCGGCGGTCACGGCCGGCGCAGGACCATGCGCTTCGCCTCGCGCGCGCGGTTGAGCAACCCGACGCGCTTCAAGCCCTGCTGGGTCCAGAAGCGCAGGTAGTCGCCGAAGCCGGTGTATGCGCTGTAGCGCAGCAGATCGAGCGCGCCGTAATGCCGCCGCACGATGTGCCACCGCTCGCGCACCGAGTCGAGATAGCGGCGATCGCTCACGCCGCCGCGGCGCATCACCGCGACCACTTCCGGCACGAAGCGCTTCGAGACCTCGGCGCGCAGGAACGCGCGCACCATCCAGTCATAGTCGGCGGCAATGCGATACCGGAGATCGAAGTTACCGACGACGTCGAACACCCGGCGCTTGCAGAACACCGTCTGGTGATGGCAGGCCATGCCGAACACCAGGTCGCGCGCCGTGACCTCGCGTCCGATGGAGTCGCGGTAGTCCAGCTCCTCGTCCCAGCGCTCGAGCCGGGCGTAGACCAGGTCTTCCCCCGCAGCGCCGCGCATGACGCGCTCGACTGCGTCCGGCGCCGCGAACGTGTCGTCGGCGTTGAGGAAGAGGACGTAGCTCTCGGACTCGCTCACCAGCGCGAGCCCCTTGTTCATCGCATCGTAGAGCCCGCGATCCGGCTCGCTGACGAAGCGCAGGTGCGGCGACCAGCGCGCGATCAACTCACGGGTGCCGTCGGTCGAGGCGCCGTCCACGATCACGTGCTCGACCGGCGACCAGGTCTGGGCGAGCACGCTCTCGAGGTTGCGCTCGAGGGTGGCGGCGCCGTTCAGGACGGCGGTGATGACGGTGACGGGCCAGTGCCGGTCCGCGCGCATCGAGGCACCCATGACGCTGACCTTCATGGAAGGGTCAGGCGCAGTCAAGGCGCGGGGGCTGCGTTCCGCGAGCGCGCAAGTCTCTAGAAGCCCGGAATCGACGCGACCGCTTCCGCTCGACCCGCGCAGCCGCGCCGCGCTAGAATGCCGCGCCGTCTCGATCCGCGATCTTTCGCCTGCCGCTCGCCCATCCGCGCTGCGCGGCCACCGTCGATCGGAGCCCGACTCTTGCAGTCACCCTCACCCGTCTCTCCGCCGGTCCCCTGAATGTCCACCGCCCCCGTCACCTCCCCGCGCGTCTCCGCCGCCCGCCCGCTGCTCATCCGCCCCGCCCGCGGCTGGAGCGCGCTCAACCTGCGCGACCTGTGGCACTACCGCGAGCTGGCATTCTTCCTGATGTGGCGCGACGTCTCGGTGCGCTACAAGCAGACGGTGCTGGGAGCGGCGTGGGCCGTCATCCAGCCGTTCATGACCATGGTGGTGTTCAGCGTGTTCTTCGGCCGGCTCGGCAAGATCCCGTCGGACGGGCTGCCGTATCCGCTGTTCGCGTTCTGCGCGCTCGTCCCGTGGCAGCTGTTCGCGAACTCGCTCTCCGAGGCGGGCAATAGCCTGGTCTCGAACCAGTCGCTGGTGACCAAGGTCTACTTCCCGCGGCTCGTGATCCCGATTGCGGCGACGCTCGCCGGGCTGCTCGACTTCGCGATCGCGTTCCTGGTGTTGATCGCCATGATGGCGTTCTACGGCGTGGCGCCCACCGCCGCGGTGTGGACGCTCCCGCTCTTCGTGTTGCTCGCGCTCGTGACCGCGCTGGGCGTCGGGCTCTGGCTCTCGGCCTTGAACGTCCAGTACCGCGACGTGCGCTACACCATCCCGTTCCTCACCCAGTTCTGGCTGTTCGCCACGCCCATCGCCTACCCGAGCAGCCTGGTGCCCGAGCGCTGGCGCGCGCTGCTGGGCTTGAACCCGATGGCGGGCGTGGTCGAAGGCTTTCGCTGGGCGCTGCTCGGCAGCGGGCACGGTCCCGGACCCTTGCTCACGGTCTCGGCACTCACCTCGGTGATGGTGCTGGTCTCGGGTCTCTTCTACTTCCGCCGCATGGAGCGCACCTTTGCCGACCGGGTGTGAGCCATGAGCGGCGTTGCACTCCGCGCGCGGGGGCTCTCGAAGCGCTACCGCATCGGCGCGCGGCAGGCACGCTACAAGACCTTTCGCGAGAGCCTGACCGAGGCGGTGGCGGCGCCGCTCCAGCGCGCCGCGTCCGCGTTTGCGGGCGCGATGGGGCGCGGCGACGGGCGGGCGGCCCCGGACGGGGCGCACGTCTGGGCCCTGGAGAACGTCTCGTTCGAGATTCGCGAGGGCGAGGTGGTGGGCATCATTGGGCGCAACGGCGCGGGCAAGAGCACGCTGCTCAAGATCCTGTCGCGCATCACAGAGCCCACCGCGGGCGAGGCCGAAATCTCCGGCCGCGTGGGATCGCTGCTCGAGGTCGGCACCGGGTTCCATCCGGAGCTGACCGGGCGCGAGAACATCTTCCTGAACGGCGCCATCCTCGGCATGCGCCACCGCGAGATCCGGCGCAAGTTCGACGAGATCGTGGCGTTCTCCGAGGTGGAGAAGTTCATCGACACGCCGATGAAGCACTTCTCGAGCGGCATGTACATGCGGCTCGCCTTCGCCGTCGCCGCGCACCTCGAGCCCGACATCCTGCTGGTGGACGAGGTGCTGGCGGTGGGTGACGCCGCATTCCAGAAGAAGTGCCTGGGCAAGATGGGCGAGGTCGCGCGCGAGGGCCGCACGGTGCTGTTCGTGAGCCACCAGATGAACACCATTCGCCGCCTGTGCGGCCGGTGCCTGTGGCTCGACGGCGGCCGCCTGCGAATGGACGGACCCACGGTCCACGTGGTGAGCGGCTACGAGGCGGGGCTGGCGTCGGCCGCGGCCGACGACGCGCGCCGGATCGAGGGCGGGAACCTGCCGGCCCAGTTCCTGGCGTGGGACATCGCCGCGCCGCGCGGCGAGTCCCCGAACGTGCTCGCGACCACGGGGCCGATGACGCTGCGCATGACGCTGCGCGTCACGCGCCCGATCCGCCACGGGGTCCACGGCATCGCGCTCTACAACAGCGAGAACCAGCTAATGTGGGCGTGGGCCGCGTACGATCTCGAGCTGGAGCCCGGCCGCCACGAAATGCGCTACGCGCTGCCCGGGCTGCCGCTCAAGCCCGGCGTCTACTGGTGGCACGTGAGCCTCTCCGACGAGGGCGAGATGCTCGACCTGTGGCACTGTGTCCCGGAGATGATCCTGGCGACCGAGCCGCTCGGACACCCGCGCGACGAATGGAGCGGAGTGCTGAACGTGGGCTGCGACTTCGAGGTGCATCACGAGGCCCGGGAGGCGAGTGCATGAGCCGCGACTGGGTGTTCGACCAGGAGCACACCCGCGCGTTCACCGAGGCGCGGCTCGCCTTCCTGCGCTCGTTCCTCCCCGCGTGGATCGAGCGCTACGGCCTGCGCACGGCGGTGGACGTGGGCTGCGGGCTGGGCGACTTCTCGGGCTTCCTCGCCGGTCTCGGGCTTCGGGTGACGGCGCTCGACGGGCGCGAAGAGAACGTCGCAGAGGCCCGGCGTCGCCACGCGGGCGTGGACTTCCGCGTCGTGGACGCCGAGGACCCCGCGATCGGGGCAGTCGGCCGCTTCGACCTCGTGCTGTGCTTCGGCCTGCTCTACCACCTCGAGAACCCGTTCCGCGCGATCCGCAACCTGCGCGCGCTGGCGGGCAAGGTGCTGCTGCTCGAGACCATCGTGGTTCCGGCGCACGAGCCTTCCGCCGCGCTGGTGGACGAGTGCGAGGGCGAGGATCAGGGCCTGCGCCACTTCGCGCTCATCGCCTCCGAGAGCGCCGTGGTGCGGATGCTCGACGCCTCGGGCTTCGGCGCAGCTGGCCGCTTTCGGAGCCTGCCCGATCACGAGCAGTTCCGCGGCACGCTGTCGCGGCCGGCCCGGCGCACAGTGCTCGCGGCCATGGATTCGGCACTCCCGCCGGAAGTCGCGCCGCTCGAGACCGAGCCGCACACCGAGCCGATGGTGCGCCGCGGCGGGCCGTTCCGCTCCGGGCTGCGCGGCTGGGTTTCGGGGATGCTCCCGCCCGCCGCGCGCAACCGGCTGCGGGCCGCGAGGCGACGGATGACCGCGCCGCGCGGCGCGGCGCTCGACCTTTCCGGGGATCGCGACGTGGAGTGGTCGTGGGTCGCGGCGCAGATCGGCTCAGGTCCAGGCGAAGCACTCGATTTCGGCAACGGCGGCAGCGCGCTCGGCCTGATCGCGGCCGGGCGCGGGTACGACGTGACGGCGGTGGACCTCGAAGCGGTCGCCTGGCCATATGCGCACGAGCGCCTGCGCTTCGTGCGCGGCGACGTGTTCGAGCTGGCGCTGCCGAAGGGTCACTTCGATCTCGTGCTCAACTGCTCGGCGGTCGAGCACGTGGGTCTCGCGGGGCGCTACGGCGTGAGCGTGCCCAGACCCGATGGCGACCTCGAGGCGATGGCGCGGCTGGGTGCGCTGATGAAGCCGGGGGCGACCATGCTCCTCACCGTCCCGGTCGGCCGCGACGCGGTGTTCGCGCCGCTCCACCGCGTCTACGGTGCCGAGCGGCTGCCGAAGCTGCTCGCCGGCTTCGAGGTGGCGTCGCGCGAGTTCTGGCTCAAGCGCGAGGGCAACCGCTGGGTGAGCGCCGCCGAGCCGGAAGCGCTGGCGTTCGCGCCGCGCGAGCGGCTCTACGCGATCGGCTGCTTCGTGCTGCGGCGCCTCTGAGCGCGGCGCATGCTCACGATCTTCACCGTCCCCAAGCCGTTCCGCGGGCACATCGGCGTCATCCAGCGGAACGCGCTCGGGAGCTGGACCCGGCTCGAGCCGCGCTGCCAGGTGATCGTGTGCGGCGAGGAGGAGGGCGCGGCCGAGGCCGCGGCCGAGTGCGGCGCCGAGTTCGTGCCGGAGGTGGCGCGCAACGAGTACGGGACGCCGCTGCTCTCTTCCGTCTTCGCCCTCGCCGCCGAGCGCGCACGCTACGCGGTGCTCTGCTACGTGAACGCCGACATCGTGCTGCTCCCGGACTTCATCGCCGCGGCGGACCACGTGGCGCGGCGGCGCAATCGTTTCCTCATGGTGGGCCAGCGCTGGGACCTCGACCTGCGCGAGCCGCTGGCGTTCAGGTCGCTGGACTGGGCGCAGGCGACGCGGCGGCTCACGCGCGAAACAGGAGGCCTCCATCCGCCCGCCGGCAGCGACTATTTCGTCTACCCGCGCGGCGCGATGGGAACGCTCCCGGAGTTCGCGGTGGGGCGTCCCGGCTGGGACAACTGGTTCATCTACCGCGCCCGCGCGCGCCGGCTTCCGGTGGTGGATGCGACGCGCGTCACCACGGTGATCCACCAGAATCACGACTACGCCCACGTCGCCGGCACCTCCGGCACCGACTGGGAAGGCCCGGAGGCAGTGCGCAACCGCGCGCTGATGGGCGGGAAAGACCACGTCTTCACGCTGCTCGACGCCACCCACGAGCTCACGCCGAAGGGACTCGTACGCACGACGAGTGCTACGCACCTGCGCCGGCGTCTCGCGGCGTTGCCAGCGCTTCACGCCTCGCTGCGGCCGCTGTTCGCAGCGGCGAAGGCGGCGCGCCGCGCGGTGCGAGGCGAGACCCAGCGCGGCTGATCGCGGCGCCCGATCCCGGCGCCGCCGCGCTTGATTCCGCGCCCCGCCTGCCCTAGCGTGACGCGTCGTTCCCCACCGGAGGACTCGTGCTCAATCGCGAAGATCGCATCGTCGTGACCGGTGGTCGCGGCTTCCTGGGCGGCCATCTGATGGCCCGGCTCGCGAAGCGTGGCTACTCCAATTCCGTCGCGCTCGGCGCCGGGGACTACGACCTCACTCACGAGAACGAAGTCGCGCGCATGCTCGCAGAGCGGCGTCCCGAGGTCGTCATCCATCTCGCGGCTGTGGTGGGCGGGATCGGCGCCAATCGCCGCCATCCGGGAACCTTCTTTTACCGGAACCTGATGATGGGCACGCTGCTCATGGAGCACGCGCGCCGCGCGGGTGTCAGGCGCTTCGTGAGCGTCGGCACCATCTGCTCCTATCCCAAGTTCACGCCCGTGCCGTTCCGCGAGGAAGAGCTGTGGAACGGATACCCGGAGGAGACCAACGCCCCCTACGGCCTCGCCAAGAAGATGCTGCTGGTGCAGTCGCAGGCCTACCGCCAGGAGTTCGGCTTCGACGCGGTGAACGTGCTGCCGGTCAACCTCTACGGACCGGGCGACAACTTCGATCCCGAGACTTCGCACGTGATCCCGGCGCTCATTCGCCGCGCGATCGAGTCGGCCGAGGCGGACGCCCCCGAGATGGAGGTGTGGGGCACGGGTGCTGCGACCCGCGAGTTCCTCTACGTCGAGGACGCGTCAGAAGCCATCGTGCTCGCCGCCGAGAAACTCGTGGACGGCGAGCCCGTCAACATCGGCGCGGGCCGCGAGATCTCGATTCGCGATCTGGTGGCGCTCATCGCGGAGCTGACCGGCTATCGCGGCCGTATCGTGTGGGACAAGTCCAAGCCCGACGGCCAGCCGCGCCGCTGCCTCGACACCTCGCGCGCGGCACGGCTGCTGGGCTGGACAGCTGCCACGCCCTTCGAGGACGGCCTGAAGCGCACCGTGGCGTGGTACCGCGCCCAGCGCGAGGCGCGCCCGGTCGGGCTCGGCACGGCGCGGAGCTGACGGCCGCGCTGGAGCCTCTCTCGCCGCCGCGTCCCCGGCTCCCGCGAGCGCCAGCGTGACCGCCGCGCCCCTGTTCTCGGTCGTCATCCCATCCGCCGGTCCCGAGGCGGGTGTTACGCGCCTGCTCGAAGCCCTCGCCCGCCAGACGCTCCCGCGCGAGCGCTTCGAGATCGTGATCGCCCGCGAGGGCGCCGCGCTGCCGGCGGGGCTGCGCGCGCGGCTCGACGCGCTCGGGGCGCGCCTGGCGCCGC